>NZ_RBXX01000002.1:1504765-1805718 GCF_003635025.1 Saccharopolyspora antimicrobica | reverse complement strand
GGCGGGCTCCTCGGCCATCGCGGCGGCGGCCTCGGTGACGTTGACGATCAGGGTGCCCGGGTCCGACTGCAGGGCCGAACCGGCCGGCAGCTGGATGTCGGAGGCGTGCAGCTGGGTGCCGACCTCGGCGCCCGCGATGGAGAGCTCCAGCTGCTCCGGGATGTTCAGGGCCTCGGCCTCGATCTCGACCTCGGTGGTCTCCTGGCTGACCAGGCCGCCCGGGCCGGCGTCGCCGGTGAGCACGACCGGCACCGAGACGGTGACCTTCTCGCCGCGCTTGACCAGCAGCAGGTCGACGTGCTCGATGTAGTTCTTGATCGGGTGGGTGGTGATGGTCTTGGTCAGCGCGAGCTCGCTGTCACCGCCGGTCACGTCGAGCGTGAGGACCGCGTTGTGCCCGTTCTCGCGGATGGCGCGGGCGAACTCCACGGACGGCAGGGACAGGTGCTTCGGGTCGGAGCCGTGGCCGTAGAGGACCGCGGGGATCTTGCCGGCGCGACGGGTGCGGCGGGCCGCACCCTTGCCGAACTCGGTGCGCTGTTCGACGGCGATACGTACCTCGGACACGGTGGTGCACTCCTCATGACGTCGGGCGAACGTGAATTGGTCGCTGGCCTGCGGCGGTGGGGCGCGCTACTGGAGCGAATCGACGCGGTGCCGAAACACGGCACCCCGGGGTATGAGCGACATCAGTGCGCCAACCGAAATGGTCGGCGGCCACCGTGCCACCGCGCCGATCACGCCGGGCGAACGTCCCGACCTCGCCGAGGCAACCCGAACAGTCTAAACGGTGCTCGCATAGTCGTTTTCGCACGGGTGACCCGGCGGGGGCCGCCGGCCGCGGGCGGCTCGCTGAGCTCGATGGTTACCGCCAGGTGCGCGGCGTACTTTGAAGTCACCGGTAACCACTGGTTATCGTCGCTGACCAGGACTTTAGGAGGATTTGATGCGACTGGTTCTGTTCGGCGCCACCGGTTACGCGGGCGGTCGGATCGGTGCGGAAGCGAGGCGGCGCGGGCACGAGGTGCTCGGCATCGCGCGGAACGCCGAATCGCTGCCGGAGCCGAAGGCGGCGGGTTCGCTGCACGACGCGGAGTTCGTGCTCGACGTGACGGCGGGCGCCGACGCGGTGGTCGTGGCGATCCCCGGCCGCCCGATGCCCGACGGCACGAAGCTGCTCGACGCGCTGCCCACCCTGTTCGCCGCGGCGGAGCGGCACGGCGCCCGGATCGGTGTGGTCGGTGGCGCGGGCAGCCTGCGGGTGTCCGAGGACGGGCCGCGGGTGATCGACACACCGGAGTTCCCGGCGGAGTTCAAGCCGGAGGCCGGGGCGCACGCCGAAGTCCTGGCCGCGCTGCGCGAGGCCCCGGACGGGGTGGACTGGTTCTACCTCAGCCCCGCGGGCACCTTCGGCGCCTACGCGCCCGGCGAGCGCACCGGTTCCTACCGGCTCGGCGGGGACGTGCTGGTGACCGATGCCGACGGGAACTCCGCGATCGGTGGTGACGACTACGCGATCGCGTTCGTCGACGAGCTCGAAAAGCCCGCCCACCAGCGGCAGCGCTTCACCGTCGGCTACTGACCGGCCGCGTGGGGTATCGGCGGTGCGCGGTGACGTCACGGTTCGGTCGCCTGGATCGGTAATTCCCGGAATTCCGGGTTAACTTCCCCGGCATGTCTGCTGCTGACGTGAACTCCTCGGGTGCCACCGCGCCCGAACCGACCTGGAAGGCCAGGCTCAAGCAGGTCGGTCCCGGCATCATGGCCGCGGCCACCGGTGTCGGGGCCGGAGACCTGGTGGCCACCCTCGTCGCGGGTTCCCGCTTCGGGTACGCCCTGTTCTGGGCCGTGGTGCTGGGCACCCTGTTCAAGCTGGCGCTCGGCGAGGCCGTGGGGCGCTGGCACCTGGCCTCCGGGCGCACCATGCTGGCCGGCTGGCGAACCATGGGCCGCTGGGCGGTCGGCTACTTCGGCATCTACACCGTGATCTGGGGCTTCGTCTACGGCGCCACCGCGATGTCGGCCTCGGCGCTGCCGCTGAACGCGCTGTTCCCGGTGCTGCCGGTCAGCGCGTGGGGCATCATCTGCGGCCTGCTCGGGCTGGCGCTGGTCTGGTTCGGCCGCTACGCGGTGCTCGAGAAGATCATGACGGTGCTGGTCGGCGTCATGTTCGTGACCGTGGTGGGCACCGCGATCATGGTCGGGCCGAACCTGCTGGAGCTGGGCGCGGGCCTGGTGCCGACGCTGCCGGAGGGCTCGGTGGCCTACGTCCTCGGGCTGATGGGCGGCGTCGGCGGCACGATCACCATGGCCGCCTACGGCTACTGGACCTTCGCCAAGGGCTGGCGGGCCCCGAGCTGGATGCCGTTCATGCGCGCGGACAACGCGGTCGGCTACATCACCACCGGCATCTTCGTGGTCGCGATGCTGGTGGTCGGCGCCGAGATCCTGCTCGGGCACGACCTGACCAGCGGCGACAAGGGCCTGCTGCAGCTGAGCGACACGCTGGCCGCCGACTACGGGCAGTGGGCGCGGATCCCGTTCCTGGTGGGCTTCTTCGCCGTCGCGTTCAGCTCGGTGATCGGCGTGTGGAACGGCGTCAGCCTGCTGTTCGCGGACTGGTGGCGCACCTGGCGGCTGCCCAAGGACGCGCCGCCGGAGACCGCGGCCGACTACGACCACAAGGCCGGGATGAACAGCACGGCGTACCGGGTCTACCTGCTGTGGCTGACCTTCCCGCCGATGCTGCTGCTGTTCCTGGGCAAGCCGTTCCAGCTGACCGTGGTCTACGGCGTGCTGGGCGCGCTGTTCATGCCATTCCTGGCGGGAACCCTGCTGGTGCTGCTGAACTCGAAGACGATGATGCCCGCCGAGCACCGGTCGCGGTGGCTGTCGAACACGATGATGGTGCTGTGCCTGGCTCTGTTCGTCGGCGTGGCCTTCAACGAACTGGTCGGCATCTTCACCGAGTGAGCTGGGTGTCGCGCTGACCACTCGCCGGGGAGCGGCTCAGCGGGAATATTTGAAGCTTCACATGGTTGTCGTGGGGTGGGTCCGCCCGCAGGCGGGCCCACCGCGAACCAACCCGTATGGAGAAGCACCATGACCGCAACCGACCAGGCGCAGCTCGTGCTCGGCACCGAGGCGCAGGACCTGCTGTTCCGCGAGGCCCGCACCGCGAACGCGTTCACCGACGAGCCGGTGTCCGACGAGCAGGTCCAGGCCATCTACGACCTGGTCAAGTGGGCCCCGACGTCGATGAACCAGCAGCCGCTGCGGATCGTGCTGGTGCGCTCCGACGAGGGCAAGCGGCGCCTGCTGCCGCACTTGATGGAGGGCAACCGGGGCAAGTCCGAGAAGGCCCCGCTGGTGGCGCTGCTGGCCGCCGACACCGACTTCCACGAGAACCTGCCGCGGGTCTTCCCGCCGAACCCGAACGCGAAGGACATCTTCGCCGACGACGACTTCCGCGAGAAGAACGCGAAGCTCAACGCGTCGCTGCAGATCGCCTACTTCATCCTCGGCGTCCGCGCCGCGGGTCTGGCGGCGGGCCCGATGACCGGCTTCGACGCGGCGGGCATCAACGCGGAGTTCTTCCCGGGCGGCAAGCAGCAGGTCCTGGTGGCGGTCAACATCGGAAAGCCGGCCGCCGAGGGCGCCTGGTTCGACCGCCTCCCGCGCCTCGACTACTCCGAGGTCGTCACCACCGTCTGACGACGACGCACCGAGGTGCCCGCAACTTCCATTGAAATCAGGTCTTCGATTTCAATGGAAGTTGCGGGCAGGGTGCGATTTCAATGGAAATCGGACGTCTGATTTCCATTGAAATCGCACCGGGACGACGACAACGGCCCCGGCCCACCGAAGTGGGGCCGGGGCCGTTGTGCGCTGGGACTCAGGCGCGGCCGTCGAAGAGGCTCGTTACGGAGCCGTCCTCGAAGACCTGGTGGATCGCTTCCGCGACGAGCGGGGCGATCGACAGGACCGTGAGGTTCGGGAAGCGGCGCTCCTCCGGGATCGGCAGCGTGTTGGTCAGCACGACCTCCTTCGCGCCGCAGGAGGACAGGCGCTCCACCGCCGGGCCGGACAGCACCGCGTGCGTCGCCGCGATGATCACGTCCTTGGCACCGGCGGCCAGCAGCTGCTCGGTGGCCTTGGTGATCGTGCCGCCGGTGTCGATCATGTCGTCGACCAGCACGCACAGCCGGCCCTCGACGTCACCGACGACGCGGTTGGCGACCACCTGGTTGGGCTTGCTGGGGTCGCGGGTCTTGTGGATGAACGCCAGCGGCGTGCCACCCAGGTCGTCGGCCCACTTCTCCGCCACCCGGACGCGGCCGGAGTCGGGGGAGACCACCGTGATCTGCTCATCCGTGTAGGTGTCTCGGATGTAGCTGGCCAGCAGCTTCTGCGCCATCAGGTGGTCCACCGGACCGTCGAAGAAGCCCTGGATCTGGTCGGTGTGCAGGTCGATCGCCATGATGCGGTCGGCGCCCGCGGTCTTGAACAGGTCCGCGATCAACCGCGCCGAGATCGGCTCGCGGCCCTTGTGCTTCTTGTCCTGCCGGGCGTAGCCGTAGAACGGCATGACCACGGTGATGCGCTTGGCGCTGGCCCGCTTGAGCGCGTCCACCATGATCAGCTGTTCCATGATGGCGTCGTTGAGCGGGTTGCAGTGCGACTGGATGACGAAGGCGTCGCAGCCGCGCACCGACTCGTCGTAGCGCACGAAGATCTCGCCGTTGGCGAACTTGTAGGCAGCCTGGGGCGTGACCGTTACGTCGAGCTGCTTGGCCACCTCCTCGGCAAGTTCCGGGTGGCTGCTGCCGGAGAAGAGCTTGAGGCTCTTCTTCGGCGTCGCAGACATGGCACTCACGGTCATCGTCCCTCCCCGTTCGACGTCCGGCGTTGGACGTCTTCCGTCGGATTCGTGGTGGGTTCCTTCGCCAAGGCCTGCTGTGCGGCCTCGTCCGCCGGGGTGCCGGAGCGGCGCCTGGCCACCCAGCCCTCGACGTTGCGTTGCCTGCCGCGGGCGACGGCCATCGCCCCCGGCGGGACATCCTGGGTGATCGTCGAGCCGGCGGCGGTGTAGGCGCCGTCGCCGATCTCGACCGGGGCGACGAAGGTGTTGTCCGCGCCGGTGCGGGCGTGCGACCCGATCACGGTGCGGTGCTTGTTCACCCCGTCGTAGTTGACGAAGATCGTGGCCGCGCCGATGTTGGTGCGCGCACCGATCGTCGCGTCGCCGACGTAGGTCAGGTGCGGCACCTTGGTGCCCTCACCGATCTGGGCGTTCTTGGTCTCCACGAAGGTGCCGATCTTGCCCTTCGCGGCGAGCTCGGTGCCGGGGCGCAGGAACGCGAACGGTCCGACGCTCGCGCCCGGTCCGACCTCGGCGCCCTCGCCGTGGGTGCGCACGACGGACGCGCCGGGGTGCACGGTGCAGCCGGTCAGCGTGGTGTCCGGGCCGATGGTGGCGCCCTCGCCGACGGTCGTCCCGGCGCGCAGCTGCACGCCCGGCTCGATCAGCACGTCGCGGTCCAGCACCACGTCGCAGTCCAGCCACACCGAAGCGGGGTCGGTGATCGTGACGCCCGCGCGCATCCAGCGCAGCAGCAGGCGGCGGTTGAGCTCGGCACCGAGCCGGGACAGCTGCACCCGGTCGTTGACGCCCTCCACCAGCCACTGGTCGGCGCACACCAGCGCGCCCACCGGGCGGCCGTCGCCGCGCGCGATGGCCAGCACGTCGGTCAGGTAGAGCTCGCCCTGGGCGTTGTCGGTGGACAGCCGCTTGAGCGCGTCGGCGAGCACCTCGGCGTCGAAGGCGTAGACACCGGAGTTGATCTCGGTGATCTCCGCCTGCTCCGGGGTGGTGTCCTTCTGCTCCACGATTCCGGTGACGTTGCCGTCGGCGTCGCGCACGATCCGGCCGTAGCCGGTGGGCTCGTCGACCACGGCGGTGAGCACGGTGACCGCGTTGCCCGCACCGGTGTGCTCGGCGAGCAGCCCGCGCAGCGCTTCGCCGTCGAGCAGCGGCACGTCGCCGTAGCTGACCAGGACCGTGCCGGTGAGCCCGGACGGCAGGGCGCTGAGCCCGCAGGACACCGCGTGCCCGGTGCCCAGCTGCTGCTCCTGGACGGCGGTGCTGATCGGGAGGTCGAGCGCCGCGGCCACGCCGTCGAGGTGCTCGGCGACCGCATCGCGACCATGCCCCAGCACGACCACCAGCGAATCGGGTTCGACTCCGGCCGCAGCCCGGACGGCGTGCTCGACAAGCGGTCTGCCCGCGAGCCGGTGCAGCACCTTCGGGGTCGCCGATCGCATCCTGGTGCCCTCGCCTGCGGCGAGCACGATCGTGCTGACCGGGTCAGGATGTGCGTCGGCGCGGCGGGAGGAGGGCGGGGCGGTGTCGCCCTGGAGCATCTGCGCTCTCCCTTGATCTCTGTGCGGCTTGAGGTGGCCGGCAGTGCCTGTTGCGTCCAAGCGGGTGAAGGGTAACCGGACCGGCGCGGCTGCTGGTCCAGTGCCCCTGCGGGACTTCCGGCGGGTGCGATGGTACCGCTGAACAGGTGGGAGATGAGCTTCGACAGGCGTTCCGAGCTGGGCAAATGTGATCTTCGGAACGGCTCGTCAGTGACCGGTTCCACTCCTCTGCGCGACGGCCGGTGAGCACTTTCGGTCGACCTGTCCGGTTCGGGACGCCCGAGGTCGCCTACTCGATCGGGTTAGAGCGCGTCCGGCGGGATCCACACGGAGTGATCCTCGGAAGGATGGTTCGGCGGCGGGATCGCCCCGCCGGCGAGCGCCGCCACGCGGTTGCCGCCGCCGCGCTTCGCCTGGTACATCGCGGCGTCCGCGCGCGCCAGCACCTGCGCCGCCGACTCCTGCGGGCGCATCGCGACGACGCCGATCGACAGCGTGACGCCGTGGATGTGCTCGGCGGGCAAGCGGTCCACCGCTTCGACCGCGCGCTGCAACGCGGCCTCGGCCGCGCCCAGCGTCGCGCCCGGCAGGAGCACGACAAACTCGTCGCCGCCGTAGCGTGCGACGAAGTCGTCGGTGCGCAGCGTGTCGCGCAAGGTCAGCGCGACGATGCGCAGCACGTCGTCGCCCTCCGCGTGCGAGCAGCGGTCGTTGACGCCCTTGAACCCGTCGAGGTCGACCAGCGCCACCGTGAGCGGATCGGCGTCGGGTTCGTTGAGCAGCGCCTCCAGCCGGTCGTCGAGGGCGCGCCGGTTGGACAGGCCGGTCAGCGGGTCCTGCAGGGCCTGCCGGGTGATCGCGTCGTGCTTGTGGCTGAGCCGGGAGTGCTCCAGCCTGGTGACCAGAGTGGACAGCCGCGCCTGGCGCATGGTCCACAGCTCGGTCTCCAGCTCCAGCGCGTACTCGCGCAGCGCCTCGTGCACGTCGGCGCTGTCCAGCTCCGTCAGGTGGGCGTACTCGCGGGCCAGCGAGATGCGCAGCGTCGGCTCCGAGGTGTCGGAGTCCAGTTCTGCCCTGGTCTCGGAGAGCACCTGCACGGCGCGGTCGCCGCGGTTGGCGCGGGTGAGGCAGCGGGAGAGGGCGATCGCCACGATGATCTTCTCCCGCGGGTGGATCGCGCGGTCGAGGTCGCGCAGTATTTCCAGCCGCTCGATGTGCTCGGCGTGCGGTTGGGCGAGCGCGTGCGCGGCGCCGAGCACCGGCATCTGCTCGGCGGCCGGGCGGTCGGAGACGCGGGGGAACAGCGACTCGCGCCACGGGCCCTCGACGGCCACGGCGATGGCCGATGCGGTGGCGAAGCGGGCGGCGGCTTCCTCGTCCTGCCCGATGCGCTCCAGCCGCAGTCCCCAGCCGAGCAGCATCCGGCACCGGTTGATCATGTGCACCGCGATCTCGTGCGGGCCGCCGCTCTCGCGGATCCGCTGGTGGGCGCGGGCCATCACCTCGTCGGCCATCTCGTAGACGCCGAGCTGGGTGAGCACCAGGCCGATGTCGATCAGCGCGGTGGCCAGCAGCCGCTCCCAGGACCGGCGGCCGAGGGTGCGGTCGGGCACCAGTTCCTCGTCGAGCATCGCCAGGCCGTAGGCGATCTCGGTCAGCGCGGTGTCCTCGCTGCCGCCCAGCAGCGCGCGGCGGCCGCGGAGGGCGCGCGCGTCGGCCTGCAGCACGTCCAGGCCGTGGCGGCGGGAGTGCAGGAGGAGTTCGTCGAGCAGCGGGTCGGCGCTGTCCACCAGGCCCGGCGTGGCCAGCCGCATCGAAGCGCAGTGCCTCAGGAGCTGAGCGACGATCCTGGGTTCACCGCGGCGCTGCGCCTCGGCGAGCAGGTTGTCGGCTTCGCGGATCGTGCTGCGCTGGCCGGCCGGGTCGCTGTGCTGGCCGACCGCGTTCAGTTCGCGTGCGCGTCCCACCAACCACGCGTCGGACACCTCGCTCAGCGTGGTCACCGGGTCTTTGGGCACGGTGGTCGTGTCGTCGCGCAGCGGCGCACACCCCCTGTTCACCTCGCCTCCCGGCTGGTGCGCCTCGCCGCGCGCCGCGTCGAGTCCGGGAGGACCGCTCGCTCCGCCGCCAGGATTCGAACCTGGACCATCGGAACCAAAATCCGAGGTGCTGCCTTTACACCACGGCGGATCGGGCGTCGTCGCCCCTCGGTGCCGGCTTGTGACGCCCGGCACCGCTGCCCGAGCTTACCGGCCCGGGGCGACAGGCGGTGGTGCCCGGCCGACATCGTGACATGGCGGTCGGGGCAGGAGGGCGTCGGGCTCGCCGAGCCGCGGGTTCCGGGGCGGTTTCGCACGTAGGTGGGACGGGAACCGCAGGGGCGGGGTTGCGTGCTCGATCACTCTGTTCGGGTGAACGAGGGCGAACCGGACACGCCCGGACGGGCAAGACACGCCGCGAATTTGCCGCGCGGGGGTGACGATTCGGCATCGAAGAACTTACGCTAGCGTAGGTTACGGTCCCGTAGGGTGGAGGTGTTGCGGGACCGTGCAGCCCGGCGCCGATCGCAGTTTTCCCACCTCCTCAACGCCATTCGAGGTATTGAGCATGACAGCAGCAACCGAGGGTGTTGCTCCTCCGAAGGCCGAATCCGGGCCCAAACCGCTGACGACGGGGCCCCAGTCCGCTGGGCGTTCGTCCCTCGTGTACGCGTTTCTCCTGATTCCGATGGCCGCGCTGATCGCTTCGATCCCAGTGCTCTGGGGCTGGGGCATCGGACCGGTCGACATCGCGCTGGCCGTGGCCTTCTGGATGATCAGCGGCCTCGGTGTCACGGTCGGCTTCCACCGCTACTTCACGCACGGGTCGTTCAAGGCCAACCGCGGCGTGAAGTACGCCCTGGCCATCGCCGGGATGATGGCGGTGCAGGGCCCGGTGATCACCTGGGTCGCCGACCACCGCAGGCACCACGCCTTCTCCGACCGCGAGGGCGACCCGCACTCGCCGTGGCTGTTCGGCACCTCGGCGGTGGCGCTGACCAAGGGCTTCTGGCACTCCCACATGGGCTGGATGTTCAAGCGGGAGATGACCAACGAGGACAGGTTCGCCCCGGACCTGCTCAAGGACCGGCAGCTCGTGAAGCTCAACAGCCTGTTCGCGGTGTGGACGGCGCTGAGCTTCCTGCTGCCCGCGCTGCTGGGCGGGCTGATCACCTGGTCCTGGTGGGGCGCGCTGACGGCCTTCTTCTGGGCCGGACTGGTGCGCGTGTCGTTCCTGCACCACATCACGTGGTCGGTGAACTCGATCTGCCACATGATCGGTGAGCGCCCGTTCAAGAGCCGGGACAAGGCGGCGAACTTCTGGCCGCTGGCGATCCTGTCCTTCGGCGAGTCCTGGCACAACTCCCACCACGCCGACCCGACCTGCGCCCGGCACGGCGTGCTGCGCGGCCAGCTGGACATCTCGGCGCGGGTGATCTGGTTCTTCGAGAAGGTCGGCTGGGCCTGGAAGGTCCGCTGGCCCAACGAGAAGCGCCTCGCGCGCATCGCGGTCACCGAGTACAAGGGCTGACCCTCTCCGATTCCGGTGGTCGCCTTGCGTGGCGGTGCCGGTAGCGGAACCTCAGAGGCCGCCTGGCTGCGGGATCCCGTTCTGATGTATGTCCGATACACGGCGAACGGGCTGTCCTCGCCAGGCGACCTCTGAGAACCCGCGGCGGTGCGAGTTGCGAGGGTGGGCTATGCGCCTGCGGCGCATGCGACATCCAGCTCCCGGTGCCGATCGCCCTTCGCGGTCGCCTTTCACCACCGAAAGTGGTTGGCCCCGCTTGCCCGACACCGCGTGCTGTCGGATCGAGGTCGAGAAGTGCCCGTTCGGCGGTTGCCGAGCGGCAATTTTTTCGCGCGGGTCGGCACACAGCTGTCGGTCTTGCCGCCTAGGGTGGTGCGAGTGGTATCACGGCGACGCGGGCGGAACGCGCCCGAACCGGGGCAGCCTTCGGGGCGCACCGCACGGGTCCGGATGACGGGGAAGGAACGTCGGCAGCAGCTGCTCGACGTGGCCCGCGCGTTGTTCGCGGAGAAGGGCTTCGACGGCACCTCCATCGAGGAGATCGCGCACCGCGCCGGGGTGTCCAAGCCCGTGGTGTACGAGCACTTCGGCGGGAAGGAAGGCGTGTACGCGGTCGTGGTGGACCGCGAGATGCGCAACCTGCTGGACCTGGTCGTCTCCGCGCTGTCGGCGGGGCATCCGCGCGACCTGCTGGAGCAGGCGGCGCGGGCGCTGCTGGACTACATCGACAACAACACCGACGGCTTCCGCGTGCTGGTCCGGGACTCGCCGGTGGCCAGCAACAGCGGCACCTTCTCCAGCCTGCTCAACGACATCGCCAGCCAGGTCGAGCACATCCTCGCGCTGCAGTTCAGCGCCCGCGGCTACGACGCGAAGCTGGCCCCGCTCTACAGCCAGGCCCTGGTGGGCATGGTCGCGCTGACCGGCCAGTGGTGGCTGGAGGCGCACAAGCCGAAGAAGGAAGAGGTGGCCGCGCACCTGGTCAACCTCGCCTGGAACGGTCTGTCCCACCTGGAGCACAAGCCCCGCCTGTCCACCAAGTAGCCGTCGAGTGGCCGGTCACCGTGCGCGGGCCCGGGCCACCAGTGGTCCGAGACGCTGCCGGTCCGCGATTTCAATGGAAATTGGATGTCCAATTTCCATTGAAATCGCGCAACTTCCGACACCCCGTCGGCGTGTCGCGAGGCGACACGCCGACGGGGTGCGATTTCCATTGAAATTGGATGGCTGATTTCCATTGAAATTGCGGAGGTCGCTCTCCGGGGGCGGGGTGTCGATCCGGCGTGGCGACGGTTCGGGGGGGGGTCGGGCTGTTGGGGCGTCGGGTCGCTGGGTTGGTGTCCGGGCGGAGTCGTAGTCTGGGGTCGTCGCTCCTCCCGGCGTGACGTTTCCGTCCCGGGCAGGGGTGTGTCCGCATTTCGCGATCTCTGCTGCGAGGTAGCTCCATGAGCCAGGCCGGTCCCCTGCGCGGACTGCTCCACATCGTGCTGCGCGATCCCGCGTTCCAGCAGGTCGTCAAGGCCGCAGGCCGACCGCGGCTGGTCCTGGAGGGCCCGGTCGCGGCGCGTTCGCTGACCGCCGCGTCGCTGGCCGCCGCGGACGGCGCCGACCGCCCGGTGCTGCTGGTCACCGCCACCGGCCGGGAGGCCGAGGAGGCCGCCGCCGCGGTCTCCGACCTGCTCGGGCCGGGCGGCGTGGAGGTGTTCCCGTCCTGGGAAACCCTGCCGCACGAACGGCTTTCCCCGCGCGCGGACACCGTGGGCAGGCGGCTGTCGGTGCTGCGCCGCCTCGCGCACCCCGAAGAGCACGCGCACGGCCAGGTCAAAGTTCTCGTCACGACCGTGCGCAGCCTGATCCAGCCGATCGCGCCGGGCCTGGGCGAGCTGCGCCCGGTGCGGCTGTCGGTCGGCGTCGAGCACGACTTCGAAGAGCTGGTGGAGCGGCTCGCCGCGCTGGCCTACGACCGGGTCGACATGGTGGAGAAGCGCGGTGAGTTCGCGGTGCGCGGCGGCATCGTCGACGTGTTCCCGCCGACCGAGGAGCACCCGCTGCGGGTGGAGTTCTGGGGCGACGAGGTCACCGAGATCCGCCCGTTCGCGGTGGCCGACCAGCGCTCGCTGGCGGACGCGCAGGACACCGAGCTGTTCGCCCCGGCCTGCCGGGAGCTGCTGATCAGCGACCAGGTCGCCGAGCGCGCCGCGAAGCTCGCCGAGCAGCACCAGACCGACACCCACCTCGCGGAGATGCTCGGCAAGATCGCCGGCGGCGCGCCGGTGGAGGGCATGGAGGCGCTGATCCCGGCGCTGTGCGAAGGCGAGATGCAGCTGCTGACGGATCTGCTGCCGACCGGCACGCACGTGCTGCTGGCCGATCCGGAGAAGATCCACGCCCGCGCCGCGGACCTGGTGCGCACCGGCCAGGAGTTCCTGGAGGCGTCCTGGATGGTCGCCGCGGACGGTGGCAAGGCGCCGATCGACCTCGGCGCGTCGGCCTACCGCAGCCTGGCCGAGGTCGCCGAGCACACCGTGTCCGCCGGCCTGCCCTGGTGGCCGCTGACCCAGCTGACCAGCGAAGAGGGCGAGGACGACGAGGTCATCCGGCTGGTCCTCAAGCAGGTCGACGCCTATCGCGGCGAGATCGAGCGGGCCTTCGCGGACCTGCGCGCGCACACCGCATCGGGCGGAGCGGCGATGCTGGTCGTGGCGGGCGCGGGCACCGCGCAGCGTGCGGTGCAGCAGCTGCGCGAGGCCGAGCTGCCGGCGCGGCTGGCCGAGGACGGGCTGGAGACCGAGCCCGAAGCGGGCGTCGTCACGGTGGTGCGCGGCGGCCTGGAGGACGGCTTCGCCGCGCCCGGCATCGCGCTGGTGGTGCTCACCGAGGCGGACCTGACCGGCGGTCGCGGCGGGACGTCGACCAAGGACATGCGGCGGATGCCGTCGCGGCGGCGCAACGCGGTCGACCCGCTGGCGCTCAAGGCCGGCGACTTCGTGGTGCACGAGCAGCACGGCATCGGCAAGTACGTGGAGATGGTGCAGCGCACCGTCGGCGGTGCCACCCGCGAGTACCTGGTGCTGGAGTACGCGGCGAGCAAGCGCGGCCAGCCCGGCGACCGGCTGTTCGTGCCCACCGACCAGCTCGACGAGGTCAGCCGGTACGTCGGCGGCGAGACGCCGACGCTGAACAAGCTCGGCGGGTCGGACTGGAAGAACACCAAGGCCAAGGCCCGCAAGGCGGTCAAGGAGATCGCCGCCGAGCTGGTGCAGCTCTACGCCGCCCGGCAGTCCTCGCCCGGGCACGCCTTCGGCGCGGACACCCCGTGGCAGCGGGAGCTGGAGGACGCCTTCCCCTACACCGAGACCGGTGATCAGCTGGCCGCCATCGACGAGGTCAAGGCGGACATGCAGCGCCCGGTGCCGATGGACCGGGTGATCTGCGGCGACGTCGGCTACGGCAAGACCGAGATCGCGGTGCGCGCGGCGTTCAAGGCGGTGCAGGACGGCAAGCAGGTCGCCGTGCTGGTGCCGACCACGCTGCTCGCCCAGCAGCACCTGAACACCTTCACCGACCGGATGCGCTCGTTCCCGGTGAACATCAAGGGCCTGTCCCGGTTCACCGACCCGATGGAGTCCGAGCAGACCGTCAAGGGCCTGGCCGACGGCGAGGTCGACATCGTGATCGGCACCCACCGGCTGCTGCAGACCGGCATCCGCTACAAGGACCTGGGGCTGGTGATCGTCGACGAGGAGCAGCGCTTCGGCGTCGAGCACAAGGAGCACATCAAGGCCCTGCGCACGCACGTGGACGTGCTGACCATGTCCGCGACGCCCATCCCGCGGACGCTGGAGATGAGCATGGCGGGCATCCGCGAGATGTCGACCATCCTCACCCCGCCGGAGGAGCGGCACCCGATCCTCACCTACGTCGGCGCCTACGACCAGAAGCAGGTCGCCGCCGCGATCCGCCGCGAGCTGCTGCGCGACGGCCAGGTGTTCTTCGTGCACAACCGGGTGAACGACATCGAGAAGGTGGCGCGGCAGCTGCGCGAGCTGGTGCCGGAGGCGCGGATCGTCACCGCGCACGGGCAGATGAACGAGGACCGGCTGGAGAAGATCATCCAGGGGTTCTGGGAGCGCGAGCACGACGTGCTGGTGTGCACCACGATCGTGGAGACCGGCCTGGACATCTCCAACGCCAACACGCTGATCGTGGACCGCTCCGACCTGCTCGGCCTCGCCCAGCTGCACCAGCTGCGCGGCCGCGTCGGGCGAGCGCGGGAGCGCGGCTACGCCTACTTCCTGTACCCGCCGGAGAAGCCGCTGACCGACACCGCGCACGACCGGCTGGCGACCATCGCGCAGAACTCCGAGCTGGGCGCGGGCATGGCGGTGGCCATGAAGGACCTGGAGATCCGCGGCGCGGGCAACATCCTCGGCGCCGAGCAGTCCGGGCACATCGCGGGCGTGGGCTTCGACCTGTACGTCCGGCTGGTCGGCGAGGCGGTGGACGCCTTCCGCAAGCACGCGGGTGCCGAGCCCGGCGAGGCGGAGGAGGAGCTCACCGACGTCCGGGTGGACCTGCCGCTCGACGCGCACATCCCGCACGACTACGTGCCGGGCGAGCGGCTGCGCCTGGAGGCCTACCGCAAGCTGGCGGCGGCCGCCGACGAGGAGGCGCTGGAAGCGGTGCGCGCCGAGCTGGCCGACCGGTACGGGCCGCTGCCGGAGCCGGTGGAGCGGTTGCTGAAGGTGGCGCGGTTCCGGCAGCGCTGCCGGGAGCACGGTGTCCGCGAGGTGACGCTGCAGGGCGCGTCGCTGCGCTTGGCGCCGCTGGAGCTGCTGGACTCCAAGCAGGTGCGCCTCAAGCGCCTGTACCCGAAGGCGGTCTACAAGCCGGCGGTGCGCACGGTGTCGGTGCCGCGCCCGACGGAAGGAGCGGCCGGCGGCCGCATGGGCGCCCCGCCGCTGCGCGACGACGCCCTCCTGGAGTGGTGCGAGAAGTTCCTCGCCGACCTCACCACGGCCCCGGCCCCGACCGCCTGAAGTTCCGTTTCCGCTGGCCAACTGCCGTGAGTGCTTTGTGGTGCTATAGCCCCCCAAAGCACTCACGGGTCACCACCAGCGGAAACCGGGCGTTGCTCGGGTGCTCGGCGTTGCGGATCTCGTCCTGAGTTGCCGAGATCGGCAGGTGGCGTGACCGTTGATCCGGCTCCGCATCGGTCACGAGGAGGCGCTGATCATGACCAGGAAGGCCTCTGAACCGGACAAGGCCCGTCCGGACATCCCGCGGTCGCCGGAAGCCTTCGCCGCCGCGCACCGCACCGATCTGCTGGTCTTCGGCGTCACCGCGGTCATCACGGTGGTCTTCGTCGGCTGGGGCGTGATCTCCACGGAGTCGCTGGCCGTGGTGTCCAGCTCGCTGCTGTCCTGGCTGGTGACCAACATCGGCTGGGGCTTCGTGCTCGCCTCCACCGGCTTCGTGGTGTTCGCGCTGTGGCTGGCGTTCAGCCGCTACGGCGCCATCCCGCTCGGCAAGGACGACGAGGAGCCCGAGTTCCGCACCGTGTCGTGGATCGCGATGATGTTCAGCGCGGGCATGGGCATCGGGCTGATGTTCTTCGGCGTGGCCGAACCGCTGGCGCACTTCGTGGAGCCGCCGCCCGGCACCGTGGCGCCGCTCAGCGACGCGGCGGTGGAGACCGCGATGGCCACCTCGCTGTTCCACTGGACGCTGCACCCGTGGGCGATCTACGCGGTGGTCGGGCTGTCCATCGCCTACTGCAGCTTCCGCCGCGGCCGCAAGCAGCTGATCAGCGCGGTGTTCACGCCGTTGATCGGCAAGCGCGGCGCGGAGGGCCCGATCGGCAAGCTGATCGACATCCTCGCGCTGTTCGCGACGCTGTTCGGCTCGGCGGCCTCGCTCGGGCTGGGCACGCTGCAGATCCGCAGCGGCATGCAGGCGGCCGGCTGGATCGGCGCGGTCGGCAACACCGTGCTGGTGCTGATCATCGTGGTGCTGACGGTGTGCTTCATCGCCTCGGCGGTGTCCGGCGTGTCGAAGGGCATCCAGTGGCTGTCCAACATCAACATGGTGCTGGCCGCGGTGCTGGCGGTCTTCGTGTTCGTGGCAGGCCCGACGGTGTTCATCCTCGATCTGCTGCCCACCACCATCGGCGTCTACCTGCGCGACTTCGGCGAGATGGCCTCGCGCTCCGGCGCCACCGGCGGCGCGGCGATGAACGACTGGCTGTCCAGCTGGACGATCTTCTACTGGGCGTGGTGGATCTCTTGGACGCCGTTCGTCGGCATGTTCATCGCCCGCATCAGCCGCGGCCGCACCATCCGCCAGTTCGTCGGCGGCGTGATCCTGGTGCCCAGCGTGGTCAGCCTGGTGTGGTTCGCGATCTTCGGCGGCACCTCGATCAACGTGCAGCAGCGCGGGATCGACGTCTACCGCAGCGGCGGCGAGGAGGCGCAGACCTTCCGGGTGCTGGAGACGCTGCCGCTGTCGACGCTCACCACGATCCTGGTGATGGTGCTGGTGGCGATCTTCTTCGTCTCCGGCGCGGACGCGGCTTCGGTGGTGATGGGCACGCTGTCCCAGCGGGGTTCGATCGACCCGAAGCGGTGGATGGTGGTGTTCTGGGGCGCCGCGACGGGTGCGGTGGCCGCGATCATGCTCATCGTCGGCGGCGAGGACGCGCTCAGCGGCATCCAGAACCTGACGTTCCTGGCATCGGCCCCGTTCGCGGTGGTGATGGTGCTGCTCTGCGTGGCGCTCCTGAAGGACCTGCGCGAGGACCCGATGATGCAGCGCGAGGAGAAGGGCGCCCAGGTCCTGGAGCAGGCGGTCATCGCGGGCACCGAGCGCCACGGCGACTTCCAGCTGGAGGTCGGCCCCGTCGAGGACGACCCCGACGACGAGTCGCGGTGAAGGGCGCCTCCGAGCCCGGAGGTGCCCTTCACCGGTCACTCCCCGGTCAGTCCTCGGCGGTGATGGCCGCGGCCGGGCACATCGCGACCGCCTGGCGGACGTCCTCGGCCAGCTGCTCCGGAGGGTTCGCGTCGAGCAGCACGACGACGCCGTCCTCGTCGCGCTGGTCGAACACGGCCTCGGCGGTCAGCACGCACTGGCCGGACCCGACGCACTTGTCCTGGTCCACGGTCACCTTCATGTCGTCCTCCTCGTTCGCGGTCACCAGGTCACCGGGAGCTCCGAGACGCCCCCGGTGATGGTGGGGCGCACCGGCAGCTCGTCCGCGTCCTCGGCCAGCCGCATGCCGGGCAGGCGCCGGGCGAGGGTGGCGAAGACGATCCGCAGCTCGGTGCGGGCGAGACTGGCTCCGATGCAGAAGTGTGCCCCGTGCCCGAAGCCGAGGTGGGTGCGTTCGGCGCGATCGGGGTCGAAGGTTTCGGCGTCGGCGTAGGCGGACTCGTCGCGGTTGGCGGCGTTGACCGACAGGATCACCGCGTCACCGGCGCGGATCTCGACGCCGCCGACGTCGAGATCGGTGTGGGCGTAGCGCAGCAGGCCGAGGTCGCCGGGAGCTCCGAGCCGCATGATCTCCTCGACGGTGGCGTCGACCCGCCCGGTGTCGGCGGTCAGCGCCGCCCACTGCTCCGGGCGCGTCATCAGGAACAGCACGCCCAGGCCGATGCGGTTGACCGTGGTCTCGTGCCCGGCGAAGAGCAGCCCGACGCAGAGCCGGACCATCTCGGCGTAGTCGAAGGTCTCGTCGGTGCTCTGGGCGCGCACGAGGTCGGAGATGACGTCCTCGCCCAGCGCGCCGCGCTTTGCCTCGGCCAGCCCGGCCATGTAACGGCTGAACTCCTCGCGCGCCCGGTGCGCCTCGCCGTCCGCGGACGGGCTGGCCATCCGCTCGGACAGCGAGTGGAAGAGCTCGCGGTCGCTCTCGGGCACGCCCAGCAGCCGGCAGATGACCGCCACCGGCAGCGGGAACGCCAGCCCCGCGTGCAGGTCGACGACCCCGTCCGGCGCGGCGTCGTGCTCGGCGATCAGCCGGTCCAGGTAGCCGTCGACGAGTTCCTGCACGTGATCGGAGAGCATCCGCATCCGCTTGGCGGAGAACGCCGGGGTGAGCAGCCGGCGCATCCGCGCGTGGTCGGCCTCCTCGGTCTCGTAGCTGCCGGTGGGCCCGTCCTGCACCGCGGCGGTGGTGATCCGCGAAGCGCGCTCGGGCTCGGGGTGGGAACGTCCGAGCCGCTTGTCGCCGAGCAGCGCCCGGACCTCGTCGTAGCGGGTGACCAGCCATGCTGGGTCGCCTGCCGGAGTCGTCACCGGGGTGACCGGTGCGGCGCGCCGCAGCACCTCGTACAGCGGGGCGATGTCGAGGATGTTCGGCCGTTCGAAGGGCAGCTGCAGGCGTTCGGCGGCAGTGCTCATGGTTCCTCCCGCATTTATTGGCAGACAGTGCCAATAATGTTCGGGTCGGTTAAGGTGTGTCAACGCCCGTTCGTCCGCCGGAGGTGCAGATGGTCCAGCGGACCACCCGCCGCGGTCGCCCGCCGGCGAGCGAGGAGCAGCGCAAGCAGCAGCGGCTGGACATCTCCCGCCACGCGGTGCGGCTGTTCCGCGAGCAGGGCGTGGCGGCGACGTCCGGTGAGCAGATCGCGAGGGCGGCCGGAGTCTCCGAGCGCACGCTGTGGCGTTGCTTCCGCAGCAAGGAGGCCTGCGTCGAGCCGCTGCTGACCAAGACGCTCGACGCCTTCCAGGACGTGCTGCGCAGCTGGCCGCCCGAGCTGGAGCTGGCCGAGCACCTGCGCGCCGCCTACACGCCGGCGACCGAGTGGTCCGACGTCGAAGCGGTCCTCGCGGTCATCCGCATGACGCACGACGAGCCCGCGCTGCGCGCGGCTTACCTGGTGCTGAGGGAGCGCGCGGAGCCCACCTTCGTCGACGTCCTCGCCGAGCGCCTGGGCGTTCCGGGCGATGCGCTCGAAGTCCGGATGCAGGCCGCCGCTGTGAGCGCGGCGCTGCGCGCGGCGACCGACGAGCTGGTGGCCATCACGGCGGGAGGCGTGGACCCGGAAGTCCTGCAGGAGCACCGAGAACGCCTCGCCGACGCCCTCCGCTCCATCACCCGCGGCCCGATCGGTTCGTGTCCACAGAGGACTTCCGGCTGATCTCCGGTTCGCCGGGAGGGTCGCGAGATGTGCTGAAGATCAGTTCGCTCCGGCGGGAACCGCGCGCGGTGCGGCGCGTCTGAGGGGAAAAGGTCCCCGTGTCGGAGAGGTTCTACCGATGTTGTTGCGCAGCAAGCTGTTCCTGGCCGCCGGATCGATCGCGCTGTCCGCGCTGGCGGTGACGGGCTGCTCGGCGGGTGCGCAGCCGGCGCCCGCGGACGCGCCGCAGCAGGTGCGGTCCCTGCAGTCCGCGACTTCGGAGCAGGCGAGCGGCTTCCGGGCCGCCGCGGACGAGCCGGCCATCCGCGCGGGTGTGCACGGCAAGGAGGAGCGCGTGGTCTTCGACTTCAGCGGGCTGTCGGGCGTCGACGGCGTCAAGCTGATGAACCACGAGCTGAACGGGCAGTCCCCGGTGTGGGGCGGGTCCGGCGAGAAGGTCGAAGGCATGAGCGGCACCAGATTCCTGCACATCCGCATCGAGGTGGCGGATCCGGAGCGCCGCACGGCGGGGCCGCAGACCTTCGGCCAGTCCCTGGCCAAGAGCGCGGTGGTGAACGACAACTCCCACGGCACCGGCGAGCTGACCATCGGCCTGTCCCGGAACGTCGACTACGACGTCGTGGTCGAGGGCGAGAAGGTCATCGTCAACATGTCCGCCTGACCGGTCGCGGCAGCCCTACCGCGAGATCAACCGATGGGACTCCGAAAAGCGCCTTCACCGGAGGTTGATCTCGTGAGAGGGTGCGGCTGTGAGCTTCCGCACGCGCCATGGGCGCCTTCTCGCTTCGATCGCCGCGGCCGGACTGCTGCTCGCCGGTTGCGGCTCCGGGCCCAGCCAGGCCGGTGCTGCCGCGATCGTCGGGGACACCCGGATCCCGGTCACCGACGTGCAGTCCTGGTTCACCGAGGTGCTCGAGCGGCAGCCGGAGGTCAAGTCGCAGCTGCGCGAGCAGGGCGCGATGGACGACCTCGGGCGGCAGCTGGCCTCGCAGCTGGTGCGGCAGGAGCTGCTGGAGCAGACCGCGCGCGACGAGCGGCTGACCGTCACGGATCAGCAGATCGCGGCGCGGCTCGGTGAGCTGGGCGGGCCGGAGGCGGCCACCGAGGGCATGATCTACGGCCCGCAGGAGGCCGGCGAGATGGTCCGCACCCAGCTGCTGACCGCCGAGCTGGGCCGCAAGTACATCGACCGGCTGGCGGTCACCTTCGACCTCACCCAGGCCAGCACCCGCCGGGAGGCGGAGGAGAAGGCCCGGCGGATGGCGCTCGGCCCGCAGCAGGCCGCGGAGCTGGTCGCCGAGGACAAGGCGGCCGGGCTGCTGGCCGGGGCCGATCAGCAGCTGCGCCCGGCGGAGAGCCTCCAGCTCGCGGCCACCACGCCGCTCTTCGGAGCCGCACCGGGCACTGTGCTGGCCTTCGAGCAGACGCCGCAGAGCAGCCAGTGGCTCGTCGTCCGGATCAAGGACCGCAGGGTCGACGCCGCGCCGCAGCAGGTGAACGGCGTGGAGGACGGGGCGCTGCAGCAGTTCGGCACGTACCTGCTCGGCATCACGGCCGACCGGGCCGGGGTGCAGCTCAGCCCGCGGTACGGCGTGTGGGACCCGGTGAGCCTGGCGGCGGTGCCGAGCGCGGGCGAGACCACCGGCTTCCGCCTGCAGGGGACCGCCCAGCAGTCCTGAGGTGACCAACGACTCGGTGGATGTGGCCACGGGGCGGTTTCGGGACTTGCGACAATTGCAGCATGAGCGAAGCGCGGGTGGCGGAAGGTTCTGCGGTCGTCCTGGTCGACGACCGGCTCGGTGAAGTCGTGCCCGCCGCGGCGGTGCCGCTGCTGCGCGGTGCCGCCGTCTTCGCCGAACCCGGCCTCGCCCCTGCTGCGCGCGAGGCGCTCGGCGCGCCTGAACCGCCCGCCGACCTGCTGGCCCGGGCCGCTGGTGAGCCGGTCGTGCTGTTCGTCGGCGATCTCGGCTGCGCCGACGCCGAAGCGCTGCGCGCCGCCGGTGCCCAGGTGATCGGCGCGCCCGCTCCGGCCGGGCTGGAGCTGCTGGACGCCGTGACGGTGATGGACCGGCTGCGCTCGCCGGGCGGCTGCCCGTGGGACGCCGAGCAGAACCACGACACGCTGCGCCAGTACCTCGTCGAGGAGACCTACGAGCTGCTGGACGCCATCGCTGACCGCGATCGGGAGGCGCTGCGCGAGGAGCTCGGCGACGTGCTGCTGCAGGTGCTGTTCCACGCGCGGGTCGCCGCCGAGGACGCGGCCGATCCGTTCGACATCGACGCGGTCGCTGCGGGGCTGGTCAGCAAGCTCGTGTCGCGGCATCCGCACGTGTTCGCCGACGGTTCGGCGGAGCTGGACGCGGAGTCCCAGCACGCCCGCTGGGAAGAGCTGAAGCAGCAGGAGAAGCAGCGCGAGTCCATTGTGGACGGCGTGGCGCTGGGGCAGCCGGCGGTGGCGCTCGCGGCCAAGCTGGTGCAGCGCGCCAACCGCGCCGGAATCCCGGCGGAGGCTCTGCCGTCCGGTGAATCACCAGGTGAGGCGCTGTTCGCCATCGCCGCGCGCACCAAGCTCGCCGGTGGTGACCCGGAGGACGAACTGCGCGCGGTGGCGCTGGCCTTCGCCGAGCGGATCCGCACGGCCGAGCGGCGGGCGCGGGAGTCCGGCCGGGAGCCCGCGGAGCTCGCGGCGGACGAGTGGCGCGAGCTGATGTCGGATTTGTCTGACCCCGTCGCGGTGCGCTCCAAGCCGTGACGCACACTGGCCGCGGGCGCGTCGGCTGACGAACGCGGCGATATATCCACAGGTGGGCGGTCTGCTGGCTCCGACGCCCTGAAGTGTCCGGGTGCGCGAGGGAGGAACTTTGGTGTCGCGTCGGCTCTGGTTGCTGTTATGCCCTGCGCTCACCCTGGTGGCGTCGTGCGCGCCGCCGGCCTCCCCGCGTGCGGTGGAGCAGGCGCCCTTCGCCCCGCCCTCGGCGACCGCCCCGCCGGATCCCGGCATCGCCCCGCCGGACGTGCAGCTGCTCGCCCCGGGCGGCCCGCCGCTGCCCCCGTCGCAACGCCCGCAGGGCCAGCTCACCGACTGGTCCGAGTCGCTGGCCGACGAGCTCAACATCCCGCGCGCCGCGCTGCAGGCCTACGGCTACGCGCAGCGCTCCATCGAGGAGAGCCTCCCGGAGTGCGGGCTCAGCTGGACGGTGCTGGCCGGGATCGGCTCGGTCGAATCGAGCCACGGCAGGCACGGCGGAGCCCGGCTGGACCTGACCGGGCGCCCGAGCAAGCCGATCATCGGGCTGCCGCTGGACGGCGGCGAAGGCGTGAAGCGGATCCCGGACACCGACGGCGGTGAGCTCGACGGCGACGTGGAGTGGGACCGGGCGGTCGGCCCGCTGCAGTTCATCCCCACCACCTGGGCGAAGTGGCAGGTCGACGCGGATGGCGACGGCGTGGCCGACCCGCAGGACATCGACGACGCGGCGCTGGCCGCGGGCCGCTACCTGTGCAGCGCGGGCGGCGGCGACCTCCGCGACGTGGACGTGTTCTGGAAGGCCCTGCTGACCTACAACCAGAGCCGCAGCTACGGCCAGGAAGTCCTGGACTGGGCGGACCACTACGGCAGATCAAGCCACCAGGTCCCAGTCGTCGCCAGCGGTCGGTGAGTCTGTTCCAGACTCGTTTTGCGCGCCGGTGCGGGTGGCGGAACCTCAGACACCGCCTGGACTGCGGGATCTCGTTCTGATGTATGTCCGATACACGGCGAACGGGCTGTCCTCGCCAGGCGACGTCTGAGAACCCGCGGCGGTGCGGGTTGCGGGGGTGGGCCATGCGCCTGCGGCGCATGCGAAAACTGCTGATCGGTGCCAGCTGTGCGTCGCGCCTGCGGTCGCCGACCAGGGTTGAGAACCGGGCCTCGTTCGGAGGCTGGATCCCCGGGCCTACCGTTGAGTAGCCTGACCGGGTGATCAGGACCACTTCCGGCGTGTTCGCCGCCATCGGACGGTTGGCCACCGCGCTCGGGTTGCTCGCCGCGATGGTCATTGGGGTCGGCCTGATCAACATCCTCGGCGCGCCCCCGTCGGCGCCCTGGGCCGGGCCGCCGCTGGAGCGCGAACCCGAACCCGCGCCGGTGCAGCCGGGTTCGACCGCGCCGCCGGTGGAGGAGCCGCTGCAGGAGGGCATCCCGGGCGTGGACCCGGGGCAGCTCGAACCGGGCGCGGACCCGGTGCGCGAGTGGGCCGACGAGATCGCGACGGTGGTCGACATCCCGGCGCGCGCGATCGTCGCCTACGTCAACGCCGACCTGGCGATGCGCCAGCACCAGCCCGGCTGCCGGATCTCCTGGGCGACGCTGGCGGGCATCGGGCGCGTGGAGTCCAACCACGGCCGCTTCGCCGGGCGGCTCCTGCGCGAGGACGGCCGTCCGTCCAGCCCGATCATCGGCGTGCCGCTCAACGGCGGGCCCGGGATCCGCGAGATCCTGGACACCGACGGCGGCAGGCTCGACGGCGACCCGGTGCACGACCGGGCGGTCGGGCCGATGCAGTTCATCCCGTCGACCTGGCGCCGGTGGGCCACCGACGGCAACGGCGACGGGATCGGCGACCCGCAGAACATCGACGACGCCGCGGCATCCGCCGCCCGCTACCTCTGCGCGGGCGGCCGCGACATGACCACCGGCGGCGGCTGGTGGGCCGGGGTGATGTCCTACAACAACTCGGTGGAGTACGCCCAGAAGGTGTTCGCCCTGGCCGAGTCCTACGCCGAAGCGGGCAACCGGCGCCGCTGACCGGACCTACGATCGGTGCGTGCTGAATCTCGGAACGATCGTGCTGGGAGCCTCCGACGTCCGCCGGGCCGCGGCCTTCTGGGGACGGGCCCTCGACTACGTGCCCCGTGAGGAAGTGCAGGACGACTGGACGGTCCTGGTGCCGGCGGACGGGATCGGGCCGGGGCTGGCGCTCGGGCTCAGCGAGTCACCGGTGCAGGAGCACCCGCGCGTCCACCTGGACCTCTACGCCCCCGATGCCGAGGAGCAGGCCGCCGAGGTGGCGCGGCTGGTCGAGCTCGGGGCCGAGCGCGTCGAGTGGGACAGCTACCCGGACGACCCCGACTTCGTCGTTCTCGCCGACACCGAGGGCAACCGGTTCTGCGTCATCGACAAGAGCCGCGGCTGAGCGGTCACATGTCGCGGGTGGCGATGTGCGCGTTGATCTCGCCGAGGGCTTCCTGGTAGGCCGGGGACGGGCACATCATCGCGGCCAGCCGGATCTGCGCGCGGGCCTCGTTGAGGCGCCCCTGGCGCTGCAGCGTCCGGCCCAGGACCAGGCGCGCGTAGTGGTCGGACGGGTCGAACTCCAGGACCCGCAGGAAGGCGCGCTCCGCCCGGAGCAGCTGGGCGGAGAAGAAGTACGCGCGACCGAGGAGCAGCTGGACGCTCGGCTTGTCGGCGTCGACGTCGAGCACCGGTTGGATGACGCGGAGGGCTTCGAGCGGGCGTCGCTGCGTCAGCAGTTCCTCCGCCCGGCGGAACGCTTCGACGGTGCCTTCGGTCGTCATGGCGGGCACAACGTTACGTCCCGATCCGGTGTTCCGAGACCTCCGTACGGATGGTCTTCGAAAGCCTGTTGGCGGTTGCGTTGCTGGGGTGGTCGGTTAGCGGAACCTGAGTGCTTCCCTGGACTGCGGGTGCCCCTCCTGATGTATGACCGATACACGGCGGAGGGGCCGTCCTCGCCAGGAAAGCACTCAGAACCCGCCGGTGGCCGACCTGCGTGCGTGCTCGAAGCGGCTGACGCCGCTTGCACAGGCGCGGACGGCTTCGCCGGCAGTGCTCTTCGGGGAGAACGGCAGCCGAACGGCGGGTGTCGGAACGGGGAGCTCGATCACGAGGCGTGCGAGCCTCCGGCGGCCGTGCTACCGGCCCGGTTAGGCTCGTAGGCGGTCGTCGGGCGCTCGGCCGGTTCGCCGTGCCCGGGAACGCCGGGGCGGCCCGCTTCGTCCATAGTTCAAAGGCTGGTTAGGAGCACACGTGGCGATCATCGAGCAGGTCGGTGCCCGCGAGATCCTGGACTCCCGCGGTAACCCCACCGTCGAGGTCGAGGTGGCATTGGAGGACGGCACGCTCAGCCGCGCCGCGGTCCCGTCCGGCGCTTCGACCGGCGAGCACGAGGCCGTCGAGCTGCGCGACGGCGACGCAGGCCGCTACGGCGGCAAGGGCGTGGAGAACGCGGTCGCGGCGGTGCTGGACGAGATCGGGCCGGAACTGGTCGGGTTGGACGCCACCGAGCAGCGCGTCGTCGACCAGCGGCTGGTCGACCTGGACGGCACGCCGGACAAGTCCCGGCTGGGTGCCAACGCGATCCTGGGCGTCTCGCTGGCGACGGCCAAGGCCGCCGCCGAGACCTCCGGGCTGGAGCTGTTCCGCTACGTCGGCGGGCCGAACGCGCACGTGCTGCCGGTGCCGATGATGAACATCCTCAACGGTGGTGCGCACGCCGACACCGGCGTCGACATCCAGGAGTTCATGATCGCGCCGATCGGTGCGGACACCTTCTCGGAGGCGCTGCGCTGGGGCGCGGAGACCTACCACGCGCTGAAGTCGGTGCTCAAGGCCAAGGGCCTGGCCACCGGGCTGGGCGACGAGGGCGGCTTCGCCCCCGACCTGCCGAACAACCGCGAGGCGCTGGACCTGATCGCCACCGCGGTGGAGAAGGCCGGCTACAAGCTGGGCCGCGACATCGTGCTGGCGCTGGACGTCGCCGCCACCGAGTTCCACTCGGAGGGCGCCTACAACTTCGAGGGCTCCAAGCGCTCCGCGGACCAGATGGCGGAGTACTACCAGGAGCTGATCGGCGCCTACCCGCTGGTCTCCATCGAGGACCCGCTGTCCGAGGACGACTGGGACGGCTGGGTCAGCCTGACCGAGCAGGTCGGCGACAAGGTGCAGCTGGTCGGCGACGACCTGTTCGTCACCAACCCGGAGCGCCTGGACGACGGCATCGCGCGGGGCGCGGCCAACGCGCTGCTGGTCAAGGTCAACCAGATCGGCACCCTGTCGGAGACCCTGGACGCGGTCGCCCTGGCGACCTCGTGCGGCTACAAGAGCATGATGAGCCACCGCTCCGGCGAGACCGAGGACACCACGATCGCCGACCTGGCGGTGGCCACCGGCTGCGGCCAGATCAAGACCGGTGCCCCCGCCCGCAGCGAGCGGGTCGCCAAGTACAACCAGCTGCTGCGCATCGAGGAAGCCCTCGGCGACGCGGCCCGGTACGCGGGCGAGCTGGCCTTCCCGCGGTTCACCCCGGAGAGCTGAGCCATGCCGGTCGGGCGCGCATCGGATCCGCGGCGGCGCAGCCAGGGGGAGACCCCGGCGCAGCGCCGGGCCGAGCGCGCCCGCCGGAACGCCACCGGCGGCAAGAGCTCGGGCAAGCGGCCGGGACGGCAGTCGTCGTCCCGGCCCCGCCCGAGGTCGAGCACCGGTGGTGCGTTCAAGCTCTCCTCGACGCGGCGGGCAGCCGGCCTGGCCATGCTGTTCTGCGTGATGGCGCTGAGCGTTTCGGTGCCGTTGCGCACCTACCTGAGCCAGCGCGCCGAGCTGAGCACGCAGGAGCAGCAGCGCGCCGAACTGACGCAGCAGGTCAGCGATCTGGAGAAGCGCAAGGAAGAGCTCTCGGACCCGGCGCAGCTGGAGGCCGAGGCGCGGGCCAGGCTCGGCTACGTCCGGCCCGGCGAGACGCCCTACATCGTGCAGGTGCCCACCGAACCGCCCCCGCCGCCGCCTCCCGCGGAGTCCGCCGACGACGGCCTGCCGTGGTACGAAGAGCTCTGGAATTCGGTCACTGGGAAGGAATCTTGACGTTGAACTCGGGTGCGCCGGCGATCAGCGACGCCGACCGGGAATGCATCCGCAGGCAGCTCGGCCGCCCGCCGCGCGGCCTGCACGCGATCGCGGCCCGCGACGCGGCCGGTGAGCCGACGGTGGTGCAGACCTGGCCGCGGCTGGAGGACGGCACCCCCTTCCCGACGCTGTACTACTTGACCGCGCCGCAGCTGGTCTCGCACGCCTCGACCTTCGAGGCGGAAGGCCTGATGCGGGAGATGCAGGACCGGCTGGCCGACGACGCGGAGCTGGCCGAGCGCTACCAGCGGGCGCACGACTCCTACCTGGCGGAGCGCAACGCGCTGGAGTCCCTCGGCACCGAGGTCAGCGCGGGCGGCATGCCGGACCGCGTCAAGTGCCTCCACGTGCACATCGCCCACGCCCTGGCCAAGGGCCCCGGGGTGAACCCGTTCGGCGACGAGGCGCTGGACCTGATCGCCGAGCGCTGGCCGGAGCACCGCTACCTCCTGAACCGCTGACCCGGGGCTCGCGGCTCGTTTCGCGCGTCGCTCCGAGCAGCGGGGATCGGCATATGCGCCTGCGGCGCATGCGAGGGGTTCCGCGGCCCGACCACGTCGACCGTCGCGGCTGCGGTCTCGACATTGATGCAATTTCAATGGAAATCAGACGTCTGATTTCCATTGAAATTGCGTAGATCGCGACGCACCACCGGCGTGTCGGGTGCCCGACACGCCGACGGGGCGCAAGTTCCATTGAAATCGCACGTCTGATTTCCATTGAAATTGCATCCAGCACCGGGCGTCCGGCACTGAGCGTGCGGCACCGGGCGTCCGGCACTGAGCGTCGAGCACCGAGCGTGCGGCACCGGGCGCCCGGTACCGAGCGTCCAGCTCTGAGCGTCGAGCACCGGGTTTGCGTCAGCGGGTTGGGGCGATGCGGTTGACGAGGGCTCGGGCGCCGGGGATCGGGGTTGCGCCGAAGGTTCGGGCCGCCGGGCCGAGGCGGGTTGCCGCGAAGGCCTCCGCGACGTTGGTCGGGGCGCAGCGCAGGAGCAGTGAGGCCTGGAAGGTCAGGGCCAGGAGTTCTGCCAGGGCTCGGGCGCGTTCCGGGGCCGGGGCGTCGAGATCGGCGCGGAGCCGGTGCAGGGCCGCGTCGTAGTGCGAGTTCGCGCCTGCCGCCGCTTCCAGCTCGGCGTCGATCGCGTCCCTTGTGGACGGTTGTTTCGCCAGGGCGCGCAGCAGGTCCAGGGCGGTGACGTTGCCCGAGCCCTCCCAGATCGACATCAGCGGCGCCTCCCGGTACAGGCGGGGCATGCCGGACTCCTCGACGTAACCGTTGCCGCCCAGGCACTCCAGCGCTTCGGCGACCACCGCGGGAGCGCGCTTGCAGACGTAGAACTTCGCCGCCGGCAGCGCCAGGCGCAGCAGATCGTGCTCGCCCTGCTCCACCGCCGCGGCCAGGCGCATCGCCAGCGTCGTCGCCGCTTCGGACTCCAGCGCCAGATCGGCCAGCACGTTCTGCATCAGCGGGAGGTCGACCAGGCGCTCGCCGAAAGCGCTGCGGTGCTGCACGTGGTGGGCCGCTTCGGACAGCGCGACGCGGATGTTGGCCGCCGAACCCAGCACGCAGTCCATCCTGGTCATCGACACCATCTCGATGATGCAGCGGACGCCCCGGCCCTCCTCGCCGATCAGGTGGCCGATCGCGCCGGTGTACTCCAGCTCGGCCGAGGCGTTGGACTTGTTGCCCAGCTTGTCCTTGAGCCGCTGCAACCGGATCTCGTTGCGGCTGCCGTCCGGCAGCACCCGCGGCACCAGGAAGCAGCTCAGCCCGCCGGGCGCCTGGGCCAGCGTCAGGAACAGGTCGTTCATCGGCGCCGAGGTGAACCACTTGTGCCCGACCAGGCGGTAGGTGCCGTCGGCGAGCGGCTCGGCGGTCGTGGAGTTGGCCCGCACGTCCGAGCCGCCCTGCTTCTCGGTCATCGACATCCCCGCCAGCAGCGCGGTCTTCTCCACGGGCGGCCGCAGACCGAAGTCGTACTCCGTCGCGGCGAGCTTCGGCACGAACTCGGCGGCCAGCTCGGGGTTGTAGCGCAGCGCGGGCACCGCCGAGTAGGTCATCGAGATCGGACAGCTGTGCCCCGGCTCGACCTGCGACCACAGGTAGAAGCCCGCCGCGCGGCGCAGGTGCGCGCCGGGCCCGCGCGTCCACGGCGCGGCGTGCAGCCCGTGCTCGATGGCGCGCGACATCAGCCAGTGCCAGGACGGGTGGAACTCGACCTCGTCGATCCGGTTGCCGTAGCGGTCGTGGGTGCGCAGCTGCGGCGGGTTCTCGTTGGCCAGGCGGCCGTGCTCGCGGGCCTCCGCCGAGCCGGCCTCCCTGGCCAGCGCGGTGAGGTCCCCGACGGCGTAGCGGGTGAGCGCCGAGCCGAGCGCCGGATCGCAGGCCAGCGGATCGAATCCGGACAGCGGCGGTGGCTGGTTGGCCACCTGGTGAGTGCCGAACACGCGGGGCTCGTCGGTGAGCGTCATGTCCGGAGCGTAGGCAGATCGCGCCCGCCGAACGGGAAATCGGTGGATCGCACCGCCCGGACGGAGCAGTCGGAGCCGCGCCAGCCCCTCGCCCGTCCACCGCCCCCGAGGTGGCGCTACGCGCCGCAGTCCTGTTCGAGCATTCGGCCAGTCGTCCGGGTGACCTCTCGGCCCGCCATCCGGCGATCGTCCACCTGGTGGTGTATCCAGGAGGCCATTCGTTTTTCGGGGTTGGCGGTCCACGTCGGGGGATGGACTAGTGACGGCTCGCAGCAAGCGCCATGGCAAGCACATGTGGAAAACGGCTCCGCTGTTCGGCGGAAGGGCCAGGCAACGGGCGCGGAGGTGGGTCGCGGTCACCGCGCTGACTCCTGCGCTGCTGCTCCCGGTGACGCTGGTCGGAGCGTCGAGCTCCTTCCTCGCGGCGCCGCAGGTACCGCCGGGCCAGCGGTCCGATCCGCGCGAGCTGGGCGTGACCGGCCACCTGCCGCAGGCGCAGCAACCCGGCCCCGACCTGCTCGGGCAGGCGGGTGATCCGCGCGAGCTGGCCGGTGGCGCCGAACGCCCGATCGACCTGCCCACCGGCCCGCTCGGCATCCCGGCGACCGTGCTGGCCGCCTACCACCAGGCCGCGGAGGCGGCGAACCGGCGCAGTCCGGGCTGCGGGCTGCACTGGTCGGTGCTGGCGTCGATCGGCCGCATCGAATCGGGCCACGCCCGCTCCGGCAGCGTCGACCTGCTGGGCACCACGGTGCGCGCCATCCTCGGCCCGCGGTTGTCCGGCGGCCCCGGGATCGCGGCGATCCAGGACACCGACGGCGGCGCGCTCGACGGCGACCCGGTGTGGGACCGCGCGGTCGGGCCGATGCAGTTCATCCCGTCGACCTGGCGGAAGTTCGCGGTGGACGGCAACGCCGACGGTGCCGCCAGCCCGCACAACGTGCACGACGCGACCGCCGCCGCGGGGCAGTACCTCTGCAGCGGCGGCGGCGATCTGCGCGCGCCGAGCGGGCTGGCGTCGGCGGTGTTCCGCTACAACCACTCCGAGAGCTACGTGCGCACGGTGCTGATCTGGGCGGCGGCTTACGCGAACGGCGTGACGCCGACGCCGTCGGAGCTGGCGCCGGAGGTCGACGACGTGCTCGCCGGCGAGCGCCTGCCCGACGGCCCGGCCGTGCTGGCCATGCCCGCCGAACCCGCCGCCGCGCCACCGGCGCCGTCGTCCGAGCCGCCTGCGCCGTCCAGCGCGCCGCCGACGCCGTCCGGGGAAGTGCCCTCGCAGCCCGGTGCGCCGGTGGCGCAGGCCGGTGAGATCAGCGTGGCGCCGCCGACGATCCCGGAGCCGACACCGCCGAACCTGACCCCGTCGCCGTCCGCACCACCGCCCACCGGCACCTCCGCACCGCAGCCGACCACGCCCGGCACTCGGCCGCCCGCGAGCACTCCTCCTCCGGCGACCACGCCCGGCGCTCCGCCGCCCGCGAGCACTGCTCCGCCGGCGACCGAGCTCGGCGCTCCGCAGTCCTCCGGCACCGGTGCTCCGCCGGAGCCGGGAACCCCGCCGCCCGCGACCGAGCCCGGCGCTCCGCAGTCCGATGCGAAACCGGTACCTCCGCCCACCGCGCCTCCGGCGCCGGAAACCGCCCCGACGACCCCCGGCGCGCCGCCGTCCGACGTCGCGCCGCCACCACCGTCCGTGACCGAGCCGTTGCCCGAAACGGGCGACCCCGCTCCGCCGCCCGTCGAGTCGTTGGGCGCCTGCGATCCGGCCGTGCTGGGCCGCGGCGAGTTCGTCGCCGAGCTGCCCGCGCCGGGCACCTCGATCGCGCCCGGGACCACCGACCCGGCCACCCTGGTGCCGGGCCAGGAGGTCTACGTGCAGCACGGACCGGGAGCCTTCGCGACCTGCACAACGGGAATTCCCACACCGCCGCAGTGAGCTCCGCAGGGCTTGCCGGGACCGGTGGAGCCGGCAAGTAGCGTGGACATCAGGGCTGCGCGAAGCGGAGGAGGGCTCGGATGTCACGGGTTGCGGCGATCGACTGCGGGACGAACTCGATCCGGCTGCTGGTAGCCGATGTGACGGTGCACGACGACGGTCGGCGCGATCTGCGCGACGTGTACCGCGGGATGCGGATCGTCCGCCTCGGCCAGGGCGTGGACGCGACCGGGCGGCTCGCCGACGAGGCGCTGGAGCGGACCCGGGCGGCGCTGGCCGACTACGCCGCGATCGCCGTCCGCAAGGGCGTCGAGCGGATCCGCATGGTGGCGACCTCGGCGACCCGGGACGCGGCCAACCGCGACGACTTCTTCACCATGGTGCGCGAAACGCTCGGCGTCGATGCCGAGGTGATCAGCGGTGATGAGGAGGCCCGGCTGTCGTTCACCGGCGCGGTCGGCGACCTCGACCCGCTGGACGGCCCGTTCGTGGTCACCGACGTCGGCGGCGGATCCACCGAGGTCGTGGTCGGCACCTGGGACGGCGTGCGCGCCGACATCGCGGCCGCGCACTCGGCCGACGTCGGCTGCGTGCGGCTGACCGAGCGCTGCCTGCACACCGATCCGCCCACCGACGAGGAGGTGCGGGAGGCGGAGAAGGTGGCCCGGCAGGTGCTCGACGAGGCGTTCGCCGCGGTGGACTGCTCGGGCGCGAAGACCTGGGTCGGGGTCGCCGGAACTGCGACCACGTTGTCCGCGATCGCGCAGGACCTACCGGAATACGATCCGGCGGCAATTCATCTTTCCCGTATTTCCCAGAGCCGGGTCGAACGAATCACCGAAGATCTGCTCGGCATGTCGCACGATGAACGCTCCGCAATCGGTTCGATGCATCCGGGAAGGGTGGACGTCATCGGTGGCGGTGCGCTGGTGATCAAGGTTCTCGCGGAGGAATTGGCGGAGCGCGCCGGGATCACCGGGGTTACTGTCAGTGAGCACGACATCCTTGACGGTATAGCCCTGTCTATCAGCTAGTTCTCACCATGTGGAAGTCATATTCCATCTTTTGGGTGACAACTGGTCTGAATCGAATCAGAAAGTGACGGATTTGTGACAGCGCACCGGCGTGATCTGGTTCTCCCTTATGTTTACGCTCGTCTGACGCGGCGGTGAATGATCCGCTGCGCGTGATGCCCTGGGAATGAACCTCCGGGGAGCGCGTGGAAACAGGAGGACGCTAAATGCGGAAACGACGCTTGGTCGCCTGGGTCGCGGCCCCACTGGCAGTGGGGTTGTTCGCCAGCGCCTGCGGCGGTGGCGGCGGTGCGGAAGCCGGCGACGGCATCGTCTCGGTGAACCACACCGAGCCTGAGAACCCGCTGGTGCCGAGCAACACCACCGAGACCGGTGGTGGCAACGTGCTGAAGGCGATGTTCACCGGCCTGGTCGACTACGACGAGAAGACCACCGAGCCGTACAACGCGGTCGCCGAGTCGATCGACACGACCGACAACAAGGTCTTCAAGATCAAGCTCAAGCCGGGCTGGACCTTCCACGACGGCACGCCGGTCACGTCGAACAGCTTCGTGAAGGCCTGGAACTACGCCGCTTACGGCCCGAACGGCCAGTCGGCCACGTCCTTCTTCGAGCACATCCAGGGCTACAAGGACGTCAACCCGGGTGGGGAAGACGGCGAAGGGCCGCCTCCCACCACCAAGGAGATGTCCGGCCTGAAGGTCGTCGACGAGCTGAACTTCGAGGTCACGCTCGACGCGCCGTTCGCCACCTTCCCGGTGATGCTCGGCTACACCGCGTTCTCCCCGCTCCCCGAGAGCTTCTACGCCGACCCGAAGGCGTTCGAGGAGAAGCCGGTCGGCAACGGTCCGTTCAAGTGGGACTCCCGTCAGCCGAACGCCTTCATCAAGCTGGTCAAGTACGACCAGTACGCGGGCAAGAACAAGCCGCAGATCAACGGCATCGAGTTCCGCATCTACAACGAGCTGGAGACCGCCTACCAGGACCTGGTCTCGGGCAACCTCGACTTCGTCGACCAGCTGCCGCCGTCGGCGATGGTCGGTGACAAGTGGAAGACCGACCTGCAGGAGCGCGGCGAGTCCAAGCCGATCCTGAGCAACAACGCGCTGCAGGTTCCGCTGTACGACCCGAAGTACCAGGACCCGAAGGTGCGGCAGGCCCTCTCGATGGCCATCGACCGCAAGCAGATCACCTCGACGGTCTTCCAGAACACCTACGAGCCGGCCACCGGCTGGGTCGTCGCCGACGCCATCCCGGGTTACCAGCCCGGCGGCTGCGGTGAGTTCTGCGAGTTCAACCCGGAGAAGGCCAAGCAGCTTCTGACCGAGGCCAACTTCCAGGGCCCGATCACCATCACCTCGAACTCCGACGGTGGTCACAAGGAGTGGATCGAGGCGATCTGTGGCCAGTTCAAGAACAACCTGGGCGTGGACTGCGTCTTCAACCCGGTGCCGACGTTCTCCGAGTTCCTGAAGATGCACAAGGAGAACGCCCACAACGGGCCGTTCCGCTTCGGTTGGCTGGGTGACTACCCGGCGGCGGAGACCTTCCTGGGCAAGGTCTACCGCACCGGTGCGTCGTCGAACTACATGCGCTACGACAGCCCCGAGTTCAACGAGGCGATGAACCGCGCTGACCAGGCGCCCACCGAGGAAGAGGCCAACAAGCTCTACCTCGAGGCCGAGAAGATCCTGGCCAAGGACATGCCGTCCATCCCGCTTTGGAACCAGAAGGCCTCCGTCGGCTGGTCCGAGCGGCTCGAAGGTGCGACGGTGACCTTTGACCGGAACTTGAACTTCGAGACCGTCAAGCTGAAGTCCTGATCGGGTGAGTCCGGGTCCGGCCCGACCAGTGCGGGCCGGGCCCGACTTGCGTCCTGGAGGAGGTTGACGTGGGACGCTACGTGCTGCGGCGGTTGCTGCAGCTGATCCCGGTGTTCATCGGGACGACGTTCATCATCTACGCCCTGATCTGGGCGCTTCCCGGTGATCCGTTCGCCGGCCGCTGCGGGGACCGGCCGTGCCCGCCCGCCTACATCGCGGAGATGACCGAGAAGTACAACCTGAACGACCCGGTGATCGTTCAGTACTTCAAGTACCTGGGGCAGATCCTCACGGGTGACTTCGGAGAGACGTTCGCGGGCATCCCGGTCAACACGCTGGTGGCCGACGCCTACCCGATCACCCTGCGGCTGGCCGTCGTGGCGCTGGCCTTCGCCGCGCTGATCGGTGTCGGCGCGGGCATCCTGACCGGTCTGCGCGGGCGCGGGTTCGCCGACAACCTCGTGCTGGTCTCGACCCTGTTCCTGATCTCGCTGCCGGTGTTCGTCACCGGCTTCATCCTGCAGGTCGTGCTGGGCACCGAGCTGGGCATCATCACGCCGAGCGTGAGCTCCCAGGCCACCTGGGGCGAGCTGATCGTGCCGGGCTTCGTGCTGGGCAGCACGTCGATGGCCTACGTGGCGCGGTTGACCCGCACCAGCCTGATGGAGAACAAGCGCGCCGACTACGTGCGCACCGCGGTGGCCAAGGGCCTGGAGCCGAAGCGGGTCGTCGGCGTGCACCTGCTGCGCAACTCGCTGATCCCGGTGATCACCTTCCTGGGCACCGAGCTCGGTGCGCTCATGGGCGGCGCCATCGTCACCGAGGGCATCTTCAACATCCGGGGCATCGGCGGGCTGGTCTACAAGGCCATCCTCACCAAGGAAGGCACCACGGTCGTCGGCATCGTGACCCTGCTGGTCCTGGTGTACCTGCTGATGAACCTGCTCGTGGACATGCTCTACGCGGTGCTCGACCCGAGGATCCGATATGACTGAATCAAGCGCTGCCAGTCTGACCTCAGAGCCGGCCCCGACCGGGCCGGAGACCGCAGCGGTGCAGCCCGCCAAGAGCCAGAAGCCCCGCGGGCTGTGGGGCGACGCCTGGCGCGACCTGCGCCGTCGGCCGATCTTCCTGGTCTCGATGGCGATCATCTTCGTACTGCTGGTGATGTCCGTCTTCCCGCAGCTGTTCACCTCCGTGGACCCCAACCACATGGACCTGGCCCGGGCGCGGCAGAAGCCGTCGGCGGAGGCCTGGTTCGGGTACGACACGCAGGGCCGCGACATTTACGCCCGTGCCATCTACGGGGCCCGCGCCTCGATCATCGTCGGCGTCATGGCGACCCTGCTGACGGTGGTGATCGGTTCGATCTTCGGCCTGATCGCCGGCTACTTCGGCGGCTGGCTGGACAACCTGCTGTCCCGGTTCGGCGAGATCTTCCTGGGCCTGCCGTTCGTGCTCGGCGCGATCGTCATCCTGACCACGCTGAACCCGGCGACCGAGATCCCCGATGCTTTCAAGATCACTTCGCTGGTGATCCTGTCGATCTCGATCCTGTCCTGGCCGATCTCGATGCGGATCATGCGGTCCGCGGCGATCTCGGCGCGCAACCAGGACTACGTCAAGGCCGCGCGCGCCCTGGGCGCCGGGCCGGTGCGGATCATCCTGCGGCACATGCTGCCGAACTGCCTGGCGCCGGTCCTGGTGTACGCCACGATCGCGCTCGGGTCGTTCATCGCGGTCGAGGCGACGCTGTCGTTCCTCGGCCTGGGGCTGCGGTCCCCGGTGGTGTCCTGGGGCGTCATGATCGCCGACTCGCGCCAGTACATCACGGTCGCACCGCACCTGCTGATCTTCCCGGCGGCGTTCCTGGTGGTCACGGTGCTGGCGTTCGTGATGCTCGGGGACGCCGTGCGCGACGCGCTCGACCCGAAGCAGAAGTAGGAGAATCCCTTGTCTACTGAGGACGAGAAGACCGCGGGAGAACGCCTGCTGGAGGTCGAGGACCTGCACGTGGAGTTCCGCACCCGCGATGGGGTGGCCAAGGTCCTCAACGGCGTCAACTACCACGTCGACGCCGGTGAGACCTTGGCGGTGCTGGGCGAGTCCGGTTCCGGCAAGAGCGTCACCGCGCAGACCGTCATGGGCATCCTCGACATCCCGCCGGGGGCGATCACCGGGGGCGCGATCCGCTACCGCGGTGAGGACCTGCTCAGCGCGACCGACAGCCGTCGGCGCGAGCTGCGCGGCGAGTCGATGGCGATGATCTTCCAGGACGCGCTGTCCGCGCTGAACCCGGTCTACACGGTCGGGTTCCAGATCGCCGAGCAGCTCCGGCTGCGTCGTGGCATGTCCCGCAAGGACGCCATGAAGAAGGCGGTCGAACTGCTGGACCAGGTGAAGATCCCGAACGCCAAGCAGCGCGTGAAGGAGTACCCGCACCAGTTCTCCGGCGGCATGCGGCAGCGCGCCATGATCGCGATGTCGCTGGCCCTGGATCCGGAACTGCTCATCGCCGACGAGCCGACCACCGCGCTGGACGTCACGGTGCAGGCGCAGATCATGGACCTGCTCGACGAGCTGCGCCGCGAGCGCGGCATGGGCCTGATCCTGATCACCCACGACCTGGGCGTGGTCGCCGAGGTCGCGGACCGGATCGTGGTGATGTACGCCGGGCGGATCGTGGAGTCCTCCGACGCGTACTCGCTGTACAAGCAGCCGGGTCACCCCTACACCGAGGGGCTGATGCGGTCGATCCCGCGGCTGGACCTCAAGGGTCAGGAGCTGGAGACGATCAAGGGCCTGCCGCCGAACCTGCTGGCGGCGCCGCCGGGCTGCCCGTTCCACCCGCGCTGCCCGCGCGCCGAGGAGCGCTGCAGCGCGGAGGTCCCGGAGTACCACCAGCTCGGGCTGGGCCGGATCAGCGCCTGCCACTTCGCGGAGGAGATGATGAGCCGTGGCTGAGCCGATCCTCCAGGTGAAGGACCTGGTCAAGCACTTCCCGGTGACGCGGGGCGTGCTGTTCAAGCGGACCATCGGGCAGGTTCGGGCGGTCGACGGCGTGTCGTTCGACCTGCACAAGGGCGAGACGCTCGGCGTGGTCGGCGAGTCCGGCTGCGGCAAGTCGACCCTGGCGCAGGTGCTGATGCGGCTGGAGAAGCCGACCAGCGGCAGCGCGCTGTTCGAGGGCCGCGACATGTTCAAGATGCGCGGCTCCGAGCTGCGCAAGCTGCGCCGCGACCTGCAGATCGTGCTGCAGGACCCGTACACCTCGCTGAACCCGCGGCGCACCGTCGGCGACATCGTCGGCGAGCCCTTCGAGATCCACCCGGAGGTGGCGCCGAAGGGCGAGCGGCGGCGCAAGGTGCAGGAGCTGCTGGAGGTGGTGGGGCTCAACCCCGAGCACATCCAGCGCTACCCGCACCAGTTCTCCGGCGGTCAGCGGCAGCGCATCGGCATCGCGCGGGCGCTGGCGCTCAAGCCGAAGGTGATCGTCTGCGACGAGCCGGTGTCGGCGCTGGACGTCTCCATCCAGGCGCAGGTGATGAACCTGCTCGGAGACCTCCAGAAGGAGTTCGGCCTGTCCTACGTCTTCATCGCCCACGACCTCGGGGTGGTCCGCCACCTGTCGGACCGGGTGGCGGTGATGTACCTGGGCAAGATGGTCGAGATCGGCACGGACGAGCAGATCTACGAGCACCCGCAGCACCCGTACACGCAGGCGCTGCTGTCCTCGGTGCCGGTCCCGGACCCGACCTTGCGCGGCAAGCGCGAGATCATCCGCCTGACCGGTGACGTGCCGAGCCCGGCGAACCCGCCCTCGGGCTGCCGCTTCCGCACCCGCTGCTGGAAGGCCCAGGACCGCTGCGCGGAGGAGGTCCCCCAGCTGGAGGTCCGCCTCGGCGACCACCCCTCGGCCTGCCACTTCGCCGAAGAACGCCCGCACGTGGTCTCCTGACGAGCTCCACGAGAGCCGAAGGGCACCTCCGACCAACTCGGTCAGAGGTGCCCTTCGTTCGTTTGTGGCCTCAGGTGGCGCGGAGCGCGTTAACGACGAGCTCGATCTCCTGAGGCATGCGGTTCTCGGCTGCCGCGCGTCGGTGCATGGTGATGCAGCCGATGATCAGCGAGTGGAGCTCCGCCGGTGTGAGCTCCGGGCGCACCGCGCCGGAGTGCTGCGCCCGTTCGAGTAGGACTCCGAGCGCGATGTCGAAGTCGTGGGCCAGGCAGGTCGCTTCCGCTCGGCTGCCGGTCGATTCCAGCGCGTCGCAGATGTCCTTGTTGAGCGAGGCCTGTTCGACGACCAGGCGGAAGTAGTCGAAGAACGCCTGGCCCGGGTCGTCGGCCTCCGCCTGTTCGCGGGCTCGGTCGACCATGCGCCGGATCCGCTCGGAGACGACCGCGTCGAACAGCGCTTCCTTGGTGGGGAAGTGGCGGTAGACCGTGCCCGGGCCCACGCCGGCGCGGCGGGCGATGTCGTCCAGCGGGACCGCGAGGCCTTCGGCGGCGAACAGCTCTTGGGCTGCGGCGAGCACGCGATCCCGATTGCGCTGGGCGTCCGCGCGCAGTCGTTTCCCCTGGGTGTTCGTGGTCGTCACGCCCTGAGCCTAGCGCGTCCGTGGACAACCGGGGCGCGCGTTCCGTATAGTCCGCGGATGTAAGCGGGGCTACCGTTCCGTTTTTGTTCCGGATTGGCGGAGGAAGCAGTGTCCACAGGAGACAAGACCGTGCTCGTCGTCGGTGCCACCGGTCAGCAGGGCGGCGCCACGGTGGCCCACCTGCTGAAGCGGGGATGGAGCGTGCGCGCCTTCACCCGCAGCGCCGCGAGTGCGGCGGCCCGGAGGCTCGCCGAGGCGGGGGCCGAGGTGGTCGAAGGAGACATGGGCGACCGGGCGGCGCTCGCCGCCGCGATGCGCGGCGTGCGGGGCGTGTTCAGCGTTCAGCCGACCTTCGTCACGCCGGAGCTGACGCCGGACATCAGAGCCGAGGACGAAGTCCGCTGGGGCGAGAACGTCGCCGGCGCCGCGAAGGACGCCGGAGTACGGCACCTCGTCTACGCCTCGGCGTTCAACGCCGAGCGGGCGACCGGCATCCCGACGCTGGAGAACAAGTGGGCGATCGAGCAGCGCATCCGCGAGCTCGGCGTGCCTGCCACGATGCTCCGGCCGGTGTCGTTCATGGAGAACTACCTGGCGATGATGCCGGGGCAGTCGGCCCGCGACGGCGAGCTGGTCAGCGCGGTCCGGGCGGACGTGTCACAACCGCTGATCGCGCTGGAGGACATCGGGGCCTTCGCCGCGCTGGCGTTCGAGGACCCGGACGCCTACACCGGTGAAGCGCTGGAGATCGCCGGTGATTCCCTGACACCGCCGCAGATCGCCGCTGCGCTCTCCCGCGCGGCGGGCCGCGAGTTCCGCCACGTCGAGATGCCGCTGGAACCGCTCCGCGACCAGAACCCGGTGCTGTACCGCGCCTACAAGGCCATGAACGAGCTGGACCTCACCGAGGTGGACATCCCGGCCCTCCGCAAGATCCACCCGGGCCTGCTCACCTTCGAGGACTGGCTCGCGAAGCAGCGCCTCGCGGGGTGATCTCGTGAGGGGTCGTGAGTGCGGAGCCCCGGGTTTCGCACTCACGACCCCGGCTTCACCGCATCAGCTGCCGAGGCGGGGGAAGGGGCGGGTGGAGAAGACCACTTCCACCGGCACTTCGAAGTGCTCCGCGATGCGGAGGGCCAGGTGGAGGCTCGGGCTGTACTCGCCCCTCTCCAGGTAGCCCACCGTCTGGTAGTGCACGCCGAGGGCCTCGGCCAGTTCGCGGCGGGAGGTACCGCGTTCCGCGCGCAGCATCGCGATGCGGTTGTAGATCGTTTCGCTCATGTTCCTCTCCGGCCTCAGACCACGCGCTGCATGGCCTTCTCGCGGCGCGCCGCCACGGTGGAACCGGACTCGCGGCGCGCCATCCGGCGCAGCACCACCGGCGCGATGACGAGTCCGGCGACCGCCCACAGCCCGAGCACTCCGATGGTCTCCAGGTGCCGCCAGGACTCGCCGATCTCCAGCGTCATCATCTCGTCCGGCAGCAGCGCCGATCGCATGCCCAGGCCGAGCCAGTACACCGGGAAGACCTGCGCGATCCACTGCACCCACTCCGGGAACGTGGTGACCGGGAAGAAGATCCCGGAGATCACGATCAGCCCGATCATCGGCAGCATGATCAGCGCCATGCTGTTCGGGCTGGTGAACAGCGAACCGATGGTCGCGCCGATCGGGATCGTCGCGACCAGCCCCAGCACCGTCATCCCGAGCAGGCCCAGCAGCGAGCCGATGCCGAGCGTGAAGCCCTCGAACATCACCAGCGACGGGATCAGCAGGATCGCGATGCTGGTCAGCGTCATGCCGGTGACCAGCACGAGCTTGCCGATCAGGTAGCCGAACATGCCGTGCGGCACGGCCTTGGCGCGCAGCAGCGTGCCGTCCTCCCGCTCGGTGACCATCAGCTGCCCCAGGCTGACCAGCCCGCCGAAGGCGATGGTCATGCCGAGCACCCCGGGCACGCTCGTGGCGCCGAGCGAGATGCCCGCGACCACGGCGTCGCGCTGGAAGGACAGCACCCCCAGCAGGATCACCGTCGGCAGCAGATAGCCCATCAGGTCCTGCCGGTTGCCCCAGGTCTGGCGGAACTCGATCCACCCGCGCCGCAGCCCGACGCGCACCGCGTTGGCGTTCACCGCTCCACCTCCACGTTCGCGAACTGCAGCGCGGCCGCCTCGCCGCGCCCGGACTCGTGCGCGTGCACCAGCGCCATGTAGGTGTCCTCCAGGGTCGCGCGGCGCACTTCGAGGTCGGCGACGGCGTCACCGTGCTGCGCGAACAGCTCGCGGACGAAGCCGGTCGCGTTGGCCGCGGAGTGCACGTACCGCTGGCCGTCGACCGACCACTTGATCTCGGAATCGGCGGCGATCTGGCGGGAGAGCTGCTCTGCGGAGCCGTCGGCGACGATGCGGCCGCCGGCCAGGATCAGGATGCGGTCGGCCAGCTTCTCGGCCTCGTCCAGGTCGTGCGTGGTGAGCAGGACGGTGGTGTTCGCGTCGGCGAGCTGGTGCACCAGGTCGTGGAAATCGCGGCGGGCCTGCGGGTCGAAGCCGACCGTCGGTTCGTCCAGGAACAGCAGCTCCGGGCGGCCGACGATGCCGATCGCCACGTCCAGCCTGCGCCGCTGCCCGCCGGAGAGCTGCCGGATGCGCTTGCCCGCGTGCTCGGTCAGGCCGACGGCCTGGATCAGCTCGTCGGTGTCCCACGGCTCGGCGTAAGGCGTGTAGTAGCCGCGCAGGTGCGACAGCAGCTCGTGCACCCGCCACTTGCCGTGGTCGCGCCAGGACTGCAGCACGATGCCGAGCCGCGCCCGCCAGCGCTCGTCGCCGTGCGCCGGATCGGCGTCGAGGACCCGGACGTCGCCGCCGGAGCGCATCCGGAAGCCCTCCAGGATCTCGATCGTGGTGCTCTTGCCCGCCCCGTTCGGGCCCAGCAGCGCCACCACCTCACCGCGGCGGGCGGTGAAGTCGATGCCTTTGAGCACGTCAGTCGCGCCGTAGGTCATCCGCAGGTCTTTGACGTCGAGCGCGGTCTCGGCCATCGGCGGTGCCAACGCGGCGTGTTCGTTGGTCGCTGTCATCTCCCCAGTACCTTCTGTATTGAAAGTGCCTCTTTATGTAGTACACATACTACATCTCGCACGTACGGCTGATCGTGTGTGGCGCGGATCTCAGCACGGCATAGATCGACTTCAGCGCCGGTGCCCGACGGCCGGGGGAGCGACGGGCCTTGCCATCGGAGGGCCGGTCGATAGCCTTGGCCGTGCTGGTGGTTCGCCTGCTCCCGGACGTTTCCGGAGGTGGGCGAGGCAAGAGGGAACCCGGTGCGAATCCGGGACTGCCCCGCAGCGGTGAGCGGGAACGACCGCCGTCATCGAGCACTGGACCGCGAGGTCTGGGAAGCGACGGCCAGTAGGAGCCTCCGGTTCGGAGAACGCCCGCGAGTCCGAAGACCTGCCACCGGTGCGCTCGCCGACCCGGCGCGCGCGGTCCGAGGTCTCGCGGGAGGACCTGACCGACGAGCGGCCGCTGCCTGCCCGCTGGTCCACGCCCGCCCGACCTCGGCACACTGATGTCGAGCTCGCGAGGTGAGGACTTGACCGGCAAGATCGGATCGACCGTACTCGGATACCCCCGGATCGGCCCGAAGCGAGAGCTGAAGCGGGCGCTGGAGAGCTACTGGGCGGGCCGTTCCAGCGAAGCGGAACTGCGGGAGGCCGCCCGGGAACTGCGCGTCAGGACCTGGCGCGAGCTGCGCGACGCCGGCCTGGACTCGGTGCCCGGCAACACCTTCTCCTACTACGACCAGGTGCTCGACACCGCCGTCACCTTCGGTGCCGTCCCGCCGCGCTACGCCGCGCTGGGCCTCGGTCCGCTGGACACCTACTTCGCGCTGGCGCGCGGCGTGGAAGCGGTGCCGCCGCTGGAGATGACGAAGTGGTTCGACACCAACTACCACTACCTGGTGCCGGAAATCGGCCCGGACACCGAGTTCTCGCTGGCCGACCGCACACCGGTCGAGCAGTACCGCGAGGCTCTGGAAGCCGGGGTGACCACGCGCCCGGTGCTGGTCGGCCCGCTGACGTTCCTGCTGCTGGCCAAATCCGCGGAAGGCGCGCCCGAGTCCTTCCGGCCGCTGGACAAGCTGCCCGAGCTCCTGACCGCCTACGCGGAACTGCTGCGCGAGCTGCACCGCGCCGGGGTCGAGCGGGTGCAGCTCGACGAGCCAGCGTTCGCCGCCGACCGCACGCCGGAACAGCTGGCCGCGCTCGGTGATGCGTACCGGCAGCTGGGCGGGCTGTCCGCTCGGCCGGAGCTGCTGGTCGCCGGTTACTTCGGCGACTTCGGCGAGGCGGTGCGGGTGCTGGCGGGCACGCCGGTGGAAGCGCTCGCCGTCGACCTGGTGACCGAACCGTCCACTGTGGATGCGCTGTCCGGCGTGCCCGGCCTGCGGGACAAGGCGCTGGTCGCCGGGCTCGTCGACGGGCGCAACATCTGGCGCACCGACCTAGACCGCGCGCTCACCGCGGCGGCCACCCTGCTCGGCCTGGCCGGCGAGGTCTCGGTGGGCACCTCGTGCTCGCTGCTGCACGTGCCCTACGACGTCGAGACCGAGGACATCGACCCGCAGGTGAAGTCCTGGCTGGCCTTCGCCGCGCAGAAGGTCCGCGAGGTCGTCGTGCTCGGGCGTGCGCTGAAGGACGGCCGCGAGGCCGTGGCTGACGAGCTCGCCGCCGCGCGCGCAGCCATCGACGACCGGGCCGGTGCGACCCGCGTGCGCAACAACCGCGTCCGCGCGCGGCTGGAATCGCTGAAGCCCGAGCACTCGCGGCGCGGCGACTACGCGAAACGCCGGGAAGCGCAGCAGAAATCGCTGCAGCTGCCGCCGCTGCCCACCACGACGATCGGTTCGTTCCCGCAGACCACCGACGTCCGCAGAGCTCGTGCGGCGTTCACGGCCGGGCGCATCGACCGCGCCACCTACCAGCAGCGGATGCGCGACGAGATCAAGCGCGTGATCGAGCTGCAGGAGCGGATCGGCCTCGACGTGCTGGTGCACGGCGAGCCGGAGCGCAACGACATGGTGCAGTACTTCTCCGAGCACCTCGACGGGTTCATCAGCACCGCCAACGGCTGGGTGCAGTCCTACGGTTCCCGGTGCGTGCGGCCGCCGATCCTCTACGGCGACGTGTTCCGGCCGGAGCCGATGACCGTGGCGTGGGCGACCTACGCGCAGAAGCTCACGGCGAAGCCGGTCAAGGGCATGCTCACCGGCCCGGTCACCATCCTGGCCTGGTCGTTCGTCCGCGACGACCAGCCGCTGGGCGAGACCGCGGCGCAGGTCGCGATGGCCATCCGTGACGAGGTGCAGGACCTGGAGGCGGCCGGGATCCGGGTGATCCAGGTGGACGAGCCGGCGCTGCGCGAGCTGCTGCCGCTGCGCGCGGCCCAGCACGAGGCGTACCTGGCGTGGGCGGTGTCGGCGTTCCGGCTGGCCACCTCCGGCGTCGCCGACTCCACCCAGATCCACACGCACCTGTGCTACTCGGAGTTCGGCGACGTGATCGACGCGATTGTCGCGCTCGACGCCGATGTCACCAGCATCGAAGCCGCCCGGTCGCGGATGGAGGTGCTGGAGGACCTCAACGCGGTCGGCTTCGGCCGCGGCGTGGGGCCGGGCGTGTACGACATCCACTCGCCGCGCGTGCCGGACGCGGCCGAGGTGACCGACCTGCTGCGGGCGGCGCTGCGCTCGGTGCCCGCGGAGCGGATCTGGGTGAACCCGGACTGCGGCCTGAAGACCCGCGGCTACGCGGAGGTCGAACCGGCGCTGGAGAACCTGGTCGGCGCAGCGGAAGCGGTCCGCCGCGAGCTGCCCTGACCACCAGGGTTGCGGGCGGTGCCGGTCCCCCACCACTCACAGCACCGCCCGCAACACCCTCCCGTGATCCAGCTCACCCGCGAAAGGTGACACGGGGTTGTCGCTACCGGTTGCGACAGTCGGCGCATGACGATCATTGATGAGGACTGCCTCGCCGAGACCACGGCTTTCAACGAGCAGTTCGAGGCGTCTCGCGGTGAGGCACCCGCTTCGCTGGAACTCCTGCGGCGCAACCGGCTCGGTGGCGACGCGCCGCCGGTGCGCCTGCCGCAGGGACAGGACCGCGTCGTCGCCGGTGTTCCGGTCCGGGCCTTCGTGCCGGACCACGTCGACGGCGTCTACCTGCACATCCACGGCGGTGGCTGGGCGCTCGGAGCCGCGGACGGGCAGGACGAGAAGCTGTGGCGGCTCGCCGTCGAGGCGCGGTTGGCCGTGGTGAGCGTGGAATACCGCTTGGCGCCGGAGAACCCGTTCCCGGCCGCACCCGACGACTGCGAAGCCGTCGCCCGGTGGCTGGTGGATCACGCCGCCACCGAGTTCGGCACCCGGCGGCTGCTGATCGGCGGCGAATCGGCCGGAGCCCACCTGAGCGTCCTGACGCTGCTGCGCCTGCGCGACCGGCACGGCATCACCGGCGCGTTCCGAGCGGCCCAGTTGACCTTCGGCCCGTACGACCTGTCGATGACGCCGAGCCAGCGCTCGTTCGGTTCCCGGCAGCTGCTGACCAACACCGACTCGCTGCGGCGCATCTACGAGCGCTTCACGCCGGGAATGGGGGCGGAAGAGCGCCGCGACCCGGAGATCTCGCCGCTGTTCGCCGACGTCACCGGGCTGCCGCCCGCCCGGATCGTCGTCGGCACCGAAGATCCGCTGCTGGACGACTCGCTCTTCCTGGCGGCGCGGTGGCAGGCGCCCGTGCAGCTCGGCGTCGTCGCCGGCGCGATGCACGGCTTCACCCTGTTCCCGCTGACCATCACCGAGCGGGAGCAGCAGCGCGAGCGGGATTTCCTGGTCAGCGCGTGACGGTAGCGTCGAGCTCATGAACCGGACTGCTCGGCTCTACGCGCTGGTGGAGGAGTTGCGCGCGGTCGCCCCGCGTCCGCTGACCGTCGCGGTGCTCGCAGCGCGGTTCGAGGTCAGCACCCGCACTGTGCAGCGCGATCTCCAGACGTTGCTGGAGACCGGAGTCCCGGTGCGCACCACGTCCGGGCGCGGCGGGGGCTGGTCGATCGACCCGGCGATGACGCTCCCGCCGATCCGCTTCACCGCCGAAGAAGCGTCGGCGCTGGTAGCCGCGCTCGCGGTGGCCGACGCTCCCTACGCCGACGCGGCGCGCACGGCGTCCCAGAAGATCGCGGCCTCGATGACCGGTCCCGCGGCGGTCGCGGCGCAGGGCCTCGCCGCGCGGATCGTCGCGCTGCCGGACCGAACCGCGGGATCGGTCCGGTCCGCGGTGGAGCACGCCCTGGCAAACGGCACGGTGCTGCTGTTGTCCTACGTCGACGAGGCGGGGCGGGCGAGCGACCGCGCGGTGGAACCGGCCGGACTGCTCACCGCCGGTGGCAGCTGGTACCTCATCGCCTGGTGCCGAGAACGACGAGCGGGCCGAGGCTTCCGGCTGGACCGGATCGCGGCGGCGACGCCGACCGACGAGCAGTCACCGGCCCACGACCTGGCCGACCTGCTGACCGGCTCGGCGGCCGCAGGCGCGGCCCGGCCCACCGCACTCGCCCCGCTGGCGGCTCCGCGGTGAGGGCGATGGTCGATTTCGCGCGCAATCGACGCTGCGCGAGGGTTCTGCGCGAAATCGGCTTGGTGCGAAGGGGAACCGGGCCGATCGCTCGGTGCGAGCGGTTGCTTCGGCAAGGACTTAGCCGATCCTTCGGTGAGGTTGAGCTGGAGAGACGTGTTTGCAGTTGACTTCCGGCTCAAGCGGGCAAGACTGGTGCTGTGGTCAAGACGCTGCACCCGCAGAGCTACGCCGACGTCTGCCACGTCGGCGACTACTTCCGGCAGGGCAACTCCGTGCTGATGGACCTGTCGGCCGTGCCGAACGCCGAGGCGAGACAGCTGGTCGACTTCGCGGCGGGCATGGTCGTGGCGCGGGACGGCAGCATGGAGCGCGTCGCGTCGAAGGTCTTCCTCCTGACGCACCCGAAGGAGGAGTCGTGAGCGCGTGAGCCGCTCACGGACTCGGTGAGATCGCCTGCCGGGCGGCGCCGACCAGCGCTTCGGCGGTGGCGCGATCCAGTTCTCCGGTCATCAGCCAGCGGTAGACCAGCGGTCCGAAGACCAGGTCGCGGATCGTTCCCGCGGTGAGGTCTTCCCGCAGCTCGCCCTGCTGCCGACCGCGTTCCACCAGCTCGGTGATCGCGACGTCCCTGGGCTGCAAGTACTGCTCGTGCAGCAGCGCGGCCAGCTTCGCGCTGCGCCCGCCCTCCGCATGCACGCCGAGCACGACGCGCCCGAGCGGCGCGGCGGCCAGCTGCGTCACGAAGTCGGTCGCCATCGCGCACAAGTCGTCCGCGGCGTTGCCGGTTTTCGGCGCCTCCAGCGGCCGCACCGCGTCGATGAGGGTGCCGACCACCAGGTCTTCCTTCGTCGGCCAGCGCCGGTACACCGTCGGGCGGCCGACTCCGGCGCGGGCCGCCACCGCTTCGATCGTCAGCTCCGCGTAGCCGTGCTCGGCCAGGAGCTCGGCCGCGGCGGTCAGGATCGCGCGGTCGGTTTCCGCACGTCGCGGCCTTCCTCTGCTCGGCCTTCCCGGATCGCTCACCGGCCCAGTATATTTACGTTACGACTTGTAACGATAATGAGGAGTGCGTGATGGCAGTGCGCAGATCGGTGACCCTCGGCCTGTTCCTGGCCTGGCTGGCCAACGACGCCGAGGAGTGGTTCACCATGGCCCCCTGGACGCAGGCCAACCCCGACCGCACGCCGCCCTGGATGCGGGAGCCGATGTCGCAGGAGCACGCCAGGACGGCGATCTCGCTGATGGGCCTGGTCGTGCTCGCGGCCTCGATCCGAGGAGCGCAGACCGGCGGCAGGTCCCCGTTCTTCCAGAGCGCCCTGTTCGGCTTCGGCGCGCACGGCGTGGGCCACCTCGCGGCCACCGCGCTGCACGGCGGGTACACGCCCGGCGTGGCCACCGCGCCCACCGTGGTCATCCCGTACTCGCTGTGGGCCTGGCGCGAACTCGGCCGGGCCGGCGTGCGGCGGAACGACTCCCGTTCCTGGGCGAGCGGCGTGCTGATGATCCCGGTATCGCTCGCGGCGGTGCACGGAGCCGCGCGGCTGATCAGCCGGTGGCGGAAAACCGGTTGATCGACTCAGTGATAGGAGTAGAGTTCTCCGCTGCACTTTCAGACGAGGGGGACTCCGTGGCAACTCCGGTCGATCCATCCAATGTGGACCAGCTGCGCGCGTGGGACGGGAACCAGGGCGACTTCTGGACGTCCCGCGCCGACCGCTTCAACGAGGGCGTCGCCGCCTACCAAGACGATCTGCTCGACGCCGCGAGGATCGATCGCGCCGCGAAGGTGCTGGACATCGGCTGCGGCAGCGGGCAGACGACGCGGGACGTGGCCCGGCGCGCGGTCGACGGTTCGGTGCTGGGCGTGGACCTGTCGTCGAGCATGATCGAGCTGGCCCGCGGGCTGGCGGCGCGCGAAGAGCTGTCCAACGTGGCGTTCGAGCAGGTCGACGCGCAGGTGCACGACTTCCCGGAAGCGCACTTCGACGTGGCGATCAGCCGCCACGGGGTGATGTTCTTCGGCGATCCGGTCGCGGCGTTCGCCAACATCGCGCGAGCGGTGCGCCCCGGTGGCCGCCTCGCCCTGCTGACCTGGCAACCGGCGGAGCGCATCGAGTGGATGATCAAGTTCCGCACACTGCTGGCCGCCGGTCGAGACCTGCCGCTGCCGCCGTCGACCGGCCCGAGCCCGCTGTCGCTGAGCGAACCCGACGTGGTCCGAGAACTGCTGTCCACCACCGGCTTCGACGACGTGCGGCTGCACGACCTCGCCGAGCCGATGTACTTCGGCCGGGACGTGGACGACGCGTGCGACTTCATCGCCGAGCAGCACGCCTGGCTCCTCGCCGACCTCGCCGAGGATGAGAAGGCCCGCGCCATCGCCGACCTCCGCGAAGACCTGGCCGAGCACCAGACCGAACGCGGCGTGCTCTACGACTCGGCGGCCTGGCTGATCGAAGCCCGCCGCCGCTGACCCGGTCGAGCAGGAGAGCACGGGCAGCCCCGAGAACGGGAACAACTGGTCGGTTTTCACCTCCCGCCGGTCGCGAAGGACCAAAGCCCCCGGTTGGTGCCCCGCCGCGGAGGGCATCCTGAAACCGGTCGTACCGTCAGCGGCCATGCCGGACCGGGCCGTCGAACCACGACCGAGCGAGCTGCCACAACCGCGCGGATGTCCGTATCGACCGGTGAGCGGGTCTTCCGCAGTTCAGGGGAGTCCTCCATGCCCGACATCGAGTCGACGAACGCGGAGCGGGAACCGCGATCGAACGCGTGGCAGTCCGCGCTCACCGTGCTGCAGGAGGCAGAACCCCCGTTCATCCCGTCCAGCGCGCACGTGATGACCGTCGTCATCGAGTTCCCGCCGGGCGATCCCGGCACCCCGCCGCACCGGCATTCCGGTCCGGCCTTCGGCTACGTGCTCGACGGCGAGATGGTATTCGAACTCGAAGGCGAGCCCGCGCGCGTCGTCCGGGCCGGTGAGGCGTTCTGGGAGCCGGGCGGCGATGTCATCCACTACCAGGACGGCAACAATCGCGACGACGTCCCGGTGCGTTTCGCGGTCACCATGCTCTGCGAGCCGGGCAAACCGATGCTCTCCCTCGTGGACGAGGAAGAGCTCGACCGGCGGAAGGACCGCCGGGCCTGAATCGCGATCTCAGCTGACACGTCTCGGGGAAGGCCAAACCACATGAAGATCGCTGTCATCGGTGGAACCGGGCTCATCGGATCGCAGGTGGTCGAGATCCTGAAGGCGGGCGGGCACGAGGCGGTGCCGCACTCGCCGTCCACCGGACTGGACCTGCTCAGCGGTCGGGGCTTGCGCGAAGCGCTGGACGGGGCCGACGTCGTCGTCAACCTGACGAACTCGCCGGCCTTCGACGAGTCCTCGCTCGAGTTCTTCCGGAAGACCATGGACAACCTGCTGGCGGCCGCCGGGGCCGCAGGCACCGGTCACGCGGTCGTCCTCTCGATCGTGGGCGCCGACCAGGTGCCGGACCTGGCCTACTACCGCGCCAAGGTGCTCCAGGAGGACATCCTCAAAGCCGGTCCCGTGCCTTACTCGATCGTGCGCGCCACCCAGTTCTTCGAGTTCGTGGACGCGGTGCTGTCCTGGACCGCCGACGACAACGAGGTCCGCCTGCCCGCCACGCGCGTCCAGCCCATGGCCGCGGCCGACGTCGCCCGTGCCGTGGCCGACGTCGCCGCGGGCGCTCCGCTGCAGGGCACCCGCAACGTGGCCGGGCCCGAGGTCTTCGCGCTCGACGAGCTGGGCCGGATCACCCTCGCCGCCCGGGACGACCGCCGCGCAGTCGTCACCGACGACAGCGCGGGCATGTTCGCCGCAGCGTCGGGCGATGCCCTGATCGCGAAGGAAGATGCCGTCATCGCTGGGACGACCTATCGCGAGTGGCTCGCGCGCTGACCCGGCTCGGGCAGCGACGACCGAGGCCCCCGCGCCCGATCGGGAGCGGGGGCCTCGGTCGTGTCCACTATGGACGGGCGTTGACGAACTCCGCGAGGTGCGCGGACTGCTCCAGCCGCGACTCCTCGTGGACGTACATCATGTGCCCGGCCGGGTAGTAGCGGACGTCGATGTTCTCACGCAGCTCCGCCGGGATGGGCAGCCGCGCCAGCACGTGCTCGGCCGCGAAGTACGGCGTCGCGCCGTCGGTGTAGCCGCAGCCGACGTGGAGGCGCAGGTGCGGGTTCGCCTGCATCGCCGCACCGAGCTTGTCCACGACGGACACGCTCGCGCCCTCGAACTCCTTGTACGACCAGGGCTGCACCCTGCTGCTGATCATCTCGTAGGGCAGGTCGTTGGTGTAGTCGAGCTCTTCGCGCAGGTAGTGGTTGATCGACGCCGCGTAGGCCCCGAGGATCCCGGAGATGCTCGGGTCGTCGGTGAAGTGCTCGCCCGCCGCGTCGGGCTCCCAGCCGGTGAACCGGCCGTCCATCCGGCCCACGGTCTGCCGCCGGTCGCGCAGCAGCTCGGTGAAGAACCGGATGTGCTCGATGCGCAGGTTCGCGCGCTCCACGTAGTCCTCGGAGAGCCCGGCCAGCGCCGCGACCCGGCGCACCACCTCGGCCCGCTCCTCGTCGGACAGCCGCGCACCGCGGGCCAGCGCCCACGGGTATTCCTTCGCGGCGAACTCCTCGGCCTCGTCGAGCACCTCGCGCAGCGGCCGGTCGCCGTGCTTGCCGTGGTGGTGCGCGATCGCCGCGTAGGTCGGCAGGTAGAGCGCGTACGGCAGGTCGTTGCCGTCGGTGAACCGGATCGTGCCCATGTCCAGCACCGAGGAGATCAGCAGCAGGCCGTTCGGGTAGAGCCCGTAGCGGGACTGCAGGTGCTCGGCCAGCGCCGCCGCGCGCAGCGTGCCGTAGGACTCGCCCGCCAGGTACTTCGGCGACATCCACCGGCCGTTGCGGGTCGTCCACAGCCGGATCACCTCGGCGATGGACTCGATGTCGCGCTTGTAGCCGTGGAAGTCGCCCGGCGTGCCGCCCTCGACGGCCCGCGAGTAGCCGGTGGACACCGGGTCGATGAACACCAGATCGCTGTGCGCCAGCAGGGTTTCCGGGTTGTCGGCCAGCCCGTAGGGCGGCGGGGCGAGGTCGCCGGCGTCCCCGGAGACGACGCGCCGCGGGCCGAGCAGCCCGAGGTGCAGCCACACGCTGGAGGATCCCGGGCCGCCGTTGAACGCGAAGGTCACCGGCCGGGTGGTGCCGGGCTCGGCGTCAGCGACGTAGGAGGTCACGAAGACCTCGGCCTTGGGCTTGAAGCCGTCGAACTTGCCGTCGGCGTGCACCTCTTCGCGCAGCACCACGCGCCCGGTGGTGGCGGTGTAGGACAGCTCGCCGCCGGCCACTTGGATCGTGTGGTGCGTGCTGACCAGGTCGTCGACCGGCTCCGCCGGGGTGGTCGTTTCCTTGCTCTCGTCGGTCTTGTCCGCGCTGGCTGCCATGCCGACCACATTACGTGCCGCCGCAGCGCTTTTCTGAGACTTTTTAGAGGTGCCCACCACGCCTGCCAAGCTGATCTCCGACCCGATCGGCGACCCGGCCACCGCCGCCCCGACCGCCACCCGGCTGACCGAACTGGACCAGCTGATCTCCCGCTGCACGGCCTGCCCGCGCCTGGTCGCCTGGCGCGAGGAGGTGGCCGAGGTCAAGCGCGCGGCGTTCCGCGACGAGGAGTACTGGGGCCGCCCGGTGCCCGGCTTCGGCCCACCGGACGCCGAGATCGGCTTCGTCGGTCTCGCCCCTGCTGCGCACGGCGGCAACCGCACCGGCCGGATCTTCACCGGCGACCGCAGCGGCGACGTCCTGTTCCAAGCGCTCTACGACGTCGGCCTGGCCTCCCAGCCCGAAGCCCACCACCTGGACGACGGCCTGGAGCTCTTCCACACCCGGATCACGGCCCCGGTGCACTGCGCCCCACCGGCCAACAAGCCGACCCCGGCGGAACGCGACACCTGCCGCCCGTGGCTGGTCCGCGAGCTGGACCTGCTCCGCCCGACCCTGCGAGTGGTGATCGTCCTCGGCGCCTTCGGCTGGCAGGCCCTCCTCCCGGTGCTCGCGGACGCGGTGTGGGAGGTTCCGCGACCCCGCCCGAAGTTCGGCCACGAAGCCCACGTGGAACTGCAGGCCACCGACGGCGGAGCGCCCCTGCACCTGCTCGGCTGCTACCACGTCAGCCAGCAGAACACCTTCACCGGAAAGCTGACGCCGGCAATGCTGCGCGGCGTGCTGGAACACGCCAAGCGTCTGGCAGGGGTTGCCTGAACGCGTCAGAGCAGTAGCTGCTTCGGGAGATCAAGCTCGTGGCCAGTACCCGTTGCGGTTGATCCGGGTGCCGTGGAGCGGCCTCCGGCATCACCAGATCACTCGTCGTCCGGCTCCGGATCAGCGAAGAGCTCAAGGTGGGAACACTTGCGACAACGGAATGCGGTAATCGGCAGCCGCCTCCTCCTCCGCAACTTGATCCCGCCGAACAGGGCGTACTCCACAGGGCCCTCGACCCAGTGCGCCTGTCGATGCGATGCAGGGTCCACGCTGTTCGGCAAGAAGCCTTGGTCCAGGTCGTTCGCTCCGCAGGAGGTGCATTTCAGAACCGTTGCCACCCTGGGGACGCTAGTGCCCGCCCGTACCACCCGGAGCGTGAACACCGCAATCGCGTGCTCGTCGGATCCGTGAATCCGCTCACGTCAAGCCAGCAGAACACCTTCACCGGCAAGCTCACCGCGGCGATGATCAGGAACGTCCTGGAGCGGCGAAGGGTCTGGGATGCCGATGACTTGACTGTGAATGCAGTGTGACTGCAAAATGCATGCATGGCAGTGCTGACGATTCGAGATGTGCCGGAGGACGTCAAGGAGGCTCTCGCGCGTGACGCACGCGAGAGCGGACAGTCTCTGCAGGCCTTCCTGCTGGGCGTCTTGCGGCGGCAGGCCGCGTTCAGCCGCAACCGGCAGCTTCTCTCCGAGATCGAACGCGATCTGGCCGAGGGCGGCGGAGCTGGAGATGATGCGCCCGATGCCGCTGCGCTCTTGGAACAGGCCAGGCCCGAAGACCTGGACGGTGGTGTCGGGCGTTCCGGGGCGGGTGGCGCGGCGTGATCGTGGTTGACGCTTCGGTGTTGGCGAACATGCTGCTCTACGCAGATGAACGCGGTCGCCGAGCAAGGGCGGTACTGGGGCGCGACGTGGAGTGGGCCGCCCCCGAGCACTGGAAGGCAGAAGTCTTCTCGGTGGTCCGCGGACTCACACTGGGCAGCAAGATCAAAGAGGAGCAGGCGGTTCGAGCGGTTGACCGCCTGCCGCTGCTCGGTGTTGAGCACGTCTCGCTCGACGAGCTGCTTCCGCGCATGTGGCAGCTTCGCTCCGCGATCAGTGGTTACGACGCCGCCTACGTGGCGTTGGCGGAGGTTCGCGGAATCCCGCTCGTGACCGCTGATGGTCGGCTTGCGCGCGCGGCGACGAGCTACTGCCGGGTGGAACTCGTCTCGTCTGGGGCATGACAACTCGTGCGGGACGTGGGCTCGAGCTGACGAAACCGAAGGTGGGTCATTCGCCGACCGTGCCCGGGTCCTTTCATCCAAGGCGATGATGCTTTCGTGTCACGGTGTCACGAGCTGCGGGCTGGCGAACAGCGAGTTGTCGATGACGACGTCCATCCTCGGGAGGGGATTTACCTCCTGGAGGTAGATGCGTTCGGCCTCCAGGTACCTGTTGCGGTGAATGGACTCCGCCTCGGAACCGGCCCAGTCCTGGTCCCGCTCGCCGCCCCGCCGGACGGACAGCTCCGCGTCGATCTGCAGCCAGATCCGGAAGTCCCAGTACTCGTCGATCTCCGGGCGGAAGGCGAACACGCCGTCCACGATCAGCACCGCGTCGGTGTCGAGAGGTGTTGTCTCGACCGAGTGGTCGTGCTGGGTCAGCGGGTCGATGCTGCACAGCGCGGCGGATGTCGCCTCCGGTGACCTGCACGGATCCAGCAGCAGGCGCTTGGCCGACGCGTAGTCGTAGGCGTTGCGGTAGTAGCCCTCGCCGGACTCCCGGTCGTACAGGTGCCGGTCCCGCCACGGGTTCTTGAAGTCGTCCAGGGTCGCGCGGAGCACCGGCCGCCCCGCAGCGCTGATCCACGCCGCCAGCTCGTGCCCGAAGCTCGTCTTCCCGGCCGCGGTGAAGCCGTCGATCCCCACCAGCAGACGTCCCGGGCCGAGGGCCAGCACGCGCTTCGCGATCTCCTCGACCAGCGCGCTGCGCTCGGCGGAAGCCGCCGGAGGGCAGGGCTGCCGCCAGGACGAAGCGGAGTGGTGCACGGCTGCCCGCGATGAACTCATGGCGGTGAACCTAATCGGCCGCCCCAACAGCGCGGAAGATCCGCGCGACGCGAATTGGCCCGCTAAATCAGGTGCGTGCGGGCGTGCCGGTGATCATGCTGACCGGATGGATCGTCTCACCTTGAGCGCTCTGGCCCATGCGGATCATCCCGTCGCCACTCCGATCAGCACGTCGAACATGGGGCGGTTGATCGAGAGGGCCGCGTGTCCGCCGGATGCCCTCGTGCTCGATCTCGGCTGCGGGGCGGGGGAGTGGGTTCTTCGTGCGCTGCAAGAACATCCGACCGCGCGGGCGCTCGCCGTGGACATGTCGGAACCAGCGCTGCGCCGGGGAGAGGAGTCCGCTCGCGAGCGCCGGCTCGACGACCGGGTGACCTTCGTGCGCGGGGACGCGCGGGAGTACCGGCCGCCGCAGGCGTGCGAGCTGGTGATGTGCGTCGGATCGACGCACATCTTCGGCGGCCTAGCGGAGACGTTGCAGGCCATCGGCGAGCACGTCGCACCTGGTGGCGCCATGATCGTCGGCGAGGGCTTCTGGGAGCGGCCGCCGGATGCGGCGACGCTGGAGGCCCTCGGCGGGACACCGGAGGAGTTCCAGGACCTCGCAGGCACGGTGGAAACCGCGGAGAAGGCCGGTTGGACGCCGGTGTACGCGCACATCAGCGAGCTCGGGGAGTGGGACGACTACGAGTGGTCCTGGACCGGCTCGCTGACCCGCTGGGCGCTCGACAACCCCGACCACCCGGATGCAGAAGCCGCGCTCGCGGCAGCGCGCGAGCACCGCACGGGCTGGCTGCGCGGCTACCGCGGAGTGCTCGGCTTCGTCACCCTCCTGCTCCAGCGCCGGCCGCAGAACGGCTGAGCCGCGTGGTGATGGAGGTGCGCTCTGCGGCCGTGCGGGTGATCGACGGTTCGCGGACCCACGTCGACGACGCGGCACGGATCTGGGCGGAAGCGACGGCGGCGCGCGACCGGGACCCGGAGGTCGCTTCGCTGGAGTCCGCGCGCCCGATCATCCAGGGCGTGCTCGACCGGTCTCCCCGGTCGCTGCTGCTCGTCGCAGTGGCGGGGGAGGAAGCGCTCGGGTTCGCTGCCGTCGAACCGGTGGGCTCGACGGCGGAGGTGAGCTACGTCGGTGTGCGCCCCTCCGCGTGGGGCGCGGGGGTGGGGACCGCGCTGCTGCGATCGCTGCCGTCCGAGCTGACAGCGCGCGGCTTCACCGATGCGCAGCTGAAGGTCTACGTCGACAACCATCGCGCGATCCGGCTCTACGAAGCTCGCGGCTGGCGAGCGAGCGGGCCCCCCTCGCCGCATCCGCGGACGGGAAAGCCGGAGCAGCCTTACCGCTTGCCGCTGACCACGTAGTTCCGCAGCGCTCGTCGGCCTCGTCAGTTCTGCCAGGCCTCGTCCGGGACCGGGGGCAGGGTTTCGCCGGTCTCCAGGAGGGTTTTCAGGTCGGAGAGCAGGTGGGGCCAGCCGGTGCTGACCATCTGGCGCATCGTGCTGCCGTCCGGGAAGTCGTCGTGGATCACGGTGAGCTTGACGGTCTGCCCGTGCGGTTCGATCTCGAAGGTGACCTTCGAGCGGCTCTCCGCGGCGAGCGCGGCGAGGGTTTCGTCGTCGATGCCGGCTGCCGCTGCCCACTCCGGGGTCGGCGTGTGCCAGGTGTAGGAGAGGCGGCGGGGCGGCTCCGCCTCCAGCACGACCTGCGCGGGGTCGTCGATGCGTTGGCCGTTCTCCTCCCAGGTCATGGTCGATCCCGGGCGCCAGTCGGTTTCGAACGCGACTCCCCAGTAGCGGCGGGTGAACGCCGGGTCGGTGAGGGCCTGCCACAGCTGTTCCGGGGTGGTCTTGATGAAAGTGGTGTAGCTGAAAGCTGATTCGCTCATCAGTGCGGACTCCAATGCCTGCTTGAGATCGGCCAGTGCCGCTGCGCGCCGCCGGTCGTAGCGGTGCATCCAGCGGTCTGCGATCGCGTTGATCGGTGCGGCGTTCAGGTAGTGCCACTTCTCGCGGCCCCGGCGAACGGTGGTGACCAGGTTCGCCTCCTCGAGGATCGCGAGGTGCTTGCTCACCGACTGCCGGGCCATGTCCAGCCCGTCGCACAGCTCGCGCAGCCGCTGCCCGTTCCGGGCGTTGAGGCTGTCGAGGAGCCGACGCCGGTTCGGGTCGGCCAACGCTCTGAATACTTCGTCCATAGCTCCTGCACGCCTTGAAATGCAGCCGTCCGGCTGCCTGAAGAATAGGCAGCCGAACGGCTGCACGTCAAACCGGGGACCGGTGCGGCCTCGGGATGGCGAAGGACAGGAACGCGATGGCGACCAGTGCCGCCGAGCCGATCAGGCCGGCCGTTCGCAAGCCCTCGACCAGCGCGGGAGCCGTTCCCGCCGCCGCGATGGTGTTGGCGGCGCCCACCAGCACGGCCAGGCCGACCGCGCCGCCGATGTACTGCGAAGTCGACGTCAGGGCGGTGGCCACGCCCTGTTCGTCGGTGGCCGTGCCGGTGGAGGCAGCCAGGAAGATCGGCGGGAATCCGATGCCCGCGAACAGGGCCCAGGCGGTCGCTCCGGGGAGCACCGCCCAGTACGAGCCGCCTGCGGACAGACTCGCGGAGAAGACCGCCATCGATGCGCCGAATCCCGCCATCCCGGTGAGCAGGGCCGTCCGAAGGCCCCAGCGCCGCAGCAAGCGGGGGAACAGCACACCGGAGCCGATCATGCTGAACGCGCTCAGCGGCAGGAATCCGAGGCCGGTGGCCAGCGCGCCGAGGTCGAGGGTTTCCTGCAAGTACGTCGTGAAGACGTAGTACTCGGTGGCGATCGCGCTCATGAACGCGAACGCCATGACGACCGCGACGGTCAGATTGCGGTTCCGGAACATCCGAAGCGGTACGAGTGCGTTGCGCGAGCGCCGTTCGAGGAAGAGGAATCCCGCGAGCAGGCCCGCTCCGAGGAGCAGGCAGCCAGCCGCCCGGGCCGTCGCCCAGCCCGTCTCGGGGCCGTTGACGAGGCCGAACACCACCGAGGTCGAACCCGCGGTGGCCAGCACCGCGCCCGGCAGGTCGAAGCCGCGGAAGTTCGGTCCGCGGCCGCGATCCGCAGGGAGCAGGGTGATCCCGGCGATCGAGGCCGCGAGGGCCAGAGGGACGTTGACGAACAGAACCCATTCCCAGCCGAGGAATCCGGTGAGCGCGCCACCGCCGAGCGCGCCGAGCGCCGCCCCGGAACTCCCGGCGATGCCCCAGACCGCGAGTGCGCGAGTGCGCGCGGGGCCTTCCGCGAAGTTGGTGTTGATCAGCTTGAGTGTGGACGGGATCAGCACGGCGGCGCCCAGGCCCTGGACGGCTCTGGCGGCCACGAGTGCTTCCGGGCTGGTGGCGAGCCCGCCGGCCAGCGACGAGAGGCCGAAGACCACCGTGCCGGTGAGGAAGACGCGGCGCGCGCCCAGCCGGTCCGCCGCGCGGCCGCCCACCAGCAGGAAGCCGCCCAGCGCCACGGTGTACGCGCTGACCACCCACTGCAGCGATTGAGCGCTGAAGTCCAGCTCGCGGCCGATCTCCGGCAGCGCGACGAAGACGATGTCGAAGTCGACCGCGACGATCAGCTGCGACAGGGCCAGCAGCGCTAGAACCGCCCGGGGGCGGTGCTTGCGATCCGGCGGTGCTCGGTGCGGCACGGCTTCTCCTCTGCTGAGTGCACGATTTGTTACAGAGGGGATCTTCTGTGATCCTCGACCATGCTGGAAGGAGGCAGTTTCATGTCCCAGAGGCACACCGATGTGTCCGTGCAGTTCGGCGACCACGCCTGCGCGCTGGCCGAGGTCGTGGACCGGGTGAGCGGCAAGTGGGCGATCGGCGTCCTGGTCGCCGCGGCGGCCGGTCCGATCCGGTTCACCGAGCTGGAGCGGGCCGTCGAGGGCATCAGCCGGCGCATGCTGACCCTGACCCTGCGCAACCTCGAACGCGACGGGCTGCTGACCCGCACGGTGTACCCGGTGGTCCCGCCGAAGGTCGAGTACGAGCTCACCGACGTCGCGCGGGAGCTGAACGAGTCCCTGGCCGGGCTCACGGCCTGGGCCGAGCGCCACCGCACCACGATCGCGCTGGCCCGCAAGGAGTACGACGCCCAGCACGGGAACGGATGACGTCCGTCAGGTCGCGTAGCGCTCGGTTAGGGGCAACGTCCTCGGCGTGATGCACAACCCGCACTACCTGGCCGTTCTGGGCGAAAAGCCGCCTGCGGCGCGATGATCCGCATCTGGTGGTTGTCGGGCCGCCGTGGCAGATTTCGCGGCATGACGGGATTCGATCCGAAGGCCGAGCTGGTGCGCTACCTGAAAGCCGGCCGCGAAGCGCTGCTGTGGAAGCTCGACGGCCTCTCCGAGTACGACGTCCGCCGCCCGCTGACCCCGACGGGCACCAACCTGCTCGGCCTGGTCAAGCACGTCGCCAGCATGGAGGCCGGGTACTTCGGCGTCGTGTTCGGCCGGCCGTTCCCCGAACCGCTGCCCTGGCTGGCCGAGGACGCCGAGCTCAACGCCGACATGTGGGCGACCGCCGACCAGTCGCGCGAGTGGGTCGTCGACTTCTACCACCGGACGTGGGCGCACTCGGACGCCACGATCGACGCCTTGGAGCTGGACGCGCCGGGCCGGGTGCCGTGGTGGCCCGCCGACCGGAACGAGGCGACGCTGCACCGGATCCTGGTGCACGTGATCGCCGAAACCGACCGGCACGCCGGACACGCCGACATCGTCCGCGAGCTCATCGACGGCGAAGTCGGCATGGTCAACGGCAACGAGAACATGCCGCCGGCCGACAAGGCCTGGTGGGCGGAGTACCGCGCCCGCCTGGAGCGCGTGGCGGCGGAGGCCTGATCAGGGCGGGTGGGATCACCAGTATGGGGATAAGTACTTCACGTACTTGACGTACATGCGGGTCTTCAGGAGACTGGTGTCGAGGTCGGGAGAGGGATATGACTGCACTGCATTTCGACAGCTACACAGAGGCCCGTGCGCACTTAAAGGACTTGCTGGACGCGGCCGAACGGGGGCGTGCTGCCACCATCCGGCGTGATAGCGCGCTGACGGCGGTCGTCGACGTTGAACGGCTGCGCTACTTCCTCGCGTCTCTTGTTCCCTCGCGCGCGGAAGCGGTGTCTGAGGCCGATGGGTGGTCGGTGTTCATCCCGGGGTTGCCGGTGGCTGCCGATGGGGACACGTTCGACGAAGCGATCGACGAGATGGTTGTCGCGCTGCGCGAGTACGCAGATGACTGGCACGACCGCTTGCTGGATGCGCCGAACCACCGTGAGAACTGGGGTTTGGTGCAACTCGTGAGTCTCAGCGACGACGAGCAGCTGCGCGACTGGTTGGTTGGGGCGGTGCCGTGACCTGGCCGCCGGCAACTCGCAAAGATCACGACACCTTCTGTCGCGTCGAGGAATGGACCGAGGTGCGCAACGCGCGTGGTCGCACCGGTACTCACCACGTCACCTACGAACTCGGCTTGCCGGATGGTCGAATCCTGCGGACTCGGATCTCGCATCCGGTGAACAGAACTGACTACGGCCCGAGGATGTGGAAACACATTCTCCGCGACCAGCTTCAAGTGGAAGAGGACGAGTTCTGGGTATGTGTCAACGACGGGATCAGGCCGAATCGGGGAATGCCTGAGCGGCACGCCGAGTCGTTGCCGGTGGATCTGGTGCGTCTCCTGATCGTGCGAGTCGGGCTGTCAGAGGCGGAAGTGGCGAGCATGAGCAAGGACGAAGCGATAGCGAGGATCCAGCGGCACTGGACTGAAGGTCGCTGATCGGGCGGGGTGAACGTCCGGTGAACGGATCCGGGGGAATCGGACATATCCGATTGGGTTTGGGCATTGCGGCTCAAGATTCGGTAGGGTGGCTGGAACCAGCCCTCATGACACCTCGGTGGTGTCGTCGTGACGCCACCGCACACCACCCCTCCAGGGTGCGTACACAGCGCGTTTGACCGCGTACTGCGCGTTGACCGTGATCGAAGCCACCCGCGACTGGCGTCACATTAAGGGGGGTCGGCGCAGCGCGAACACGGTCCGTGGTGCGACCATGTGAAGCATGGCTGGTAAATCCGATCCCACGCGGATTCTCATCCTCGGCGGCGGTTACGTCGGCATGTACACGGCACTTCAGCTGCAGAAGAAGCTGGGGCGCCGGGAAGCCTCCGTGACGGTCGTCGATCCTCAGCCGCACATGACCTACCAGCCCTTCCTCCCGGAAGCGGCAGCGGGCAACGTTGAGCCCCGCCACGTGGTAGCGCCACTGCGACGAGTGTTGAAGCGGTGCCACGTGGTCACCGCCGCTGTCACCGAGATCAATCACGACCAGAAGGTCGTCACGGTCGACAACCCGCAGACGGGTTCCGAGCAGATCGGCTACGACGTGCTCGTCGTGGCGCTGGGCTCGGTCTCCCGACTGCTGCCGATCCCCGGCCTCGCCGAGGAGGGCATCGGGCTCAAGACCGTTGGCGAAGCGACCTACCTGCGCAACCACGTGCTGGGCAAGATGGACGCCGCCGCCAACACCGACGACGAGGAGCTGCGCAAGCGGCTGCTGACCTTCACCTTCGTCGGCGGTGGCTTCGCTGGTGTCGAGGCGCTGGCGGAGCTGGAGGACATGGCCCGCTTCGCGACGCGCTACTACGACAACATCAAGGCCGACGACATGTCCTGGGTGCTCGTCGAGGCCGCCGGCCGGGTGATGCCCGAGGTCAGCGAGAAGATGGGCGTCTACGTCGTCAACGCCCTCGAAGAGCGCGGCATCAAGGTCTACCTGAACACCTTCCTGAAGTCGGTGGAGGGCGGCCACGCGGTGCTGTCCGACGGCACCGAGTTCGACACCGACACGCTGGTGTGGAACGCGGGCGTCAAGGCCAACCCGGTGCTGAAGAACAGCGACCTCCCGCTCGACGAGCGCGGCCGGGTCAAGGCCAGCGCGCACCTGCAGGTCGAGGGCCTGCCGGGCGTCTGGGCCGCCGGTGACTGCGCCGCGGTGCCGGACCTGTCGAAGACCGACGAGAACCCCGGCGCGACCTGCGCCCCGTCGGCCCAGCACGCGGTGCGGCAGGCCAACCAGCTGGCGAAGAACGTGCTGTCGACGCTGCGCGGCAAGAAGACCAGCGAGTACCGGCACGCCTACGCCGGTTCGGTCGCGGGCATGGGGCTGTACAAGGGCGTCGCCGACGTCTACGGCTTCAAGGCCAAGGGCTTCGTGGCGTGGTTCATGCACCGCTCGTACCACGTGAGCCGGATGCCCACGTTCAACCGCAAGCTGCGCATCATCATCGACTGGACGCTGGCCTTCCTGTTCAAGCGGGAAGTGGTGTCCATGGGCCAGATCGAGAACCCGCGGGCCGCCTTCGAGCGGGCTGCGGAGAGCTGACCGGCCGGGAGCAACAGCGACGAAGCCGCGTGTCGCAGCCGGCACGCGGCTTTCTTGCGCTGATGTTCTGCTCCGTGCGGGCTACTTGATGATCAGATACTCTTGACAGCCCGTAGCGAGTAATCGAAGACTGCGCCTAGGTGTTCACCTAAATGGGTGCGTCATGCGGGGGAAGGGGTGAATCCCTTGACGCTGAAGGAACTGGCTGCGCTGCTGCGCAGCGGCGCGGTCGAGGAAGGTCCGCTCGCCGATTTCGCGGCCGACTACCGCGAGGCGGCCAAGGTCTTCCGGAAGAAGGACGACTGACCATGGCATCGGCCGAGGGGCAGCCCACCGACGCCGGGGGCTTCTCCGAGCCGTCGCTGCGCCCGACGCCGATGCTGCTGCAGGGCCAGGACTACTTCTTCCGCGCCCCCGACACCCCGCTGGACTTCCAGGAGCGGATGTTCGGCGCGGACATGGTCGTCGACGAACCAGGTGATCCGGTTCCGTGCGTGCTGGTGCTGGCCCGCGCCGCGGACATGGAGATGAACCAGCTCTCGCTGGCCCTGGCCGAGCACGACATCCGCATGGTCCGCATCGACGCCGATCGCTGCCTGGACCTGCCGCTCACCATCTACACCGACACGCCGCTGATCGAGTTCCAGCGCTGGCTGCTGCGCCCGCTGCTGGTCTGGCGGCGGCACTTCGACATCGACGCGGTGCCCGCCGACCCGACCACGGTGCACGGCGCCTACGTCCGCGAGCAGTGGCGGGCGGTGGCCAACTGGCTGTCCTGCCGCAACGACTGGGACCGGGTCAACTCGGTGCGCGTGAGCGAGCACCTCGACCGGCTGACCCAGCTGCAGGACGCGGCCGCGGTCGGCCTGCGGGTGCCCCGCACCGCGGTGACCACGATGCCCGGCCGCAGCCGCCCCGGCGGTGGCCGCTGCATCGTCAAGACGGCCGGCCACCACCTGCTCGAACCCGAGCCCGGCGCGCTGCGCGGGCTGTTCCCGCAGCCGCTGGACATCCGCCGCTCCGGCGAGACCCGCGAACCGGCGCCGGTGCTGGTGCAGCAGTACGTCGAGGCGGACCGCGAGCTGCGCGTCTTCGTGGTCGGCGACCGCACGATCGGCTTCGAGGTGCAGAAGCTGGACCCGGCGCAGCTGTGGGTCGACCCGGACTCGGTGGTGGTCGAACCGGCGGAGGTCCCCGAGCAGCTGTCCGAGCGCCTGCTGGAGCTGTGCCGGAACTGGGGCCTGAGCGTGGCGGGCTTCGACCTGCTCGGCGTCGGCGACGACTGGGTGTTCCTGGAGGTCAACGTCAACTGCGACTGGCGCTGGTTCGAGCACCGCGCGGAGTCGACCGCGGTCTCCACCGCCGTCCACGACTGGATCCGCACCCGCTTCCAGGAGCTCCTGGCGGCAGCGCCCGGCGGGTGGGGCCGTTGGTGAACCAACCGACCAGGTGCGAATTACCGGAACCGGGAACCGATCAGGGCACTCCTGCGTCGTAGTGGTGCGGTCGGCCCCGCGCCGACCACCGGCCCCCGTAGCCCAACTGGCAGAGGCAGACGACTTAAAATCGTCCAAGTGTCGGTTCGAACCCGACCGGGGGCACCACCGGCCTATTTCCTGAACAGGTGTTTCGCTCGCAGCAGGCGTGGTTTCGCCGGGTATTTCCGCTTCGCGACTGGTGGTGACTCCGCTGCTGTCGCCGCGCAGGCAGCACCTGCTCCCGTTCGGCTCCGCGGTGTCCGTGATCCCGGATAGCTTGCTGAACATGGAAGCCGTTCTGGCAGTCGCGTTCGTCGCCGCACTCCTCGTCGTGAGCACCTGGTGGCTGATGCTTCCCATCGGCGCGGGCTACCTCATCAGCGTCGTCGTCACCGCCGTCCGGCGATCCCCGGGCGCTGGGCGGCTGCCCGGTCTCTGGGCGCGGCTCGGCGTCGGCTCCGCACTCCTCTGCGCGGCCACCGCCGGCTACGGGATGACCAGGATGACGACCTCCTTCAGGTTGGACGCCGACGACCCGTGCACCCTCAGCGACGACCTCCTGGACAACCACCCGATCATCGACTGGCCGCTGAGCGACACCGGCTGCCGCGGGTACGAATCGGTGCCCGCCTTCGTGAACCCGGTGATCTTGCTGCTCGCCGTGGTGTTCTCGGCATCGGTGGTCGCGATGGTCATCACCTGGCGCGGGCAGCGGGCCCGTCCGGAGCAGTCGATGTCCACAATGGACGGCTAGGTCGCGGGGACTGCGGCATTCGGGTCACGTCGCGGGCGGAGTCACGTGATCGCTGGTCATCGAACGAGCCGCATCGATACGCTTCGACCACCCGGTAGCAGGAAGTTCCGACAGCGGAAGAGGTGAGATGGGACGGTTCCCGGTCTGGCTGCGCAGCAACGCCGACGGCTTTCTCGCGCTGCTGATCGCCGTGGCGGTCGGTCTCATCGGCGTCCTGGACGTCTTCAACGCCGACCAGATCCTGCCCGAGGCGACCCTGCTGGTCCTGGCGCTGCTGGCGACCACGCTGCTGCGCGACCGCCGCAAGTCGGCCCAGATGCTGGCCGATCGCGATTCCGTGCGCATGATCAACGGGCCGGAGGTCGGACAGGTCCACGCGAAGGCGCATCGCGACAGCGAGCAGTGGATGTTCAAGGGCGGTACCGGTACCTACCTGCGTGCGGTGACGTTGCCGGAGTGCGTGGAGAGCGCGCGCAGCGCCAAGCGACCGCTCCGGATGCAGGTGGAGATCATCGACCCCACCGACGAGTTGCTGTGCCACGAGTACGCGCGGTACCGGTCGTCGTTGTCACCGGGCCCGGACCGCACCGGGGAACCGTGGACCGTCGACCGCACCCGCAAGGAGTCCTTCGCCACCGTGCTGGCCGCGTGCTGGTACCGCCAGCGCTTCAACTTCCTCAAGGTCGAGGTCGGCCTGTCCAAGGTGATGACGACGTTCCGCTGGGACCTGTCATCGGAGTGGGTGCTCCTGACGCAGGAGGACCCGGCCGCGCCCGCGATGCTGTTCGACAAGACGCGGCCGCACTACCGCGCCTACAACCGGGAACTGATGGCCAGCTTCGAGCAGACCCGGCGGGTCGACCTGGACCGGGCGCGGGAGCTCACCCTCGCCGCCGAACCGACGATCGACGAGACCCGCAAGCTGTTCGCCGTGCTCGACATGGAGCTTCCCGGGACGTTCACCGACCGCGATGTCACCGACCTCATCCGCCGCGCGATCCGACCGAAGAACCCGTACTGGTGATGTTCTACGACGCGCTCCACCGAGCGATGCGGGAGGAAGCCGGCACGGCCCTCCCGCGCTGGACCGTGGACGCGCTCAGCGAGGTGGCCGAGGGGCGCAGCGAGGTGGCGGCCGTCGGCCACCCGCTCGGCTTCGTGTGCCTGCCGCTGGAACGCGCCGGCCAGCAAGGCGTCTGCGTGCACGTCTGGAGCGACAAGCTCATCTCGGCGGATCCGACGACGTCGGCCACGCACGCCCACAGCTGGGACCTGACCAGCTACGTCCTCTACGGAACGCTGCGCAACGATCTCGTCGGGGTCGTCGACGCGCCGGAGGAGCCCACGCACCGGGTCTTCGAGGTGTGCAGCGGCGCCGAGGGCGACGAGATCCGGCGGACTCCCTGGCTGGTCCGCCGGCGGACCGAGGTCAGCGAACTCCACGAGCGCGGCGAGGTGTACTCGCTGCCCGCCGGTGTCTTCCACGAGACGGTGCCGCAGGGCGAGACGGCGACGCTCGCGCTCGGCCGGGGCCACCCAGGGGCGGTCGATCTCACCCTCGGCTCGCTCGACACCGGCGACCACCGCGTGCGGCGGCAGCGCTACGGCGGCGAGGAGACCGCCTTCGCGGCCAGCGTCGTCGCCGAGAAGCTCGTGCAGGTGCATTGAACGCGGCTCCGGGAGGATCGATGCGAACGAGGAAGACACTGACTCCGGTGGATCTCGCGCACGCCCGGTCCGTCGCGGTGCGCGCCGTCGAGGAGGCGGGGACTCTGCTGCACCCGAGATCCCGCGGGGAGCTGGTGGTGCGCACCAAGAGCTCGACCGGCGATGTCGTGACCGATCTCGACCTGGCCGCCGAAGAGCTCATCGTGGAGCGCATCCGGGAGGTGTTTCCCGAGCACCGGATCATCTCCGAGGAGGCGGGACTGCTCGACGCCGCCGACGAGACGTGGACGTGGTTGGTGGATCCGCTGGACGGCACCAACAACATGGCCATCGGCCTGAGCAACTACGTCGTCGGCATCGCCTTGTGCGAGAACGGGATGCCGGTGGTGGGCGCCGTGCACGATCCGGTGCGCGGCGAGACCTGGTCCGCTGTGCGCGATCAGGGCACGCGCGGGCCGGGTGGCCTGATCGTGACGTCCCCGCCCCGGGCAGAGCCGCACGGGGCGGTGCTGGCCTGGTCGCAGGGCTACGCCTGCCGGGACGACGACGTGGCGCGAGCGCTGCGCGTCACGCTGGAATCCCGCGCGCGGCGGGTGCTCCAGCTGTGGGCCCCGCTGCTGGCGTGGGTGATGCTGGCGCGCGGGGACATCGACGGGTTCGTCGGCTACCGGGCGGAAGCGGTCGATCTCCCCGCAGGCAGCCTGATAGCGCGCGAAGCCGGGCTGGTCGTGCACGACTTCGACGGGTTCCCCTTCGACGACCGCTTCGACCGGCCGCACGACCGCAGCTTCGTGGCCGGGCACCCGCGTGCGATCCCGGAGCTGCTCGACATGGTCCGGGCCGCTGACCGCGTCACCATCGCCGGCCTCCCCGGTTGAAGATGCTCACCCGGTGAGGAGCAAGGCGCCGACGGCGGCCGTCAACGCCACTGCTGCCAGCACGGATCCGGTGAGCACGAAGCGGCCCATGGACACGCGCAGCCCGAACGCGCGGCAGGACTCCAGGCACAGCAAGGTCGCCAGCGACGCCCACGGCGTGATGATCGGCCCGACGTTGGTGCCGATGAGCAGCGCCAGCAGCTGGTCGTGGGCGCCCGGGGCGATGACGGCTTCCCCCGCCACGTAGGCAGGCAGGTTGTTGACGACGTTGGACAGACCGGCGCCCGCCGCCGCGGCGCGGAAGGAGCCGAGCGCGGACTCATCGGTGCCGATGAGGGCGGTCATCACCTCGGCGAGGCCGTGGCGGCTGACCGTGGGAACCACCAGGAACAGCCCGGTGACCAGGATCAACAGCTGCCACGGGACCAGGCTCCACTTCAGCTGGTCGCGCTTGAGGACGGCGAAGGCCACCACGACGACCAGCGCGGCGACTGCCGCCGCGTAGCCGATGGACTCGTGCACGAACGGGATCGCCAGGATGAACAGCAGGCACGCCACGCCGGAAATCCAGAACAGGGCCCGGTCGCGGGGTTCCGCCACCCGGATCGGCGTCGGCGGGAGGTAGCGGTCGGCGCCTCGTTTCCCGCGCCGCCAGTAGCAGAGCCACAGCACCACCATCGTCGCCGCCAGCGAGGCGAGTTGCGGGGCCCACATCCTGGCGGCGAAGTCCGGTGCCGCCAGCATGACCCGGTCGGCCGCGAGCAGGTTGGTCAGATTCGACACCGGCAGCAGCAGGCTCGCCGTGTTGGCCAGCCAGATGGTCGTCATGGCCAGCGGCAACGCGGCGATCCTGGCTTTCGGTGCCAGCGCGAGGAAAACCGGTGCGAGCAGCACCGCCGTGGTGTCCAGGTTCAGGAACACCGTGGTGGCGGTCGCGAAAGCCACGCACAGCAGGAAGAGCGCGACGTAGTTGCCCCTGCCGACGATCGCGAGCCTGGTCGCGATGACGTCGAAGACCTGCGCGTGCCGGGCGAGCTTGGCCAGCACGATCACGCTGCCGAGGAACAGCAGCAGCGGTGCGATCCGGCGGAGGCTGTCCTCGGCCTCAGCAGCCGGCAGGAGACCCGTCAGCACGCAGAGCACGCCCGCTACCAGCAACCCGACCCGGATCCAGTCGAGCAGGGCGACCGCGGCGAGCTTCGCGCGCAACCGCCGGGAAATCGTGTCCGCGCGGGGCCGGGCGGCGACCGCATCCTGGTCGTGACCGGTGCTCACGCAGGAGCCCTCCGCATCCCGATCGGCTCGATGAAGTACACCGGAGCATTCTGCAGGATGCTCCGAGCTCGACAGCGCACGAAGGAATGATCTCAATCCGTTCGGACCATGTCCAACACGGCGTCACGAGCGGAATACTGTCCGGCATGACCAGGGGCGGCGACCGGGGCGGCCCGAACCGCCCCATCGATTTCTTCATCAGCTACTCACCTGCCGACGAGCGCTGGGCGACCTGGATCGCCTGGCAGCTGGAAGCGGAGGGCTATCGCGCGCTGATCCAGGCGTGGGACTTCGTCCCAGGCACGAACTTCATCGACTTCATGGATCGCGGGGTGCGCGACGCGTCGGTCGTCGTGTGCGTGCTCTCCCGCAACTACCTGGCGTCGCGGTACGGAACGATGGAGTGGCAGGCGGCGCTTCGCACCGACAAGAGCAAGCTCGTCACCATCCGCGTCGAGGACTGCCCCATCGACGGTCTGCTCGCCACCATCACCTACCTGGACATGCTCGACATCCGCGATGCGCGGACCGCGCGGCAGGCGCTGCTGGAGCGGATGCGCCACATGCTGGCCGGCCGGGCGAAACCAGAGATGGCGCCGGGATTCCCGCACCAGCAGTCGGTTCCGGGCACAGTGCTGCGGCAGGGCGACGCGACGCTGCTGCCGGGCCTGGAGCACGAACTCCCGCGTCAGCAGCAGGACTCGCGGGAACCCGCGCGGACGCGCCGCACCCCGGTGGCTCCGCCCGCATATCCTCCGGCCGGTCCGGCGCCGGGCGGGGTGCGGGAAAGCTTGTCGGTACTGCACGTGCCCGGACCCAGGTTCGGTCGTGGCATGGCCGGTCCCGACGAGCCGTTGAGCGCGAAGGACCTGCAATCGCAGATCTGGGCCAACGTGACCAGCCTCAACGACGCCGGCGTCGCGCCACCCGATCTCATCGTGGTCAGCGGCGACCTCACCGAATCCGCTCGCCCGCGCGAAGTCGACGAGGCGTTGACGTTCCTGACCGGCTTGCGAGTGCTGCTCGGCCTGGACGCGCACCGGCTGGTCGTCGTCCCCGGCGGTCGGGACGTGTCCCAAGCGGCGTGCCTGGCCTACTTCGCCAGCTGCGAGGCCAGGGACGTCCAACCGCAGGAGCCCTACTACCCCAAGCTGGCGCACTACGCGGAGCTGTTCGCCGATCTGTACCAGGGCATGGAGGGCCCGGCCTTCGACGTCGCGCAGCCGTGGACGCTGTTCACCGTGCCGGAGCTGAAGGTCAGCGTCGCCGGCATGAACTCCACGATGGCGGCCAGCCATCGCCCCGAGGACAACTACGGCTGGATGGGCGAGGCGCAGGCCGCCTGGTTCGCCGAACGGCTGCGGCCGTTCGAGGAATCCGGCTGGCTGCGGTTCGGGGTCATCCGCCACGCGCCCACCCCGGGCAACGATCCCGGTCTGCTCCGCGATGCCGGCACCCTGGACCGGATGCTCGGGCGCCGCCTGAACTTCCTGCTGCACGGCCCGGAACCCGACGGGACGCGCACCGACTACCTCGAATCCGGACTCCCCGCGCTGGCAGGGGCCGGCCCCGGCCGGGACGAGATCATCGAGGTCACCACCGATGGTCTGCGACGTTTCTCGGTGCACGACGGCAGCTTCGGCGAGAACGCCGAGCACATCCGGCGCGAGTGGCACGCCATCGGCGCCACCTTCCCGGACGCACCGGAGCCCGCGGCGGCACTCCCCGGAACGGCCGCACCCGAGCCGGAACGCTCGGCACCGCGGCAAGCCGGTGATCCGCACAGCCTGCTGCTGGAGCGCGTCGCGGAGGTCTGCGCGGCCCGCGATGCGGAGGCCAAGATCCGCCGCATCGAATCCGACCCGCCGCACCTGCTGGTCACCCGGCAGGAAGAGGGCTTCAACCCGCAGTGGCGGGTGGGCGTGCACGTGGGCGAGATGACCCGCGACATCGTCGACGAGTTCCTGCGCCACGACCCCGACCACGGCTCCGAACTGGTCTACCAGGGGCCACCCCCACCGCGGTCGATGCGGGAGGAGGCGGCCCGCAGAGGCGTCCGGTTGCGCAGCTTCACCGAGTTCCAGGGCCTGCTGGACCTGCGCGACTACGTCGACAAGCAGACCAAGCGGCTGCGCGAGCACGAGGACTACCCGCCGGATCTCTACGTGCCCCAACGGTTCCGCGAGCTCGACCGCAGCGACCACGAGATGGGCGAGGACCTCGCCGGCGAGCTGATGCGGCTGATGACCGGGGACAACGCGCGGTTCGTCCTGCTGCTCGGCGATTTCGGCCGGGGCAAGACGTTCGCGCTCCGCGAGGTGGCCCGCCGCATCGCGGAGACCGCTCCGCACATGATCCCGATCCTCATCGAGCTCCGGGCGCTGGACAAGGCGCACTCGGTCGACGGGCTGGTCGCCGCGCACCTGGCCAACCACGGCGAGGAGCTGATCGACCTCAAGGCGTTCCACTACATGCTCCGCGAGGGCAGGATCGTGCTGCTCTTCGACGGTTTCGACGAGCTCGCCAGCCGGGTCACCTACGACCGCGCCGCCGACCACCTCGACACGCTCCTGCACGCCGCCCAGGACAAGGCGAAGATCATCGTCGCCAGCCGCACCCAGCACTTCAAGTCCCACGCGCAGGTGTTCACCGCTCTCGGCGAGCGGGTCGGGCTGCTGCCGCACCGCAGGATCATCGGCGTGGAGGACTTCACTCCCGCGCAGATCCGCGCCTACCTCGTCAACCGCTACGGCGGCGACGAGCGCAAGGCCGACGCGCGGCTGCGGCTGATCAACGGTGTGCAGGACCTGCTCGGCCTGTCGCAGAACCCGCGCATGCTCAGCTTCATCGCCGACCTCGACGAGCAGCGGTTGCGGGCGGTCGCCGGTGCCCAGCACACCATCAGCGCGGCCCTGCTCTACCACGAGATCCTGGACTCCTGGTTGCAGTTCGAAGCCGACCGGGCGTCGGGAACCCCGCGCGCCGAGACCGGACTCGGCCTCGACGACCTGTGGCGGGCGGTGACCACGCTCGCCCTGCGGCTCTGGGAATCCGGCGAGTCCCGGCTCCGGCTGGCGGATCTGAGCGAGATCGCCGACACGCTCGTCGACCTCGCCGACGGCCGCCTCTCCAGCTCCCAGCGCACGCACGCGATGGGTGCCGGGAGCTTGCTGGTGCGCACCGGGGAGAGCGAGTTCGGCTTCATCCACAGCTCCGTCATGGAGTGGCTGGTCGCCCGGTCGATCGCGACGTCGCTGAACTCGGGCTCGACGGCACCGTCCCAGCTGGTGCGGCGGCCGCTGTCGCAGCTGACGGTCGAGTTCCTCTGCGACCTGGCCGACACCCGCGCCTGCCAGGGATGGGTGCGCCGCGTGCTCGCCGACACCAGCGCGTCCGAGACGGCGCGGGCCAACGCGTTCAAGATGAACACCCGGCTGCGAGCGCCCGCGACCGCGGACCTGCGCCATGCCGCCATGCAGGGCGAGGACCTGTCCTACCGCGATTTCCAGGACGTCGACCTGACCGGGATCGACCTCACCGGAGCCCGGCTCGTGGGCACCAACCTGACCCGCGCCGTCCTGCGGGACGCCCGCCTGGTCGGTGCCCGGCTCGACGACGCGACCCTCAGCGGCGCCGACCTCACCGGAGCGGACTTCACCCGTGCGGTGCTGCCCCGCGCCGATCTCACCGGGGCGACCTTCACCGGCAGCCGCTGGCATCGCGCGGCGTTGATCGACAGCACGGGCCTCCCGGAGGGCGTCGACCTGCACGGCGCCGCAGTCGCTCCCGGGCAGCCGGTCGAGGTCGAGCTCTCCCCGGCTTCGATCGGCGTGCGGTACGGGTTCCACGCGGAGCTGGGCAGGCTCCCGCAGGTCCTGGCCTACAGCCCCGACGGTGGCACGCTCGCGATCGGCAGCGAGGACGGCGGTGTCCTGATCTGCGACACCACCACCGGTCTGCCGCTGCGAACCCTGCAGGGCCACCGGGACCGCGTGTTCGCCGTCGCGTTCGGAACCGACGTCCTCGTGACCGGTTCCAGCGACGGGACGGTGCGCACCTGGAACCCGGCGACCGGTCAGCCGCTGACCGTCCTCGAAGGACACCGGCAGTGGTCCTGGCCGGTCGTGCTCAGCCCGGACGGCACGACCCTGGCGACCGGGGACGCCGAGGGCGTTCTGCGGTTGTGGGACGTGGCGGACGGCTCGCTGCGGCACGAACTTCCCGGCGGTCGGGGATTCCTGTTCAGCCTGGCCTTCCACGAGAACTTCCTCGCCGCTTCGTACCGGGACGGCAGCGTCCGGATGTGGGACCTCGCCAGCGGTGCGTCGCTGGGCGAGCTGACCGGCGCGAGCGGATCGGTGTACCGCGTCGCCTACAGCCCGGACGGCGATCTCCTCGCCACCGGCGGGCAGGACGGTTCGGTCCAGCTGTGGGAACCGGAGACCGGCCGCCACCTCGGCGAGCTGTCCGGCCACACCGGCGGCGTCTACACGCTGGCCTTCCACCCGGGCGGACGGCTGCTGGCCAGCGGTGACACCGATGGCGGCGTGCGCGTGTGGGATCTCGACACCCGTCAGGCGCGGCACGTGCTCACCGAGCACGACGCGTCGGTCTACTGGGTCACCTTCAGCCCGTCCGGCGACCTCATGGCCACCGGCGACAGCGCGGGTGCGGTGCACGTGTGGGACACCGCGACCGGGCGGGTGCGGCACGCGCTCACCGGGCACACCGGATCGGTGTGGCCGTTCGCGTTCCGCCCCGACGGCGCCCAGCTCGCCATCAGCGACGACCAGTTCACGACACGGCTGTGGGATCCGATCACCGGGCAGTGCAGGCACACCATGACCGGCCACGGCCGCCAGATCACCGCCGTGCGGTTCAACCCCAGCGGTACAGCCCTGGCCACCAGCGGCAACGACGGCGTCGTGCGGTTGTGGGACCCGGTGACGGGGAAGCAGCAGAAGCGCCTCTTCGGCTCACCGGACCGGCTGCTCACGCTGGAGACCGCGATCTTCAGCCCGACCGCGTCCCGGCTGGCCACCGTCAGCAACGACGGCAGGGTGAACCTGCTGAGCCTGGACACCGACCGCTACGAACGCCACCTCAGCGTGGAGTGGCCGCCGATCTGGGCCGTGGCGTTCAGCCCGTCCGGTGACGAACTGGCGACTGCCAACGACGACGACACCGTCCGCGTCTGGTACCGGACGACCGGGCGGCTGGTGCACACGCTGGCCGAACACCGGGGCCGGGTGCGCTCCATCGCGTTCAGCGACGACGGGGCGCTGATCGCCACCGGCTGCGACGACTCGATGGTGCGGCTGTGGGAGGCGTCGACGGGCAAGCTGGTGCGCACGCTGGCCGGGCACACCGACCGGGTCTACTCCGTCGCGTTCGCCGACGGCATGGTCGCCAGCGCCTCGTGGGACAGCACGGCGCGGATCTGGGACGTCGACAGCGGCCAGACCAGGCACGTGCTCGGACGCCACACCGGCCGGGTCTGGACCACGGCGTTCAACCCGGCGGGCACCGTCCTGGCCACGGCGGGCGACGACCTGGTGATCCGCCTGTGGAACCCGGCGACCGGCGAACACCTGCACACGATGACCGGGCACAGCCGCAGCGTCTGGTCGGTGGAGTTCAGCCCGTCCGGCGACCTGCTGGCCAGCGGTGGTGACGACGGGACCACCCGGCTGTGGGCGATCGGCGACGGCCCGCCGCGGACGAAGATGGTGCTGCTCGGGTTCGCCGAAGGCTGGGCGGCGCTCGCCCCTGACGGCCGGTACAAGCGCGAAGGCGACGTGGGCGGGCAGTTCTGGCACGTGGTCGGGATGTGCCGGTTCGAGAACGGAGAACTCGACGCGCACCTGCCCGAGATCCGCCAGCTCCCCGCCGACACCCCGTTCGAGTTCTGATCGGGCGGGCCTCGCTCAGCCGCACGCACGGCGCTCCTCGAGTCAGGACGATTCACCTTGTGCGCGCAGGATCCGGAGATACCACCTCGGTACGTGAGCGTGGAGGGGCCGGTGATCGCCATCGACGCGGACGACGATTACGCGGCTTTCGCGGCGATGGCGCACCGCTACCTCGGACCGGAGGGCGCAGCGAGCTGCTTGGGTTTCGATCGAGGGCTTTCGATCAAGCGGATCGCTGTCCGGATGCGGCCTGAGCACTGGTCGAGCGCCGACTTCGCGGTTCCGGCTAAGTCGTTTGTGGACACTCGCCCGGGCGGAACGGGAACTCGGTCGGGTAGCGTGCAGTTTCTCCCGTGGTTGTGCGGTTTCTCGCTCATTAGGCTTCGGCAGCGTCACAACGTGATTCGTGTTCCTCGGTGCCGCGGGAACACGAGGAATCGACGGCTGCCGGCCTCGTCCGGTGCCGCGTCCGGGTGAGGAGAGGGACCGGAGTGAAGATCGAGAAGTGGGTCATCCGGGAGCACGTCGAGGGCGTGCCGGACGTGGACCGGATCTACGAGAAAGTGGTGGAGGACGTCGAGATCGACCTCGCCGACGACGAGATGCTGCTCGAGACCAAGTACGTCTCCGTCGAGGCCTACCTGCAGGGCATCACCCTGAACTTGCAGGTGGGGGAGACGGCGGGCGCGGATTCGATCATGGAGGTCGTCCAGGCCGGTCCGCGTGCGCGGTTCGCAGCGGGTGATCTCGTGCAGGGCTGGGGTGGCTGGCGCAGCCACCTGGTCAGCACCGGCGCGGGCGGGCCGTTGTGGGAGGGCAGGTTCCCGCTGGTCGTGCCGCCCTTCCGCAAGCTGGACCCGCGGCACTACGACGACGTGCTCCCGCTCTCGACGGCTCTGGGAGTCATGGGCGGCACCGGCATGACGGCGTGGGGCACCATGACGAAGTTCCTGACGGTGGAACCCGGCGACACGGTGCTGATCAGCGGTGCTTCCGGCAGCATCGGGACGCTGGTCGGCCAGCTCGCCAAGCGCGCGGGCGCCCGCGTCGTCGGCACGACCACCTCGCCGGAGAAGAAGTCCCACATGAGCGAGCTCGGCTTCGACGCGGTGCTCGAATACCGGCACGGCGATCCCGTGGACGAGGTGCGCGCCGCCATCAGGGCCGCGGCACCGGACGGCGTCGACAAGTACTTCGACAACCTCGGCGGAGCTGTCACCGATGCCGCGTTCACCTGCCTGAACCTGCACAGCCAGGTCGCGGTGTGCTGGCAGTGGTCGAACCAGGTCTGCGGCGACGACGTCGGGCCGCGCCTGCTGCAGCACATCTTGTACCCGCAGACCACCATCCGCGGCATCTACGTCCTGGAGTGGTTCACCGAGCCGAACTGGAACGCCCTGCACGAGGAGCTCGGCGGCCTGATCCGGCGCGGGGAGATCCGCTACGACCAGACCGTCCACCACGGCATCGACGCGATCCCGGCCGCCTACCAGAGCATCTTCACCAGCAGCTCGGGCAACCGCGGCAAGGTGCTGGTGGAGCTCTGAAGCGCGGAACCGCTCCGCCCGTGACGCGGCGTCGTTCACCCGGACGAACTGGCCGGTCGTGCGGGGTGACCGGGCGGAAGTCATGGTGTGGACCGTGTCCGGTTCGCGCGGAGGGTGAAGAAGCATGCGGTCCACGCTCACGGTCGGAGCGGTCGTCGCGCGCAGCGGGCGGCTGTCCGAGCTCGGCAGCCCGCTGCTGTTCGTGATGGACCTGCTCGCGCCGAAGCTGCGCCGCATCGGTGGGCGCGAGGTGCGATTGGTGAGCAGGGACAGCCGTTCCGAGCCGGTGCGGGCGCGGGAGGCGACCTGCGAGCTGATCCGCGACGAGCACGCCGACGTGGTCTTGACGCTGGCCGGTACCCGGGTGCTCCCGGCGGTGGCCGGCACGTGCGAGGAGATGGCGACCCCGTGCATTTCGAGCACGTTCCCGTGGCAGGTCTACTACTACGGTCGCGGCGCGACCGATGAGCGCCCGTTCCGGTGGACGTACCACTTCTGCTGGGGCATCGACGACATCGCGGATACCTTCGCGGAGATGTGGGAGATGCTCGGCAGCGAACAGCGGATCGGCTGCATGTGGAACGACGGTCCGCAGGGTTCCTGGACCCGCGACCGGTTCGTCCCGACCGCGGTCGAGCGCGGTCACGAAGTCATCGCCCCCGCCGGGTACCGGGAGCCCGCGGCCGATTTCCACCGGCACATCACGGAATTCCTGGCCGGGGACGCGCAGATCGTCACGAGCACCGCGACGAGCGCGGACCTGGCGCTGTTCCACGAGCAGGCGGTGCAGCGCGGTCTGCGGCCCCGGCTGATCACCTGCTCGCGATGGCTCGCCTACCCGTTCCAGGGCTCGTTGGTCGACGCGAAGGTGGCCACGATCGTCTACTGGACGCCCCGCCACCCGCACCGCTCCTCGCTCGACGGGATGCGTGCAAGCGAGCTGGCCGAGGCCTACGAGCAGCGCACGGGTCGGCAGTGGCTCCAGCCGCTGGGGCTGGCGTACGCGCTGTTCGAGGTGGCTGCGCACTGCCTGTCCAGCGCCGATGACCCGACCGATCCGGGGTCGGTGGCCGCGGCGATCGGCTCCGCCCGCCTGGAGACGATCGCCGGGACGCTGGACTGGACGCGCGGCCCGGTTCCCAACATCGCGACCGTTCCGCTGGTCGGCGGGCAGTGGCAGCCGAGCGGCCGCCATCCCCACGACCTGGCGATCGTGAGCAACGCGCGCCTGCCCGACCTCCCGCTGGACGCCGACCTGGAACCCTTGAGCTAGCGGATCCCGGGCCGAGCGGTCAGGCGCGTGAGCGGACCAGTGCGATCGCGGCCCACACCAGCCAGGCGGTACCGCCGAAGCGGACGACGGGCAGCAGGTAGCTGAACCCGAAGACCAGGAGCATGAGGGTGGCGGCGAAACCGGCGGCGGCGATGGCCAACCCGGTCGTGGCGCAGGCGCGCGGCAGCAGCCTGTTCCCGCGGACGGCCAGGCAGGTGCCCGCCGCGAGGAGTGCGAAGGACACCGCGTAGCCGAGACCGCCGGCGAGGAAGGAAAGATCCGCCAAGGCGCGGGCCAGCGCCGCGGGTGACTGCTCCGGAAGCCGACCGAGCGTCCAGGCGAGCGCGGCGCTGGACGCCAGTGCGGCGGTGGCCAGCAATCCACCGGCGAAGGCCGTCGCGGCTCCGGCGGCGGACTGCTCCCGCCGAACCAGCCGCGCCAGGAACGCGGCGATCGGCACCATGAGCACGGCGGCCGCGACCAGCAGGAAGACGCCCAGATCGATCGCTGTGCCGTGGTCGTGCACGTAGTAGCGCAGGAGATCGTCGCCGGATGCGCTGGGCTGCGGCGTGGAGCTGTTGGCGACGACGTAGGCGACGGTGAGCACGGCGTAGGCGAGCGTGGCGGCGAGCAGCGGGACGGAGCCCCGGAGCGAAGGAGCGGGTGCGGACATGACGTCTCCTGGATCGTCGGCGGAAGTCTTCGCGTCAGCCCGCTCGGAAACCCGGGCCCGGACGCGGAGAAATGATCAGCCGACAGGAGACCTCAGCGCGTCATCGCCAGCACTGATCCGCGCGTACGCAGCACTGCGTACGCCGCGAACGTCCCGGTACGCCGCACCCAAACCAGCAACGGCAACGCCACTGGTCAGGGCAGGTCGAAGCGCTGACCCTTGATAGCGCCGAGGAAAGCCGACCAAGACCGCCGATCGAAGGCTAACGTTCCGCCATCTCGATCCTTCGTGTCCCGCACTCCGACGATGCCAGCACCACCGCCGACCTCGACGCACATCCCGCCATTGCCGTTGCTGCGGCTGGACTTGCGCCAGCGTGTGATGCCGTCCATCGCTCACCTCTCTGGATCGATCAGCTTCAGCGCGCGAGCCGCTTCCGAGATGGAGTCACGTTGAGTTCGTCAGTCAGCGCGGGTCGTGCTTCCCGGTCTTCACGTCGCAGAGGAATGCAGCCCAAGCTTCGGCGGTGAACGGGAGAACAGGGCTGGCGGAGCCGAGCTTGCTGTCCTTCACGCCCGCAGCGCCCGGAACGTGGGCCACCATGACGCATGCGCCCCCGCCCCCGTGGCTTCGACTGCTCTTCTTCCAGTGCGCCTGGGTGAAGTCCGGGGTTAACATGCGGCGCTCCCTCGCTGTGCTTACAACTCCCGAGCGAGCCGGTTCAGGAAGGTGATCGATTCCCTCTGGCTCAACGCCTTGGACCGCAAGGCGCTGAAGTTCAGGGTATACACCTCAACCTCCGTTGGATCCTCCATGTAGACGCTACCCGTGAGGTGCTCCGCGAAAGCCACGTCGGGATCTTCCCGGTCGGGGAAGGACAGCACGATGAACGGAAGTCCGAGTGCGGGGATCGCGCCGGCGCTGTACGGCAGGACCTGGACCGTCACGTTGGGCAGCTTGGCGCTGACCACGAGGTGCTTGAGCTGTTCGCGCATGACCTCGGGGCCGCCGATCAGCTGACGCAGCGCCGACTCGTGGATGACAGTCCGCACCGCGAGCGGGTTCGTGTCGTGCAGGCGTGCCTGCCGTTGGGCGCGAAGATCGGTGCGCTCCTTCATGACGACGTCGTCAGACTGCGGTATCCACGCCCGCATGAGTTCGGCGGCGTAGCGCTCGGTTTGCAGCAACCCGGGAATCAGTTCGCCGGAGAACTCGTGCACCTCGGCGGCCTCGGATTCCAGCCCGATGTATTCCTCGAAGTTCGATGCCAGCACGTCCTGGCCGTAGCGCTGCCACCAGCCCTTCTGCCTGGCTTGCAGTGCGAGCGCGACGTACTGGTCTCGTTCGGCGTCGGGAACGCCGTAGACCGCTGCGAGTGCGAGAACTTCCGCCGGTCCCGCGGATTTCTCAGCGTTCTCGAACCTGCTGAGCTTCGGCTTCGACCAGTCCAGTGCGGCCGCGACGTCTTCCTGGCGGAGCCCGGCTTCCGCGCGCCAACGCCGGATGCCGCGGGTGAGCCTCCGCAGTCGCACCGTCGGGCTGATCCGCTCTTCCACCAGTTCCTCCTTCGCCTGTTTCACCAGTTGGATCTTGGCAGCCGCGGGAACTCCCAGGTAGTCGCTCTTTCGCGTGTAGTCATGGACCTTTCGAGTAACGGAGATTGCGTATGTGGAAATTCCACGAGACGTTGCTTTCAGTTTCCCGACCTCGGCGTGGAGGAAGATCGTGGAGTACCTGACCTACATCTGGCGTCCGGTCACCGGTGGGCGTCACGCATTTCCCATCGCGGCGCGGAAAGCTCCGGCAGGGGCGGCCGTCACCGCCTACTGCGGTGCCGAGGCCGACGCGGCCCAGCTGCACGACCGCACCGAGGTGGACTGGGTTCGGGAGAAGTCCTGCATGGAGTGCTGGCGCATCCTCGCCGACCCGTCCTGATGGCGCGGGGTGAGTGGCGACTTCACGCGAAATCGTCGCTCCGCCCGCCTGACCGATGCCGACTTCGCGCGAAATCGCCAACCCGACACGGAAGGTTCCGTCATGTTCTGGCTTCACCTGAGCGCGCTCGTGCTGATCAACGTTCTGATCGCGGCGCTGATCGTCAGCTCTACCTCGCTGCGGCTGCCGCTGCTCTCCCGCGCGCAGCACGCGGGAGCGGGCGAGGGCGCCTACAACGTCTGGGACCTCATCGCTCACGTCGAAGCCGAGCGGGCGCGGGAGATACCGAGGACACCGCAGTTCCCGGAGCACGATCCGGATGACGCGCCCACGGGCCGCCACCACCTGCGTACTTGACCACTGAACCGCCCCGAGCCGGGCTGGTGCGGCTGCCTCCCCGACCACTGCACCAGCCCACCCCGGTGGCCGGGCGCGTTGCCCCCTCCCGCCCGCGCCCGGCCACCGGCCCACTCCGCGACTCAGCTCGCTCCGTCCTGCCAGTGGCGGAGCTTCTCCGGGTTGCGCACCGCCCAGATGTGCTTGATCAGCTCGCCTTCGACGTCGAACGCCGCCACCATCACGATGACGCCGTCGTACCGGCTCACCAGGCCTGGGCGACCGTTGACGGTGGTCTCCGCGAGGTTCAGCGCTGTTGCTCGGCTGGCCAGTTCGACCAGGTAGCGCGCGATCTGCTCACCGCCTTCGATCGGGTGCGGCGCGGCCGGGACCAGGCCGCCGCCGTCGCCGATCATCGTGGCGGCCGGGTCGAGCAGGCCGATCAGCGCGCTGATGTCGTTTGTCCGCCAGGCCCGCTTGAAGGAGCTGACGACGTCGGCGTGCTGGGGCGTCGGTGCCATCGGCGCACGTGATGTGCGGATTCGGCGGCGGGCCGAGGTGGCCAGCTGGCGGCATGCCGCGGGCGTGCGGCCGACGATCTCGGCCACCTCGGAGAAGCGGTAGCCGAACACGTCGTGCAGGACGAAGGCGACGCGCTCGGCCGGGGTCATCGCCTCCAGCACGACCAGGAAGGCCATGCTGACCGACTCGTCGAGGGTGATCCGGTCGGCCGGGTCGTCGAGCTCCGACCGATCGGGCAGCGGCTCGGGAACCCATTCGCCCACGTAGCGCTCGCGCCGGGCCCGCGCCGAGCCGAGCAGGTCCAGGCAGATGCGGCCGGTGACGGTCGTCAGCCAGGCTCCGGGGGACTCGATGGTTTCCCGCTGCTGCCGGGACAGGGCGTACCAGCGGGCGCAGGCCTCCTGCACGACGTCCTCGGCATCGGTCAGCGAACCGAGGAGCCGGTAGGCGATGTTGATCAGCTGGTGGCGTTCCTGGACGATCACGTGCAATCCCGGATCGGTGTTCACGGTGCCGCCGTCTCCCTCGGTCGTGCCTGCTCTCACCGACTTCGACGAATCACCGCGTCGAACTGTGACTTCCGCGCCCCGCCTCACACTCCGCCGGGCTGCGTCGTCGAGCTCCTCGGAACACCCGAGACCGAGAAGGGAAACGACATGACCACGACCGAGCAGAACGGGATCGAGTCGCGACTGCCCGACCCCTTGCAGTTCTTCCCCGAACTGGGCGAGATCGCCGGTGCCATGGTCAAGGCGAGCCGGAACGGTTCCGTCCCGCAGAGCACCGTCAGCCTGGTGCAGCTGCGCGCCGGGCAGGTCGTCGGCAGCACGTACCACACCGTCCGGCAGGCAGACGTCATGCGCAAGGCCGGGGAGACGGAGGAGCGCATCACCGCCGTGGCGTCCTGGCAGGACGCGCCCTACTTCACCGCTGCCGAACGGGTCGCGCTGGAGCTCGTGGAGGCGGTCTTCACCCCGAACCACCTGGCCGAGCGCGTTCCCGACGAGCTGTTCGCCCGGGCGGCCGCCCACTACGACGACAAGGCGCTCTGGACCCTGGTCCTGGCGATCTCGCAGATCTGCTTCTTCATCCCCGTCGGCCTCATCGCCAAGCCGATTCCGGGAATGCCGCTGGGCAAGAACTACAGCAGGTGAGCCGATCGCGAAAAGCGCTGCGGTGAGCGGGGAACAGCGGGCGGAAGCTGCAGGGTGGGGCAGCTTCCGCCCGCTGTGCGCTACTCGGCGGCTGGGGCCGGGCGGTAGCAGAGGCGGACCACGCCGGAGGGGAAGGTCGTGGTGTTGGTGAGCTGGAGGCGGATCGGGCCGAGTTCGTCGAAGATGCGGGGGCCGGTTCCCCACAGGTAGGGGCTGACGTTGAACCAGAACTCGTCGACCAGGTCGAGGGCGATGAGGTCCCGGGTCAGCTCGCCTGCGCACGGGACGATCAGGTTGCCGTGGTGGTCTTCCTTGAGGCGGCGGATGTTCTCGGCCAGGTCGCCTTCGAGGAGGGTGGCGTTCCAGTCCAGCGGTGCGGTCAGCGAGCGGGACGCGACGTACTTGGGCATGCCGTTCATCCGGGCCGCGTAGGCCTCGAAACCGGGGACGTTCGCGAGCTGGGGCCAGGCCGCGGACAGGCCTTCGTAGGTCTTGCGGCCGAGCACCATGGCATCTGCGGCCTGCCACATCTCCAGCCCGGCCTGCATGCTGTCCGGGTCGGTGACCAGCCAGCCGCCGTGCGGCTCGGGGGCCGGGGCTTCGAAGGCGCCGTTGACGGTCGTGCCGACGTTGATGATCAGTCGTCCCACGTGGTGCTCCTGGTGTTGTGCGAGATGGTGGCCGCGAGCTTGTCGAGGCTCTGGCCGAAGCCGAGCTCGATCCCTGCGATGAAGTCGGCGGATTCGACGGTGCTGTCGGTGATCCGCCAGCTGACGTCCAGTGCGGTGCCGCTGTCGGTGGCCCGGATGCCCAGGTCGACGTGCGCGGTGAAGGCGACGCTGCCGTCGGGCAGCAGCGGGGAGTGCCGGTAGGTGAGGTGCTCACCGGGGTGGACGGCTTCGACGACTCCCTCCGCGCGACCGGCGACCTGGTCCGCGCTGTCGGTGTCCTCGACGTCGCGGTACTCGTGGACGATCCGCCCGCCCGGCCGCGCCTCGAAGACGAGCTCGGAGACGCGCAGGTCGTCGGGCGTCCACCAGTGCGCGAGCAGCGCCGGGTCGGTCAGGTGCCGCCAGACCAGATCGGGATTGCCGGTCAGCGACCGGTGGAAGCTGAACGAGCGGCCGTCGGCCCACCCCGGCTCCCCGGCGGCGCGCCGCTCCTGGTCGAGGCTGGATCCGTAGTGGTCGTAGGTCGCGCCGGCGCGGTCCGCGGTGTCGGCGAGCCGGTTCAGCTCGATCGCCAGGTCGCGCAGCGGGCCGGGCCGGAGCGCGTAGACGCGGCGCTGGCCGGTGCGCTGGGAGGTGACTACACCGGCGCGCTCGAGGGTCTGGAGGTGCTTGGTCGTCTGCGGCTGGCGCGCCTCGGCGAGCTGGGCCAGGACGCCGACCGAGCGCGGCCGCTCGGCCAGCAGGCTCACGAGCCGCCAACGGGCCGGGTCGGCCAGCGCGGTGAGGATGGGTGCGTCCATGGGGGAGAAGTATTCTCCGATACGAATGTTCGTGTCAAGGAATATCTCAAGGCTACCAATTCGGAACAGCGAAAACTACATTCAGTTGTAGTTTTCGCTGTGATCCAGGTGTAGTTTTCGTTGTATGCGTATGGTACAAGCGATCACTTCACTAGGGGCCTACACGGCTGGGCAGTGGGGTCTGGTGACCGCAGCACAGGCCAAGGGCGCTGGGGTGGACAGCGTGACCCTGCTGCGTCTGGTGGACGCAGGGCTGTTGGTGAGGGTTCGGCACGGTGTCTATCAACTCGCGGTCAGTGAGGAGTCCGCGCATCTCGCCGAGAAGGCGGCGTGGCTGGCGCTGAGGCCTGCCGTGGCCGGCTGGGTGCGTCCCAAGCTGGACCCGGATGGCGGTGTGGTCTCCCACAGGTCAGCGGCGCTGCTGCAAGGCCTGGGTGATCTGGTGTCCGAGCGAATCGAGATCACGGTGCCCCGGCGCAGGGCGACCCGCGACAGCGAGGTCAAGCTGCGTGGTCGCCCGCTCGATGAGGACGAGGTCACGCGGGTGGACGGCCTGCCTGTCACCACGGTCGAGCGCACTGTGATCGATCTGCTGAACGACCGCGTCGACGCGAGTCACATGGGGCAGATCATCCACGAGGCCAACAGGCGGGACCGGCTCGATCTGGATGTGCTGGCGGAGAAGGTGGGCTGTTTCTCCCGCCGCTACGGGGTGACTGGACGAGACGGGCATGCCCTGATCGAGCACCTGCTGTCCGCAGTGCAGGATGGGCGCGCTCGGGCACGCTGATCAGGAGTGCGTGGAGAAAGCCGAGCAGGGGAAGGAGGATTGGTGAACAAGTACGGCAGTCCCCACGCGCTTCAGAAGGCCGTTGGTGACCGGGCTCGACGGCTGGCCCGGGAGCACGGCGTCACTTCCACGGAGCTGGTGAACCGGTTCTTCCTGCAGCGCCTGCTGGCCCGAGTGTTCCGCGACGATACGGAAGGTTGGTTGCTCAAGGGCGGACAGGCGCTGCTCGTGCGCTATCAAGGCGCCCGGCATTCCCGGGATATCGACCTGTTGTTTCGTGATGACGATCGTGGTCTGAGTCAAGCTCTGGAAGCGTTGAGGCGAGCAGCGGCGAGCGATCTGGGAGATCACGTCAGTTTCGAGTTCGTCGATTCCACCGACCAGATCCAGGGTCGCCCATCTCGCAAGGTGCGGTTCGCCGCCATGGTCGGTCTGAAGGAGATGACCACGGTCAGCGTCGATCTGGTGGTCGGCCTGGCGCCGTTGGGAGAACCCGTCGCCCAGCGGCTGCGGCCGGTTCTCGGGATCGAGTTCGACGAACATGTTCAGGTGCGGCTCTATCCGCTGACCGATCACATCGCTGACAAGATCTGCGCCATGTACGAGCGCCACCGGGGTCGACCCTCCAGTCGCGTGAAGGATCTCGTGGACCTGGTCGTGATCGCGCTCAGGGAAGAGGTCGACGGACTGAGCGCCCAGCTGGCGATCCGCCGCGAAGTTGCTCGCCGTCAGCACAGCGGGACTGACATCGAGCTGCCCGAGGCTTTCACCGTGCCCGATCCTGCCTCCTGGGCCAAGGGATATCGCAGCGAGGCTCGGACCGTGGTCGGCCTGGAGCAGTACCGGACGCTGGGACAGGCGCAACCGTTGGCTGAACTGTTCATCTCTCCGCTGTTGGTCGAAACCGTGCCAGGGCGATGGCATCCCGGCACGCTGAGCTGGAACTGATTCGGCGTTTCCCCCCTCTGTAGACATATTTCTAAGCGAAGCAGCTGCTGGGCAGGGTGTTCCGGGGTCGGTCAGCTGGCCGTGATGGTTGTCAGGTCGTTGTGCGGGGAGGGGTGCTGGGGACCGAGCTGAACAGGATGCGCACTGCTTGCTCCGGTTGTGGGGGCGATGGGACTGCATCCCATCGCGCCCCGGACGTCCGGGGCGCGATGCTCCCGTGCAGATCTGCTCGGAAAACGGGCATGTTCTCGCTGGTCAAAGCAACTGCCGGCCGGTCGGTGCGGTTTACGGTACGGTGTACGGTCGACGGTGTGGAGGTGCAGGTGGGGCAGTGCGCGATGGTGTTCGAGCCCGGCGGCGTGCCGCGTGCGGGGACGTTCTTCCTTCACGATCCGGGCGGCGGTTCCGAGGTTGACGCGTCCGCTGAAGCGGTGGTGACCCTGCTCGAAAACGGCGAGGTCGTCGCGCGGCGGGCACCTGGTCGGCGGGTTCCGGTGGCCGAGGCGTTGCCGCTGCTGGTTTCGCAGCACGGGCATCCTTCGGCGGCGTTCTGGGGCGCGGCCGCGCGGCTTGCGCTGCACATGGTGGCGCGCGGGCGGGTGCTGCCCGGGGTTCATCCGAGCGGTGCCGATGCGTGGCGGATGGGGCCGTTCGACGTCGTCGACGTCGAGCGGTTGCGGGCGTTGGCCGCTGCCGCTCCGGCCAGTGCGCGGTCGATTCCGCTGGATCCGGAGGCGGATCAGCTGGTTCTGCCCGATGCCGAGGAGTTGTTGCGCGAGTTCTTCGACGCCGTCGCCGACGTGTTGCCGCGCGTGGCAGGCGCATCGGTGCCGTACGCCGGGCAGGAGATCGTCGCGGTCGGGGAGTTCCGGGAATGGGCGCAGCAGGTCGCCGCGGGTGTTGATGCGGGGTTGCGCGTCAGCTTGCGGCTGGAGCTGCGCGGTGATCCCGCGACGGTGCCGTTCATCGCCGTTGTCCGGCTGCGCGATCTCGCCGATCCGACGCGGGTGGTCGACGCCGAGGCGTTGTGGGCGGGGGAGTCGCACGGCTTCGATGATCGCGCGACGTTCGAGGCGATGCGGGCACTGCGGCGGGCCGCCGGTGCGTGGTCGCCGCTGGAAAGCCTGCTGGCCGAAGCCAAACCCGTCGAGCTGGAGCTGGTCGACGAGGACGTGGTGGACCTGCTCGGCGGCGGTGAAGATCGGCTGGTCGCGATGGGCGTCGACGTCGAGTGGCCGCCGGAGGTCTCGCGCGAGCTCAACGCCCGCGTTTCGGTGTCCGCGCCCGGTGAGCGGCCGGACGACGTCGCGGCCTTCCTGCGGGATTCCGGGCCGTTGCCGATGTCGTGGGAGCTGACCCTCGGCGGCGAACCGCTGACCGACGACGAGATGGATCAGGTGGCCAAGTCGCGTCCGGTCGTCCGGCTGCGCGATCAATGGGTGCTGATCCCGCCCGAGCTGGCGCGCAAGGCGCGGGAACGCGCGTTGCCGCCGGTCCCGGCGTATTCGGGGCTGGGCGCCGTGCTGATCGGCAGCGTGGTGGTCGACGACGTGCGCGTCGAGGCCGTCGGGGCGGGCTGGCTCGGTGAACTGGCCGACCGCATCGCCGATCCCGATGACGGGCCGGAACCGCTGGGGCAGCCGCCGGAGCTCGCCGCGACGCTGCGCGACTACCAGCAGCGCGGGCTGCGCTGGCTGGAGCGGATGACGTCGCTGGGGTTCGGCGGCTGCCTGGCCGACGACATGGGGCTGGGCAAGACGATCATGCTGATCTCGCTGCACCTGCGGCGGGCGGCGGGACCGACGCTGGTGGTGTGCCCGGCGTCGCTGCTGGGCAACTGGGAGCGCGAGATCGCGAAGTTCGCGCCGGGCACGCCGGTTCGCCGCTTCCACGGCTCGCAGCGCTCGTTGGCCGACAGCGGTTTCGTGCTCACCACCTACGGCACGATGCGCGTCGACGCGGCGGAGCTGGCCGCGCACCGCTGGGGAATGGTCGTCGCCGACGAGGCACAGCACGTCAAGAACCGCACGAGCGGCACGGCGAAGGCGCTGCGCGAGATCCCGGCGGAGGTCCGGGTGGCGATGACCGGCACACCGGTGGAGAACGATCTTGGCGAACTGTGGGCGATCCTGGACTGGACGACGCCCGGGCTGCTCGGCCGGATGCGTGAGTTCCGCGCCGGCTGGGGGCGGGCGGTGGAGGAGGATCGCGACGCCCCGACCGCGCAGCGGTTGTCCCGGCTGGTGCGGCCGTTCCTGCTGCGGCGCCGCAAGAGCGATCCGGGCATCGCACCGGAACTGCCGCCCAAGACCGAGACCGACCACCTGGTTCCGCTCACCGCCGAGCAGGCCGACCTGTACCAGCAAGTGGTCCGGGAGGTGATGGCCGAGATCCGCGGCAGCACGACCGAGATCGCACGGCGCGGCCTCGTGCTCAAGCTGCTGGTGGGCCTCAAGCAGGTGTGCAACCACCCGGCGCACTACCGCAAGGAAGGCGTGGCCTCGGCTGCTCGCTCGGTGAAGTTGCAGGCCCTGGACGAACTGCTCGGCACCATCGTCGCCGAAGACGGTGCGGTGCTCGTCTTCACGCAGTACGTGCAGATGGCCCGGTTGCTGGAGAAGCACTTGGCCGACCTCGGCATACCGGCGCAGCTGCTGCACGGCGGCACGCCGGTGGCGCAGCGCGACGAGATGGTGCGCCGGTTCCAGGCCGGTCAGGTGCCGGTTTTCCTGCTCTCGCTCAAGGCGGCGGGCACCGGGCTGAACCTGACCCGGGCCGACCACGTGATCCACTACGACCGCTGGTGGAACCCCGCCGTCGAGGAGCAGGCCACCGACCGGGCGCACCGGATCGGCCAGCGCAAACCCGTGCAGGTGCACCGGTTGATCGCGCAGGGCACGGTGGAGGAGCGCATCGCGGAACTGCTGGCGCACAAGCAGGAACTGGCCGACGCGATCATCGGCGGTGAGGCGGCGCTGAGCGAGCTCTCAGACGCCGAGCTGCACCGCCTGGTGGAACTGAGGAGCGCTTGAGATGACCTGGGACGACGAACCGGTGCGCGCGCTGACCTTCCCGGCCTTCCCGCCCGGGAAGCGGTACGGCAAGAAGTTCGCCGACACCTGGTGGGGCAACGCGTGGATCGAGGCGATGGAGCGCACCGCCCTCGACCCGGAGCAGCTGAAGAAGGGCCGCAGGTACGCCTTCGCCGGGCAGGTCGGCGCGATCACGGTCAGCCCCGGGCGGATCACCGCGCCGGTGCACGACGGCGATCCCGACGAGCCGCACCGCACCGAAGTGCACCTCGCCGAGCTGCCCGGAGCGCGCTGGGACCGGTTCCTGGACGAGGTGGCGGGCCGCGCCGGGCACATCGCCGCGCTGCTGGAACGGGACATGCCGGTCGAGCTGGCCGACACCGCCGAGGCCGTCGGCGCGCGGCTGCTGCCCGGCTACGGCGACCTCGAACCGGAATGCGACTGCCCGGGCTGGGACAGCCCGTGCAAGCACGCGGCGGCGCTGGCCTACCAGGTTTCCTGGTTGCTGGACAGGGATCCGTTCGTCCTGCTGCTGTTGCGCGGCCGCGCCGAGGACGAGCTGACCGATGAACTGCACCGCCGCAATGCGCGGCACGGCGCGGAGGCCGAGGAAGGCGGGACGGGAACTCCGGCTGCCGCTGCGTGGGCGGCCCCGGCGCTCCCGCTGCCGGAGGCGCCCGGCCCGGTGTTGGCCGCGCCGCTGGACTTGGCGCCGCTGCTGGCGGACGTCGAGATCGAAGCGCCGGTCGACAACACGGCATTGACCGCGTTGGCCGTCGGCGCGGCGGAGCGCGCTCGGAACCTGTTGTCCGATGTGGACGCTATGGCTGCTCGGTAGCCCGCCTCAGCCGACCAGCGGGTCGTGAGTGCGCAACAGCGCTCGAGCACCGTTGCGCACTCACGACTCACCAGGCCGGGCGGGTGCGGCGGAGTTGCTTGGCCGGGACCACCCGGGCCCGGTCCACCGCCAGCACGCTGACCAGGACGCCGGCGACCAGCCAGGCCACCAGCTGGAGAGCGCCGCTGGTCGCTCCGCCCGCTCCCGTCACGATCGCGGACAGGGCCTGGACCGCGCCGTGGGTGGGCAGGAAGGCGCTCGTGCTCTGGAGGAACCCGGGGATCGTCGAGACCACTCCGGTGGCCGCGGCCAGCACCAGGACGGCGATGGCGACGATGCGGCCGGTGTTGCCGAGCAGGGCGATCAGCGCCTGGTTGAGCGACACGAAGGCCAGCGCTGCCAACAGCGTCACGCCGGCGAAGGCCGCCCAGGAACCGAAGCCCAGCCCCAGGAACGGGGCCAGCGCCGCGCTGACCACGACCGCTCCGATCGCCGCGATCAGCGTTCCGGGCAGCAGCGAGCCGAGGACCAGCCGCCAGGTGGAGCGGCGCGAGCTCGCCGCGTTCTCCGGAACCGCCCTGGTCACCGCGTAGATGCCGAGTGCGGCCGTCCAGAACGCGACGGCGATCAGCAGCGCGATCAGCGACTTGCCGAAGCCGGGCAGGTCGGACTGCAGCGCGGCCGGGCTGGCCGCCACCGTCTTGAGGTGCGCGCGCTCCGCGTCGGTGTAGTTGGGCAGCTTCTCGGCCGCCGGGCCGATCTGGTCGGCGAACTGGCGGTTGCCGTCCGCGACCTGCTCGGCACCGGAGACCAGCTGGCCCACCCCGCCGTCGAGCTCCTGGACGCCGCCGTTGAGCTCCTGCACACCGCCGTTGAGCTGGTTCAGGCCGCCGGAGAGCTGCTGCGCGCCATCGGCGAGCTGCGCGCCACCGTCGGCGAGCTGGCCGATCCCGCCGACCAGCTGACCGGAGGAGTCGGCGAGCATCCGGGTGCCCGCGGCGACCTGCTCGGAACCGTAGGCAAGGCCTTCGAAACCGTCGCGCGCCTGCTTCACCGGCGCCTGGATCTTCTCCTTGATGCCGTCGAGCGCGCCTTCGCGCTGGTTGATCTGGTCGATCTGGGCGCGCAGCCGGGTGCAGAAGTCCGAGGTCAGGCCTTCGGCCGGGCACTGCTCGGCGATCTGGGCGAGCCCGTCGAGCTTGGGGGAGTCGGGGATCAGGTCGGTCGCGGCCAGGATCTGGTCGGCGAGCGGGACGAACTGGTCGGCCATCGCGCGGTTGCCCGCGGCGACCTGCTCCGCGCCGTCCGCCAGCTGCCGGGTCTGCGCGGGCATCTGCGAGACCTGCTGGTGCAGCTGGTTCAGGCCGCCGGAGAGCTGCTGCGCGCCGTCGGCGAGCTGCGAACCGCCATTGGCCAGCTGCGGCACACCGCCCGCCAGTTCACCGACACCGCCGGAGAGCTGGCCGACGCCATCGGCCAGCTGACGCGTGCCGTCGGCGAGCTGCCCGCTGCCGTCGGCCAGCTGCCGCGCGCCGTCGACCGCGGTGCCCAGCTGCCCGTGCATCTCCGAGAAACCGCCGTAGAACCCGTCGAGCAGCATCTCCAGGATCTGCTGGTTGAACACCGAAACGCTCTGCCGCGCAGCGGATTCCACCGCGGCCGCATCGGCCGGGGCCGCCACCGGCGAGGTCCGCACCGTGATCCCGGCGCGGGTGGCGTCCAGCGGCTCACCGGTCATCACCGACGCGGTGTTGCGGGAGAACGCCTCGGGGATGGTCACCGCGGCGGCGTAGCGGCCGTCGGCCAGCCCCTCCTCGGCGTCCTCGGCGGCGGTGATCTGCCAGATGTAGCCGGAATCGGTGCTGTTGACCAGCTTCGCGGCCATCTCCCGGCCGAGCGGGGCCAGCTGCCCGTTGATCGTGGTCGGCTCGTCGGCGTTGACCACCGCGACCTTGGCGGCGCCGTGCTGGCTCATCGGCGCCCAGAAGGCCCAGGCCAGCACGCCGACGACGAGCACGGGGACCAGGGCCAGCCCGATCCAGGTGAGCCGTCCGACCGAACCCCCGGCGCGCCGGGTCGCTTGCGTGAACGGGTTCTTCATTGCCCTCACACCTCCTGGAGGCGGCCCGCGAGCACGCCCGGGCGCGCGGAGAGCCGCAGAACGTCGACCCGGTGCTCCGGCAGCAAGTCGGAGATGAGGCTCGGGTTCCGGTAGGTCACGACGAAGCCGACCGGCGTGCCGTCCGCAGTGGACGAACCGCGCAGCAGGGCGGCCAGCTGGCGGCGCTGTTCGGTGTCGGCGATGGCGTCGGCCTCGTCGAGCAGCACCAGGCGCACGCCTTCGGCGACGGCTTCCCGGATCTCGGCGGCAGGTTCGGCGCTGCTCCGGCACTGGATCAGCGCGGTGCGCGACCGCACCGCCCGCGACCGCTGCGGCAGCAGCAGCCCGGTCACCCGCAGATCGCCCTGCACGGTGCGGACCCGGCCGCCGAGCGCGTGCAGCAGCGCGGAGGCGTCCGAGCCGTCGCCCTCCACCGCGAGCACCCCACCGGGGCGCAGGTTGATCCGGACCCCGCCGACGACCTGGTCACCGCGGTCGTCGTGGATGCTCAGATCGCGGGCGCTGACCACCTCGTCGTTGCCCGGCCACTCGGCCAGGCGCAGCTCGTGCTGCAGCGCTTCGCCCTCCACGTCCAGCGCGGGCAGCCTGCGGGCCAGCCAGCGCGGCAGCCACCAGGCCTTGTCGCCGAGCAGCGCCATCACCGCGGGCACCAGCGTCATCCGGACCAGGAACGCGTCGACGAACACGCCGACCGCGAGCCCGAACGCGATGGGCTTGATGTTGGCGTCGCCGTGCGGGACGAACGCGGCGAACACCGAGATCATGATGACGGCGGCGGCCACCACCACCGGTGCGACGTTGGTGAAGCCGGACTCGATGGCCCGCTTCGCGTCGCCGTGGTGGGTGTACTCCTCGCGCATCCGGGAGACCAGGAAGACCTCGTAGTCCATGGCCAGCCCGAACAGGATCGCCATCAGCAGGATCGGCATGAAGCTGATGACCCCGCCGACGTGCGCCACGTTCAGCGGCCCGGCCAGGTGGCCCTGGTTGAACACGAACGCCACCGCGCCGAAGGTCGCGCCGACCGACAGCAGGTAGCCGAGCGCGGCCTTGACCGGCACCCACACCGACCGGAACACCATCGCCAGCAGCACCAGCGTCAGCCCGACCACGATGAGCGCGAACGGCAGCAGCGCGTCGAAGAGCTTCTCGGAGAGGTCGATGCCGATCGCGGTCACGCCGGTCACCGCGATGCCCGAGCCGTACTTCTCGGCGAAGTGCGGGCTCATCGCGCGCAGCCGGTGCACCAGGTCGGCGGTCTCGTCGGATTCGCCGCCGGTGGTCGGCACCACCTGGATGATGCCGGTGTCGATGGTCGGGTTCGGCGTGGCCATGGGCACCGCGGCGACTCCGGGCATCGCCCGGATCTCGTCGGCGATGCCGTTGACGTGCCCGAGCGGGTCGCTGCTGCCGATGATGTCGGTGGTGACCATCAGCGGGCTGTTGAACCCGGGGCCGAACTTCTCGGCGATGTGGTCGTAGGTGTCGCGCGCCGGGGTCCCGGCGGCCTGCGCGCTCGCGTCGGGCACCGACAGCTTCAGGTCCGCCATCGGCAGCGTGCACACGCCGAGGGCCGCGACGACCAGCGCGATCGTCACCAGCGGCGCCTTGGTGACCGCCCGGACCCAGGCCAGCGCGAACGAGCGGCGCTCGCGCCGCGGCTTGGCCGCCCGCCTGCGCCGCACCTTGACCGGCCGCAGCCGCTCGCCGGCGAAGCTGAGCAGCGCCGGGATCATGGTCAGCGACACCGCGACGCCGATCGCGATCGCGACGCCGGCCAGCACGCCCATCGTGGTCAGGAAGGTGATCCCGGGAACCGCCAGCGCCAGCAGCGCGATGATCACGGTGACGCCGGCGAAGATCACCGCCGAGCCCGCGGTGGCCACCGAGCGCGCGATGGACTCGGTGACGCCGACTCCGGCGGCGAGCTGCTCGCGGTGCCGGGACACGATGAACAGCGAGTAGTCGATGCCCACGGCCAGGCCCAGCATCACGCCGAGCATCGGCGCGGCCGAGGAGACCTCGGTGACCGCGGTGGTCAGCAGCACGATCGTCATCGACACGCCGACGCCGACGAGCGCGGTGACCAGCGGCATCACCGCGGCGATCAGCGAGCGCAGCAACAGCAGCAGCACCAGCAGCGCGACGACCACGCCGACGGCCTCGGTGGCGCCCAGCTCGGGCATGGCGTTGGCGAAGATGTCGCCGCCGACGTGCACCTCGGCGCCCGCGCCGAGCTGCTGCTCCAGCGCTGCAGCCTCGCCGAGCAGGTCGTTCTTGACCTGCTCCGGCACGTCCAGCGGCGGGAAGTCGAACTGCATGTTGATCAGGCCGGTGCTGCGGTCCTCGGAGACCTGGTTGCCCACCAGCTCGTCGAGCGGGCTCATCACCGCGTCCACGCCGTCCCACTGGGAGACGCGGTCGATGAGCCCCTCGAAGGCCTCCCTGACCTGCGGCGAGTCCACCTGCTGACCGGCGGGCGCGGTGAACACCAGCTGCGCGCGCGAACCGGTCATCTGCGGGAAGACGTTGTTGAGGTGGTCCAGCGCCTCCTGCGACTCGGCCCCGGGGATCTCGAGACTGGTCTCCATCCCCTGTTGCAGGAAGAACGCGCCGCCGCCCAGCGCTGCGAGCAGCGCGAGCCAGGCGACCAGCACCCATGCCCTGGCGCGGACCACGGCCCGCCCGAGTCGGTACAGCAAAGACGACAACCGGAACACTCCCGCAGCGAAGAAGTCGATACACGGCGCATGCGATACGCGATGCATGCGATACACGATGTATTCGATGCACACTGTATATTTCCCGAGATCACCGGCGCCGCCCTCGCAGCAGAACTGTGAGGCGAAACACTGAGCGGGAGACTCAAGGCCATGACCGATCAGCCGCAACGACGCGAAACACGTCGCCGCGCGGAGACCCGCCGACGGCTGATCGCCGCTGCCCGCGAGGTGTTCCTCGAGCACAGCATCCGGGACGCCCCGGTGGAGCTGATCTGCGAAGCGGCCGGCTTCAGCCGCGGGGCCTTCTACTCCAACTTCGAGACGAAGGAGGACCTGTTCCTCGCCGTCTACGAGGAGGAGATGACCGCCCGCATCGACCAGACCAGGCAGATCATCGAGAGAGCGGTGGCCCCCACCGGCGAGGACCGCTCGGTGCACGACGCGATCCTCCAGATCGGCGCGGCCTGCGCGGAGTCCCTGGTCGCGGACAAGACCTGGTACCTGCTGCTGACGGAGTTCCGAGCACACGCCCTCCGCAGCCCGCACCTGCGCCTCCGAGCGGGCGAATACCTGGTCCAGATCACCGAAGCGGTGGCGGAACTGATGCAGCACGCCCTCGACGAGCTGGACATGCAAGCGGACGTGGACACCCGAGACGCGGTGCGAGCCCTGATCGCGATCTACGACGCGGAGCTGGAACGAGCGGTCTTCAGCAACACCGACCCGAACATGGGCACGTTATTCACCGAGATCTTCCCCCGAGTCGCAGCTGCCCTCATCGTCCCGCGGCAGCCCTGACCGAGGTGTCGATCGGCTGGATGGCCCTGCCGTTGTCCTGCCTCGGCAGTAGCGGTGGCGACGGCCTGGTCGGCAGTCGGACGCAAAAGGGTGATGCTGCTCGCGCGTCGTTGACCAGCAACGATGTTCCAGGTTGAATGGCGGTAGGCCGGTGACAAGAGCCCCAGGGGGGCTCTCCCCCAAGGGGTAGCCGGCCTCTTACTTTCTCCAGGGCTCGAAGCAGCTCTGCAGCGAATCAACGATCATGCTCCAGTACTCCTCCTTGCCCTTCTCCAGCTTTCGCTGCACGGCCCATGCTGCGTAGTCGGCAACCTGCAGGCCCCATGAAGTGGGTGCCGGCCAGTGGCAGAGATGCACATCCCGGCCGTTGGGGCCCTGCACCTGGCACACGTCGTGAAGTGCCGACTCGAACGCCTTCTTTCGGGCGTTGGTGCCGAGAGTCGCGGCCACGACGAACAGGCGATCGCCCTTCGCTGCGACCAGAGGAGCTATGTACTTGAAGTGCAGGAACCAAGCCATCTTGTACAGGTAGACCTCGCCAGCTTCCTTGACGTGGTCGTACGCCTTCTGCTTGTCGAGCATCGTGGCGTCCAGTCGCCATCCCTGCCCCGCGATTAGTGCGTACACCTCTTTCCTCGTCGGGTGGCTGTCGTCGGTCGCGTGGAAGAAACCCTTCTTCAAGCCCACCCCGCGCGCGTGCAGTTCGGCGCGCAACTGCAGCGCTTCGTTGAGGGCTGTGCCGTGATCCCGGATTACTGCCGTAGCGATGCCGAAGAAGCGCGAAGCGCCTTCGTGCTGCTGGTAGTCAAGGTTGCCGGTCTCATCGGCATACATGAAGATGTCTGCCACGACTCTTCTCCGTCGATGACTCCGTCTCGGTGGACAGTGATCGGGACAGCCGCCTGTGTCGACGGCTGCTCTGGCGGTCACGAGCTACGCAAAGACCTGCTGCAGGTGACTCGTTGACGTGTTCCGGGTTGACGAGGCTTGCGGAGCAGAAGAAGTGCGAATCTGTTCGCGTCTCGATCGGCCAGACGTGCGGATCTTGGCACGCCTGCATACCTGAAGTCACGCCGCCAAAGGGTGATGAGGGTGCCAAGGCCAAGATTAAGCAGTACGAGGCAGATTGCGAGCGAGTTGCCGCCGCGTGGCGCGCCAGTGGGACGTCGTCAAGAAGCTCACCGCGCACGCCGCGACGCACGGCTCCGGGCATAACTACCTCGTGATGGCATCCGCCGGTTCCGGCAAGTCCAACACCATCGGCTGGCTGGCGCACCGGCTCTCCTCGCTGCACACACCCACCAATCCCGCCGAACTCGACCCGGACGCGCTGGCCAACGGGCTCAAACCGGGCGCCCCGGTGTTCGACAAGGTCATCATCATTACCGACCGGCGGAACCTGGATTCCCAGCTGCGCGAAACCGTCGGCAGCTTCGAGCAGACCGCCGGGCTCGTCGTGAAGATCGACGAGAAGTACGGCGCGAAATCCGAGCAGCTCGCCAAGGCGTTGTCGCAGGAAACCGGCAAGATCGTCACGGTCACCCTGCACACCTTCCCGGCGCTGCTGGACTACCTGCGACGCAACCCCACCGAGATCAAGGGCAGCCGGTTCGCGATCGTCGTGGACGAGGCACACTCGTCCCATTCCGGTGACGCCGCTTCCGATGTGCGCAAGGTCCTCCGGGGCCTCGGGCTCGACGCTGACGACGACTCCGGCGAGCCGGGAGCCGTCACGGCCGAAGCCGAGGACAGCACCGACGCGAAGCTGAAGAAGCGGGCGGAAGACCGCGGACAGAGCCCCAACCTGTCGTACTTCGCGTTCACCGCGACCCCCAAGGCCAAGACCCTGGAGAACTTCGGCGAACTCACCGAGCACGACGGCAAGGCCACCCACGTCCCGTTCCACACCTACTCGATGCGCCAGGCAATCGAGGAAGGCTTCATCCTCGACCCGCTGCACAGCTACGTCACCTACAACACGTACTGGAAGCTGGTCAACGAGAACCCCGACGACAAGGAAGTCGACCCCCGCAAGGCCAACCCACTGCTGGCCAGGGCGGCGCTCATGCACGCTTCCACCGTGGCCCGGCAAGCGCAGGTGATCGTCGAGCATTTCCGCATGCACACCGCGGGCCGCCTCGGTGGCCGGGCCAAGGCGATGGTCGTCACTGCCTCCCGGCTGGTCGAGAGCGAAATGCGGGCGTTCGCTGAAGCTTTCCTCGCCGCGGAGGAGAAGGCCGCCGGAAGCCCGGCGAAGTGGGCGAAGCTGCACGCCGAGCTGTACCGGCACACCGAGCCGGCGGTCGCGCGGTTCACCGAGCTCGCCGATCACGAGGACGAGGACGAGCAAGAGACCGCCGAGAACTTCCGCAGCGACCTCAACGACTACGTCCGCAAGTACGGGTTCCTCTCCCAGATCGTGCCCTACCACGACCCGGAACTGGAACAGCTCTACCTGTTCGGACGGCACCTGCTCAACCGGCTGCCCAGACGGCACGACGGCAGCACCGACATCGGCGACGTGGACCTCAGTCACCTCAAGGTGGAGAAGACCGGGGAACACGATCTCAGCCTGGTGCCGGAGGGACCAGCGCTGATGAAGGGCTTCGGGGACGGCGCGGCTGCCGCGCAGGAACCCGAGAAGTCGCTGCTGTCCGAGCTCATCGAGAAGTTCAACGAGAAGCACGGCACCGACCTCACCGAGAAGGACGCGCTGAAGCCGTTTGAGGAGGCCTATCGCGATCCGAAGGTGCGGCAGGCGGCGATGTCGAACGACGAGGAGAACTTCGGGATCGTCTTCGACCCCGTCTTCGAGGACAAGATGGCCGAGCACATCGACACCGTCGCCGACCTCGGACGGCAGTACTTCGCCTCGGACAAGACGTTCAGGAAGTCGTTGAACAGCACTCTCCGCAGCGCCGCGTGGCGGATGATCCGCCGGGAGGAAGGCGTCGGTGACGACCTGATCTGAACGCCGCAGGGCCGGGGGCCGGTGGGGCACCGGATCCCCGGTTTCGGTGGACGCGTGATCGCACAGACGGCACGATTGGTTGCCGAGAGTGACGGGATCGAGGGGGATGGCGGAAGGTGCAGGCGAACGCTGTCGGGGATCGCTACGAACTGATCGAGGAGATCAGTTCCGGGGGCATGGGGGCGATCTGGCGTGGTTTCGACTCCGTGCTGGACCGCGAGGTAGCAGTCAAGCTGATCCGGACTGATGCGATCGTCTCCGCCGGGCAGGCGGAGGAATTCGCCCTGCGTTTCCAGCGTGAGGCGCGGGTGACCGCGCGGATCCAGCACCACGGGGTGCCACAGGTCTACGACGCTGTCCTGGATGATTCGTTCGACCGGCTCTATCTGGTGATGGAGCTGGTCCATGGGCGTTCGCTGCGCGCGTTCATCGACCCTGAACGGCCACTCCCAGTCAGCTGGGCGGCTGCGTTCGGGGCGCAGATTTGCACGGTGCTGTCGCATGCCCACGCGGTGCCGGTGGTCCACCGCGATCTCAAACCCGACAACGTGCTGGTCACCGATGAGGGCATTGTGAAGGTGCTGGACTTCGGTATCGCCGCGATCCTGCGCACCGACGTAACCCGGATCACGGCGACCGGCACCCCGATCGGCACGAGCCAGTACATGTCGCCGGAGCAGGTCCAGGGCGGGACGATCGCGCCGCACAGCGATCTGTACGCGCTCGGCTGTGTGCTGTACGAGCTGATCTGCGGGCATCCTGTTTTCGACGGGGCTGCCGACTTCGACCGGATGAAACAGCATGTGTATGACGAGCCGGTGCCGTTGCGGCAGGTGCGTGCTGATGTCACGGAAGAGCTCGATTCGCTTGTGCTGGACTTGCTGGCCAAGATCCCTGAGCAGCGTCCCGCGGATGCGTACGAGGTCTACGAGCGGTTGCTGCCTTTCCTGCCGACACCCGGCTCCAGGCCGGATAGTGGCACCGCGGCACCTACGGGCGTGCCAGACCCGACGATGATGTTTCGTCGGCCGAATGCGCCGCGTCGACGTTATGTTGCGGAGCCGGTTCTCCAGAAGGCGGCCCCTGACCTGGTTGAGGCTCAACAGGCGCCGCGGACCGGTCTCCGCGAGTCGATCAAGGAAGCGCGGGAGCGTTCTGACGCGCTGGTGGAAGAGGCTCGTTACGCCCAGGCAGCCGAAATGCTCGAGAGCGTCATCGTGCCGGCGGGTGAGGTGCTGGGGCCTGAGAGTCGTCACGTCCTGTCGTTGCGACGACGGCGGGCGGCGATTCTCGTGGTCGGTGGCGACTACCGACTTGCGCTACCAGAATTCGACGCACTCGCAGCCGCCTTCACCCGTACCGAAGGAGCAGGCAGTGAGAGCGCGCTCGAATGCCTCCAGCAGGCCGCTTTGTGCCGTGCTGAGCTGGGCCAAGCCACAGTAGCGCTGCGGCAGTTCCAGGACGTGCAAGCTCGCCTTCGGGCGACTGACGGTGACGCGTCCCCGATGGCCTTGGAGGTCCGTCGGCTGATCGGAATGCTGCTGCTGTCGGAGGGCAAGGTTCAGGAAGCGTGGGACACCTTGCAGCCTCTCTATGACGACCTGTGCCTGGTTTGGGGCAAGGACGACGAGAGCGCGCAGGAGATCGGCGCGATCTTGGCCCGGATTCGCCTGGCGGAGGGGCCCGATGGACAGGATTGATCACTACCACAGGTCCTGAGCACGAAGACCACACTGCCCACGTGGTCGCCGTCTCGGGGTAACGAAATTGGCTGGTTCGCCGACCACATGTTCGGTGCTCTGCTTGGTGGAGTGCGTTGCCTAATCCGATTGCGAGTGCAATGAGCCATTCGGTCTTTCGCACGTCCAGCTGTGAGAACGAGCGGTTGCGGGTCGAGCTCTTGTATCCGCCTGCCATGTACTACGCGTTGGTGCACAACCGGGTGCCGGTGGTGCAGCACATCAGGCTCGAGAACCTGGGGGACGCTGCCGTCGAACCGGTTGAGGTCACGCTGGAGCTGGTCGGGCCGGACGGGGCGCTCGCCGAGCCGTGGGTGCGTTCCGAGGTGGCTGTGCCGGCCGATGGCGTGGTCAGCTGGGACGACTTTCGCGAGTTCGCGCCGGATGCGTCGGTATTGAAGCGAGCCGACGAAGCCTTTCCCGTCACTTACCGCCTCCGGGTGAGGGCGGTGGGTGCCAACGATCTTGAGCTGTCGGTCCCGTCCCGGGTGCTTGCCCACAACGAATGGCTGAGCGCTCCGGCGCTCTATGAGTCGATCGCTGCTTTCGTCCAGCCGAACACCAGCGCCGTGCAGCAGGTCTTGCGGTCGGCGGGGGCGCTGCTCCAGCGGGAGACGGGTTCGAGCTCGTTGCAGGGCTACCAGGCAGGCCCGAAACGTGCGGTGCAGATCGGTGCCGCCGTGTACGAGGCGCTGCGCGAGCAGGAAATCACCTACGTGGGTATGCCCGCGTCCTTCGAGGAATCAGGGCAGAAGGTCCGCACGACGGCCGAGGTGCTGCGGGATCGAGTCGGCAACTGCATCGACTTGTCGGTCACCTACGCCGCCTGCCTGGAAGCCGCCGGTCTGCACCCGCTGATCTGGATCGTGCGCGGGCACGCGTTCGCCGGGTTCTTTCTCAACGAGGAACGACTGCCGGAGAGTGTGTCCCTGGAACCGGCTCAGATGATCAACGTGGTCGAGTCGGCCAAGGCGATCGCAGTCGAACTCACCGGGATCGGCCCCGGCTCGGACTCCGTTGATTTCGCCGGCGCAGTACGGCTGGGCGGCGCACACCTGCGAGGGCCACGCGACCTGCACGGCATGGTCGACATCAGGCTCGCGCACCGCTCTGACATCAGGCCGATGCCCACGGTTGACGCAGTGGCGTCCGAAGCCACTGAAGTGGCGCAGCCATCGCCGCGGCAGGGGCGTCTTGCGCTTCCGGACGAGCTGGTCGCCAGCGGCGCGCTCAACGACGAGGAGAACCTCGAACAGCAAGCAGCCACCAGTGACGCGCCACCGCGGATCGGGGCTTGGCGACGCGCGTTGCTCGATCTGAGCCTGCGCAACCCGCTGCTCAAACTCCCCAAGCGCGGTAAGGGACTGGACCTGCACATTCCCGTTGGAGGGCTGAAAGACCTCGACGATCTCGTCCACGCTGGCAAGCCGCTCAACATCGTGGCCCAGGATGTCCTCGGCGGAGTTCACGAGTTGCAGGGCGTCCGACGGGCTCAGGACCTCCCCGACGACGTAGTAGCGAATGAATTGGTGACCGATCACCGTGTCTACGCCTCGGTGCCCCAGGCGAAATACGTCGATCACATGCGGGCGCTGCAACGTGCGGCGCGAACCGTGGAGCAGGAAACCGGTAGCAACTACCTCTACCTCACCCTCGGGGCAATGGTGCACCCGACGGAACGCGGCGAGGCGCATGCACCGCTTTTCGTGCTTCCTGTGCGCATCGAGGGTGGTCGCGGACGCCGGCCTTACACGGTGGTGATCGACGGCGGCGAGCTCGCCGCGCCCAACTATTGCCTCGTGCAGTGGTTGCGGCAGAAGCACGGCGTCGACATCCCCGCTCTGCAGACTCCGATCCTCGATGAATCCGGTATCGATATCGGTGCATCCCTGCGCGCGATCAGGCAGGGCCTCGTCGACAACAACCTCAACTTCCGCATCGACGAGACAGCCAGCCTGCGACTCCTGGAGTTCTCCACATTCCAGATGTGGCGAGACCTGACGCAGCACTGGGAGCTCTTCATGCGGAACCCGGTGGTTCGGCACCTCGTGGAGAACCCCGGCCGGCCGATGGCTGGTACCGCACCTGCTGAGGTGGACATCGACGAGACCGAGCTTCTCCTGCCGATCGCGGCGGATGGATCGCAAATGCGGGCGATCGCGCTTGCCGAGCAAGGACACTCGTTCGTCCTGGAAGGCCCGCCCGGTACCGGGAAGTCCCAGACGATCACCAATCTCATCGCTCACGCCATGGCGTCCGGCAAGACCGTCCTGTTCGTAGCGGAGAAGCAGGCTGCGTTGGACGTGGTGAAGCGGCGGCTCGCCGCGCTTGGTCTCGACACGTTCTGCCTGGACGTGCACGGCCGTAAGCAGTCCCAGCGCAGCATCACCCAGCAGCTCAAGGCGGCGTTGGAACGGCAGGCGCCGGAGGACCCCCACGAATGGAGTGCGCTGACGGCCAAGTTCCGGTCCCGGGTGACCGAACTGCTTGAGTATCCGGAGCAGCTGCACAGCTCCAACGCAGCTGGTTTCTCCGTCTGGTCGGGCTATCAGGCGAAATTGGCGTACGGCGACGGTCCGGCAGCCCCTGTGCCTCCGAGCTACTTCTCGCTTCCGCAGGAACAGCGTCGCGCGGTCGAAGCCGCCGCCCGCGATTTGCCCAGCGCAACACATTCCGCTCGTATGCGACCACAACACCCGTGGGCGATCAGTGGGCTTCGTAATGTCGAGGGCCTCGAGCCTCGTGCCGTCCTGGCTGCGGCGCAGGAACTTGAGAACGCGCGACAGGCGTTCGGCCGGCTCCCGGAGACGCTACGACACCGGATCAGCGCGCTACCACACCCATTGCAGCTCGGGCAGGTTATGGAGGCGGCCCGGCTCGCTCGGTCGGGAAGGCTGCCGGATGCGAACCGGACTGCCGCGGCCGCCCAAACCGGGTGGGACAATGCAGTGCAGGGCGCGGTGCGAGCCATCACCTTGTTCCAGCAGCAGCACCGGGAGTCACTCGCGACGTTCCGCCCCGAGTTCTTCGCACATCCCGCCTTCGACCACTTCCAGGCACAGGCTGCAGAAGCCGACCGCGGGCTCTTCGGTAAGAAGAAGCGCCGCCTGGCGCTGGTCGATGCATTGCGCGAACACCTGGCTCCCAACGTGGAGTTCGACGAAACGACTGCTCTCGCCAAGCTCCAAGCCGCGGCCCAAGTGCGGATGGCAGCGGCTGAAATTGCGCACAACATGCGCGCGGTCCCGGGTCTGCTGCTGCCACCTACCTGGTTGCCGACCCGTCCGGACGCCGCGACAACGGTACAAGCCGAACACCAGGCTCTGCAGGTGTCGAGAGAAGCCCGTCGTCGACTTCCCGGGCTGTGGGACGTGTTCAGCGGGCTTGGCACGCATACGCCGATCGAGGATCTGGAGCGGTTCGTCGGCGCGTGGCAGCGCTGGCTGCAGGTGCTCAATACCACCAACGAGGAATTCTCCCGTTGGGCAGCAGATTCCGGCTGGTCCGCCGCTTGGGAGCGGGACGGCCAGACCTGGGCCGGTGACCTCGGTCGCGGTCTGCTCGCGATCCAACGGTGGGGCGTGGTGCTCGCGCACACCGATGTGCTGAACAACGCCGGGCTCGCCGAGTTCCGGGACCAGATTCTCGCTGGGAAGGCACAGCCCGCGGACATCGAGATGATGGTGCTCCGGGGCATCGCCCGGTCGGCCGTGGACGAACGCTTGCGCACGAGCACGTTGGAGTACTTCGACCCTGCCACCCATGACCAGCACGTCGGCGAATACCTCGAACTCGGCGACGAGATCCGGAACCGCGTTCCCGGACAAATCGCTGCCCAGCTCGTCCAGGCGGGGCAAGGTGACACCGCTTTCTTGAACCGCGCTGGAGAACTGATTCGACGCCTGGGCGCCCGCAACGACCGACTTCCCTTCCGAGAGGCCGTGGTCCAGTATCCCGACGTCATCAGCCGGTTGACCCCGTGCTTGCTGATGAGCCCGGCGTCGGTGGCGGCCTTCTTGGAACCCGGCGGCATCGACTTCGACATCGTCGTGTTCGACGAGGCGTCGCAGATTCGTGTTGCGCAGGCGATCGGGGCGATGGGACGCGGGAAGTCGATCGTCGTGGTCGGCGATTCCAAGCAGATGCCGCCCACCAGCACCATGCAGGCCAGCAACAACGACCAGCCGGAAGACTCCTCGGTCCCCGAGGACCTCGACAGCATCCTCTCCGAATGCATCGAATCAGGACTGCCCCAGGAGTTGCTGACCTGGCACTACCGCAGCACGGACGAGTCACTCATCGCGTTTTCGAACCGGCACTACTACGACTGGAAACTGGCAAGTCTTCCTGCACCGGGTGGCGACGAGTCCGCGGGCATCAAGTGGCGTCGGGTGGACGGGCACTTCGAATCGGGTGGCAGCCGAACGAACACCGTCGAGGCCAGGGCCATCGTCCAGGAGATCTCGAGGATCCTGGCAGACACGCGCACCGCCGGTCGATCGATCGGCGTGGTCACCTTCAACATCCAGCAGCGCGACCTGGTGCTGAATCTGCTGGAGAGCAGTGATGACAGGAATATCCAGCAGGCGTTGGCCAGGACAGACAACGAGGAGCTTTTCGTCAAGAACCTGGAGAACGTGCAGGGCGACGAACGGGACGTGATCCTCTTCTCGCTTGCGTTCTCCCCTGATCCCAAGACCGGGCGAGTCCGCCTGCAGCTCGGCCCGTTGATCAACGCTGGTGGGGAGCGGCGGCTCAACGTCGCGGTGACTCGTGCTCGTACGCAGGTGATCGTGTTCAGCTCGTTCGATCCGGAGCACATCGATCTGACGGCGACCAAATCCACTGGCGTCCATCACCTACGCGCGTACCTCGAAGTCGCGGCTCGGGGTCTTCGCAGCGCCGGCGATCTGACCAGTCGACCGAACGTCGACCGGATCACCGAGGAGGTCGCTGCGGCGATCCAGGCCCGTGGTCACGAGGTGCAGTCGCGTTACGGGCTCTCGACCTTCACCGTCGACATCGCGGTGCGCGCTCCTGGGCAGCATCGTTGGCAGGTGGCAGTGGTGCTCGACGGTCCGGAATGGGCAGCGCGCCCAACGTTGGCCGACCGCGATGCAGCGCCTCGGCTTCTCACCGACGTGATGAACTGGCCTCAAGTGGTCCGGGTCTGGCTGCCGCAGTGGATGATGGATCGAGACGGCGTTCTGGACGCCATCGACCAGGCGGTGTCCGCCGCGTTGGAGCAGGTCGAGCAGGAGCAAGTCGAGAAACCACCGACGCCGGAGGAAACAGTTCCTGTTGAGACCGAAACTCCGGCGATCGAGTCCGCATCGGCTGAGGACGTCGACGGGGCCCAGCCAGTGCTGCGCGGACTTGCCACCGTTGCGCCAGAAACCGAGCCCGATCTCGGCGCGGTGGTCGAAGAGTTCGTGCCGTTCGAACCGGTCTCGATCGGCACCAGGGAGCAGCTCGACAACCTGGCGCACGACAAGTCCGTGCAGTTGTTGGTGCAGAAAGCCATGGACGAGGTGATCGCCGCAGAAGGGCCGATCGAGATCGACCGACTGATGAGGTTGGTCAGCAAGAGCTTCGGTCTGAAGCGGTTGTCCGCGGACCGCAATCAGCTGATGCGGCGGTGCCTCCCGGATCGGTACCGGGTTACGAACGGTTTCGAGACAAGGTTCGTCTGGCCGGATCACCGCTCACCAGGGGACTGGCGGGGCTTCCGGAACAACCCCAAGTTGCACGGACGGAAGTTCGGCGAGATCGCACCCGAGGAGATCGTCAACGCGATGCGCCGTGCCTTCAGCACCGGGACCGACAGCGATGCCAAGCAGCTTTATCGGACTACTAGAGAGCTGCTGGGCTATGGCAAGACCACTGAGTCGATGGAACAGCTTCTCGGTCAAGCGTTGGCCTGGGGCGTGGCAGAAGGTCGTTTGCCGGGCTTCACGGAGTAGCGGCTGGATCCTGCATCGGTGTCCTTGACCGAGATCGTTGTTCAGGAAACAGAGGGTCTTACCGGACTCGTGCCGCCGGGCCTTGATGCGGGTCCGGCGGCACGGGTTCCACGCTCAGCGGTGGGTTGGGACGAGTTCCCGGTGGGCCAGTTCTGGGGTGGTGGCCTTCCTGCGGTCCCGGTGCACAGCCAGCAGGAGCAGGGCGACCACTGCTTGGACTGCCACGATGAGGGCTTGGGGGAGGAGTTCGGTCACTCCGACCAGGGACATCGTCGCGTTGGCGCCGAAGTGGATCGCCACTGCGCCGAGGACTCCCGCTCGGTCGTAGGCGTAGGCCGCCAGGAGGGCCATCGGGATCACGCTGAGCAGGTAGGTCAGGCCGCTGAAGGTGAGCAGGCCGAAGGCGTTCTGGACGGTTCCGGTGACGAAGAAAAGCGGCAGGTGCCAGATCGACCAGATGATTCCCAGCAGCAGTCCGGCGAAGAGGCGGCCCATCTTGCCGCGCAGGCGCGGGTGCAGGGTGCCTCGCCAGCCGAACTCCTCGCTCAGCGGGCCGACGACGAGCATGACCGCCGCGAACACCAGCGGGCCGCCGGACATCTCGAGCAGCGTCTGCGCCGCGGTCGGGCTCACCGGCGGGCCGCCCAGCTGCTGCGCGAGCAGCGCGGCGCCGACCACGGTTCCGGCCGCCACCGCCAGCAGGACCGGCGTCCACAGCAGGCCTATCAACGGCAATCGCACCGAATGCGCTGGTGCGGGCTGGCGCCGGGCGGCGCGGCGCAGGCGGATCACGATCGCGCCGAACATCGGGCCGAATGCGCCGAGCAGGTAGGGGATGACGGTGGGCGAGCTCATCGCCGGTCCGCCGAGCAGGATCGCGACTCCCCAGGACGCCCAGGCCGTCGCGAAGGTGACGACCAGGAAGAGGAAGATGCCGCTTTTCTGGCGGGCGGGGCTTTCGGTGGTCACAGGAGTTCCTTTCGAGTCGTTTCAGAGCCGGTCGGCGAGCCAGTCGGCCACCAGCGCCAGCAGCGCGGCGTCGATCGGGCGGCGCAGCTGGCCGGGGTAGGCGCGGACCGAGGGGCGGCCGGGATTCCGGCGCAGCAGGTGGGTCAGGTCGGAGACCCGGTGGACCTCCACCTCGCCGGGCACCAGCCGGTCGATCTCGGCCAGATCGGCGGGGTCGACCTGGTGGTCCTTGCCGCCCGTGATCGCCAGCACCGGGGCGTCGATCTCGGCCAGGGCTGGGCGCGGGTCGTGCGCGAGCATCTCCCGGAACCACCGGGTGTTCACCGGCAAGCCGTGGACACGGGCCGCATCGGCGGTGGTCGCCTTGATCCGGTCCAGGTGCCGGTTGCCCAGTCGGCGCAGCAGCGACCGCGCCGGTGCGGGGAAGCCGCGGGTGATCATCCGGCCCTGCCAGCGCAGGGCGTCCTCGCCGAGGCGGGCGAATCCGGCCAGCAGCACCACCGCTCGGACCTGCGGATCCGAGCCGAGCGACATGGCGTGCAGCGCGCCTTCGCTGTGGCCGACGACGCCGACCGCCCGGATCTCGCGGCGCTCGGCCAGCGCGCGGAGCGCAGCCGCGGCGTCCCGGGTGTTGTCGGTGAACCCGGTCGTCCGCCAGTTGCCGGGAGTCGCGCCGACGCCGCGCCGGTCGTAGCGCAGGGAAGCGATCCCCTTCGCCGCGAGCGCGGCGGCCAGCGGCGCTCCGAGCCCCAGCCGGAGGCCGCGGGCGTTGGAGTCGCGGTCCACCCGGCCCGAGCCGTGCAGCAGCAGGACTGCCGGGTGCGGGCCGGGGCCGGTGGGCAGCGTCAGCGTGCCCATCAGCGGCAGCCCGTCGTCCGCGGTGGCCGTCATGTCCAGGTCTCGCAAGTCTCACCCTCTCATTGTTCTCAGTTTTGAGAACGTTATCAGGTGTGAGATCGTTGGTCCATGGCATCCGCGGACCTCCTCCTGCACCCAGTCCGGGCGCGCATCCTGCAGACGCTGTTCGGCTCGGATCCGCTGACCACCGCGCAGCTGCGCGAACGCCTCCCGGACATCGCGCCGGCGACGATGTACCGGCACGTCGCGGTGCTCGCGGAGGCGGGCGTGCTGGAGGTGGTCGAGGAGAAGCGGGTGCGCGGCACGGTGGAGCGCAGCTACCGGGTGCGCCAGGAGCAGGCGGTGGTGGACCCGGAAGCCCGGGAGGCGATGGGGATCGAAGACCACCGGCGCGCGTTCACCGCGTTCTCGGCGTCGCTCATGGCCGACTTCGAGCGCTACCTCGCCAGCGACGGCGCGAACCCCGCCGACGACGGTGTCGCCTACCGGCAGGGTCCGGTGTGGTTGACGAAGGAGGAGTTCGCCGAGCTGATCGAGGAGCTGGACGCGGCGGTCGTCGCGCGAACGGGCAACGCCCCGACGCCCGGCCGGGTCCGCCACGTCTTCAGCCTCATCGCGGTCCCGGACAACGCGGCGGAACCTCCCGGCGAGCGCTAGTCCGAGAGCGGCCCGTGACGGAGGGTGTTCGGTCGGTTCCGCTTGGAAGTCGTTGGGGTGCGGGGATTTTCGGTGGGGAAAGGTATTGGAAACTTACTTCGGATGGCGTATAAAGTAGCGCATGTCCGAGGTCAGCGACCGTTCTGCGCCCACTGGGAACGAAGCCCTGCGGCGCATCCGCACCGATGCGGTGCTCGCCGCGCTGCGCGAGCACGGGCCCGTTTCGCGCACCGAGCTCGCCGGGTTGACCGGTTACCGCCCGTCGTCGTTGACCGAGATCGTTCGCGAGCTGATGGGTTCCGGGCACGTCATCGAGGTCGGGGCCGGGGACTCCTCCGGGGGGCGTCGGCCGCGGATGCTGGCGTTCAACCCGTCCGCCGAATCGCTGGTGGCCGTGTCCCTGGAAGGCGAGCAGGCGCGCGTTTCGGTCGTCGATCTCGCCGGAGAGCTGCTCGGGACCTACAGCCTCGTGGTGGATCCGGACGCACCGCTGGACGGGCTGAGCGACGTCGTCCACCAGGCGCTCCGGATGCATCCGAAGCCGAGCCCGAGCCGCGTCGTGTTCTCGCTCCCCGGTGTTGCCACCGCGGAGGGGGCCGTGGAGCTCTCGCCGGTCTTGGAGGCGTTGGGCGGGCGGTCGCTCACCGGGGCGCTGGCCGAGCGGGTCGGATTGCCCGTGCAGATCTCCAACGACGTCAACCTGATCGCGCTGGGGGAGCGCGAGCGCGGTGCCGCCGCCGATGTGGACGACCTGGTGCTGATCTACGTCGGTTACGGCATCGGCGCCGCGATCGTCAGCGGCGGAGCGCTCTGCCGCGGAGCCGCCGGATTCGCCGGCGAGATCGGCTTCCTGCCCGCAGGCCTGCCGCCTGCGCCGCACAGCGGCGGGCGCGGTGAGTTCGAGCGGCGGTGGAGCGTTCCCGGCATCCGGCAGGCGCTGTCCGAACTGGACGGTCGGGCCGACGATGCCCCGGTCGCCGAGCTGGCCGCTCGGGCCGGTGAACCCGCCGTCGCCGAGCTGCGCAGGCAGGTCATCGAGGCGTGGGCCTACGCCGCCATCGTCTGCGCGTGCGTGGTGAACCCGGCACGCGTGGTCTTCGCCGGAGCCGCCACCGAACTCGGTCCGGACGGGTTGGCCGAACTGGCCGCGCTCGTCGGCTCGGCGGCGCCGTCGGCACCCGAGGTCGTGTTCGCCGAGCTCGGTCCGCGCGCGCTGCACATCGGCGCGGTTTCGCCATCACTGATCCCCCCGGCTGCGAACACCGCGCAGCCCGTGCGCGAAGGGTAGCCATGCGCAGAATCCTGTCCCTCATCACCGGTATGACGTTGTTCGCCGGTCTGACCGCCGGATGCGGTCTCAACGCCGCCGGTGGCGACGACGGCCTGACCATCTACACCGCCCGCGACAAGGCGCTCGCCGAGTCCGTCGTCAAGGACTTCGAGGAGGCCAACCCCGAGTACAAGGGCAAGGTCCGGCTGCTGACGCTCGGCGCGCAGGAGGCCGCCGAGCGGATCTCCGCCGAGCGCGGTCGCCCGCAGGCCGACATCTGGTGGGGCGGCTCGTCGCAGCAGCTCGACCACGCCGCTAACGACGGCGTGCTGGCCCCCGTGCCCGACCAGGTGCGCGACCGGATCCCCGAGCGCTACCGCGACGAGCAAGGCCGCTGGGTCGGCGAGATGATCCTCGCCGAGGTCGTCTTCTACAACGATCAGATGCTGACCCCGGAACAGGCCCCGAAGGACTGGGACGACCTGATCAAGCCGGAGTTCAAGGACAAGATCATCGTCCGCGACGTCGCCGCCTCCGGCACGATGCGCAGCATCTACTCGGCGATGATCAGCCGCAACAGCACGCCGGACAATCCCGAGCCGGGCTACGAGTGGCTGCGCCAGCTGGACGCCAACACCAAGGTCTACGCGGCCAACCCGACCGACCTGTACCTGCGGATCCAGCGGCAGGAAGCGCCGATCAGCGTCTGGAACCTGCAGGACGTCATGCTGCAGCAGAAGAAGAGCGGTGCGCCGTTCAAGCCGGTCGCCACGACCTCCGGCGTGCCGCAGTTGATCGACGGCGTGGCCAAGGTCAAGGACGGCCCGAACGGGGCCGCCGCGGACGCGTTCCTGGACTTCCTGCTGAGCGTCGACGAGCAGAAGAAGCTGGGCGAGGAGCACTTCCAGATCCCGACCGTCGAGGGCGCCGGTGAGCCGAGCTGGCTGGCCCCGCTGGGCCTGCACGAGATGCCGGTGGACTGGGAGCTGGTGGGCGGCAAGGAATCCGAGTGGATCGCCCACTGGAGCGACCGCATCAAGAACCAGAACTGAGGCCAAGCCTCGACAGCGGTGCGGGGTGCCCGTTCGGTCCGAACCGGCACCCCGCCCGCGCCCCGACCAGTCGCCCCGCCGGTGCGCGGGCAGAGCACGGAGCGACCAGCATGATCCCCGTTCGCCTCGACCGCGTCGGCAAGAGCTACGGCTCGGCCGCCCCGGTCGTGCAAGACATCGACGTGACGATCTCCTCCGGTGAGTTCTTCACGCTCCTGGGCCCGTCCGGCTGCGGCAAGTCCACCACGCTGCGCATGATCGCCGGGTTCGTCACGCCCACCAGCGGCCGAATCCTCTTCGGCGACCGCGACATCACGGCCACCCCGCCGAACAAGCGCGGCACCGGCATGGTGTTCCAGAACTACGCGCTGTTCCCGCACTACGACGTCGCGCAGAACGTCGCCTACGGCCTGGTGACCCGCAAGGTCGCCAAGGCGGAGCGCGCCGAGCGGGTCACCGCCGCGCTCGCCGCGGTGGGCCTCGACGGCTACGCGAACCGGCGCATCGACCAGCTCTCCGGCGGTCAGCAGCAGCGCGTCGCGCTGGCTCGCGCACTGGTCATCTCGCCCTCGGTGCTGCTGCTCGACGAGCCGCTGTCCAACTTGGACGCGAAGCTGCGCGAGGAGACCAGGGTCGAGATCCGGCGCGCGCAGCGGGAAGCCGGCATCACCAGCGTCTACGTCACGCACGACCAGGCCGAGGCGATGGCGATGAGCGACCGGATCGCCGTGCTGGAATCCGGGAAGCTGCACCAGGTCGGCACTCCGCGCGAGGTCTACCACCAGCCCGCGACCGCCTTCGTCGCCAAGTTCATCGGCGGCAGCAACGTCCTGGACGCCGAGGTCGTGGAGGTCTCCGGCGACCGTGCCGTGGTCGAGCTGGCCGGATCCGGCGCGAAGCTCTCCACCGGCGGCGCCGAGCAGGCCCAGGTCGGCGAGCGGGTCGCCGTTTCCGTCCGGCCCGAGCACTTCGAGCTGACGGATCCCGGCGAGGGCGGCTTCGACGCCGTCGTGCGCGCCGTGGAGTTCACCGGCGCCACCTGCCAGTTCGAGCTGCGGGCTGGGGACCTGGAGCTGTCGGTGGCGGTGCCGGACCGGCCCGGTCTGCCGCAGCCCGGCGACGACGTGGGCCTGCGCCCGGACGCCGAGCACGCCTGGCTGGTGCGGCCATGAGCGCCCCGGTGGTGCAGACCCGGCGCCGCAAGCTCCCGTCGCCCGACGGCGACCGGTTCGTCTACGTGCTGGCCGTGCCGGTCGTGCTGGTGCTGCTGTTCCTCGTCGTCATCCCGATGGCGACCACGGCCGTCACCTCCGCTGGTGGCAACGGCTTCGCGGCCAACTACGGCAGCCTGTTCGGCGGCAGCTCCGGGCAGGCCCTGCTGCTGTCGTTGGTGAGCTCGCTGCTGTCGGTCTTCTTCTGCGGTCTGCTCGGCACCCTGCTGGCAGTGCTGCTGCACCGGTTCGACTTCCCCGGCCGCCGCGCGCTCTCGGTGTTCGCGGTGCTGCCGATGGCGCTGCCACCGCTGATCGGCGCGGTGTCGTTCGTGCTGCTCTACAGCGAAACCGGAATCCTGCCGCGCACTCTGAGCGCGCTGCTCGGCATCGACGCGGCCAGCACCTCGGTCGGCGGGCTGGCGGGCGTCGTCCTGGTGCACGCCTTCACCATGTACCCGTACTTCTACCTGTCGGTCTCGGCCGCGCTGGCCGGGATGGACGGGTCGCTGGAGGAAGCCGCGACCAACCTCGGCGCCGGCCGGGTCCGGGTGTGGCGCACGGTGCTGCTGCCGATGCTGACCCCGGCGCTGGTCTCCGGTGCGCTGCTGACGTTCATGATGTCGATGGCGTCGTTCACCGCGCCGCAGCTGTACAACGTGCAGACGCTGACGATGGAGATCGTCTCCGCGCGCACCTCCGGCAACGCCGCGCTCGCCGCCGCCCAGTCGACCGCGCTGTCCGTGGTGTCGATCGTGTTCCTGCTGAGCATGCGCTGGTACCAGGGACGTCGCGTGCACCGCAGCCTCTCCAAGGGCACCCCGAGCGCGCGGCGGGCGCCTGCCTCGGCCGGGGCGAAGTTCGCCGCCGCGCTGGGCAGCCTGCTGCTCACGGTGGTCCTGCTGGCACCGGTGCTGGTGATCGTGCTGGTGTCGTTCTCGGTGGACGGTGCCTGGACGACGCAGGTGCTGCCGACGGAGTACACGCTGGACAACTACCTGGAGATCTTCTCCGAGCCGCAGAGCCTGCTGCCGATCTCGGTGAGCGTGCAGACCAGCTTGCTGGCCACCGCTTTCGCGATCGTCGTCGGTGCGGCCGCCGCGTGGGTCGTGGCCCGGTGGCGCAAGCCCGGCCGGGGACTGCTGGACGTGGTCATCATGCTGCCGTGGGCGCTGCCCGGCACGGTCATCGGCGTGAACCTGGTGACCGCGTTCAACGAGCCCGGCGTCGGCAACCTCGGCCTGACGCTGGTCGGCACGCTGTGGATCCTGCCGGTCGCCTACTTCGTGCGGTTCGTGCCGCTGGTGTTCCGCTCGACCAGCGCCTCGCTGGACCAGCTCGACCCGGCGCTGGAGGAAGCCGCGCGCAACCTCGGCGCCGGTCCGCTGCGGGTCCTGCGGACCGTCACGCTGCCACTGGTCATGCGGGGTGTTCTCGCCGGTGCGCTGCTGGCCTTCGTCGACGGCGTCGGCGAGTACGTCGCCTCCGTGGTGATCTACCCGCCGGGTCTGCCGCCGATGTCGGTGGAGATCTACAACCGGATCTACTCCTCGGAGTTCGGCACCGCGGCGGCCTACGGCGCACTGCAGATCGTGCTGATCCTGATCGTCCTGGCGGTGTCCAACCGGCTCGGCCAGGGGCCGCGCCAGAAGCGTTCCGCGGCCGCCCCGGCGGTCGTGCCCACCGCGTGAGCCCATCGCAATCCACAGTGGAAAGAGTTCTTGACATGCAGTCTCCGGAAAACCTGTCCGTCTACTGGCAGAACCACCTCCGGGTCGCCTTCGAGAAGTCCGCGCCGCAGCTGTACCGGCCGATGCTGACGGCCAGCCTCGCGCACGTGGTGATGCTCGCCGAGCAGGGCCTGCTGCCGGCCGAGCGCGCCCGGCAGCTGCTGGGCGGGCTGCGCGAGCTGCTCGCGGCCGAGGACGACCGGTTCGTCTTCGACGGCAGCGTCGAGGACGTCTACTACCTCGTCGAGCAGCGGCTCGCCGCGGCGGCCGGGATCGAGAAGTCCGAGCTGGACGTCCAGCTGGCCCGGTCCCGCAACGACCTCGACGCCGGGGTGTTCCGCATGGTGCTGCGGGACAACGTCCTCGACCAGGCGCGGCAGGCCTGCGCCGCCGCGGAAGCCGCCGCCGTGCAGGCCGACCGGTGCGCGGAGGTGCTGATCACCGGGTTCACCCACCGCCGTCCGGCGCAGCCGACCACGCTCGGGCACGTGCTCGCCGGTTACGCCGAGGCGCTGCTGAGCCAGGCCGACGAGCTGCTGTCGGTCTACGACGAGCTCGACGTCAACCCGCTCGGCTCCTGCGCCTTCGCCGGGACCGACCTGCCGATCGAGCCGGCTCGGCTGGGCGAACTGCTCGGCTTCCGGGAGAACTTCACCTCCAGCTACGAGGCGGTGGCCGGGGCGGAGCACCTGATGCGCACCGCGGCCGTGCAGGCGCGGATCCTCGCGACCGGTGCGCGGATGGCCCGCACCATGCTGGACTGGATGACCTACGGCTGGATCGCCACGCCGGACGCCTACTGCCAGGGTTCGAGCATCATGCCGCAGAAGAAGAACCCGGTGGTGCTGGAGCACATGTGCTCGATGGCGGGCGCGGCGGCTGCCGACCTGGCCGCGACGATGAACAACGTCGGCGCCGCCTGGTACGAGGACTCCAACAACGCGACCACCGACGTGCAGGAACACCTGTGGCGGGCGGGGGATCGCTCGGTGCGGTTCCTGACCATGATGGGCGGGCTGATCGAGGAGCTGCGCCCGCAGGACCCGCCGTCGCCGGAGCAGGTCGTGGCCACCGGCGCGACCACCACCGCCATCGCCGAAGCGCTGGCCGGTGCCGGAATCCCCTGGCGCGGCGCGCATTCCGTGGTCGGATCGCTCGTCCGCCAGGCGCCACCCGCGGAGTGGACGAGTTCGGTGGTCACCGCTGCGATCGCGGAGGCCGGGCTGGGCGAGGTGGACGACTCGGTCGTCGAGGCCGCGCTCGCCGCGGGGCTCAAGCCGGAGCTCGTGCTCGACCGCCCGCAGGTGGGCGGCCCGGGTGCGGCGGCCGTGCGGCGCACGGCGGAGCTGGCGCTGGACCGGGCGCGCTCGCTGGCCGGTGAGTTCGCCGCTCGTCGCGCGGTTCTCGGCGAAGCCGCCGCCAAGCTGGACGCCGCGGTCGACGGTGTGCTGGCCGGGGGCCGCGGGTGAACCAGCCTGCTCCCGACGACCGGATCACGGTCGTCGGCAACGTCAACCTCGACGTGCTGGTCGCCGGTGCGGCGGAGCTCCCGCCGCCCGGCACCGAGCAGATCGTGCCCTCGATCGTCCTGCGCCCCGGTGGCTCGGCCGCCAACACCGCCGTCGTGCTGGCGCAGCTCGGCAGGCCGACGGTGCTGGCCGGGCGCGTCGGCGACGACGGCACCGCCCGGCTGCTCGCAGAACAGCTCGACATCCCCGGACTGCGGCTCGACCTGGTGCGCGCCGACGCGCCCACCGGCGTGACCGTGGCGGCCGAGGCACCGGGCCGGGACCGGTCCTTCCTGTCGGCGCTCGGCGCGATGTCCGAGTTCGACGCGGAAGCCGTCCCGGCTGAATCGCTTTCCGCGAAGTTCGTGCTGCTGTCCGGGTACTTCCTGCTCCCAGCCCTGCGGGGCGACTCCGCGCGCGACCTGCTGGCCCGGGCACGGCGGGCGGGAGCGCGCACTGCGCTGGACACCGGGTGGGACCCGGCGGGCTGGTCCGGAACCACCCGCGCCGAGGTGCTCGAACTGCTCCGCGAGGTCGATGTCTTCCTGCCCAACGAGGACGAACTGCGCGCCCTGCGCGGAGACGCCTGCGCCGACGAGGAAGCGGCCCGCAGCATCGCCGACGAAACCGGCGCGATCGTCGTCGTCAAGCGCGGCGCTCTCGGAGCCCTCGTCGCGCAGCCGGGTCAGGAGCCGATCGCGTGCCCGGCACCGGAAGTGCAGGTGTGCGACTCGACCGGTGCCGGGGACGCGTTCAACGCGGGCTTGCTCCACCGGCTCGCGGACGGCGTGCAGCTCGCCGACGCCGCCGACTACGCGGTGCGGGTAGCCGCGACCGTGATCGTCCGCCCCTCGCACGACCGCGCCATCACCCCGGAAGACGTGATGACATGAGCCCGGTTCTGCTCAACGGCACCTCAGGGGACCGTGGCGCAACTCGGCCACAGGAAACCGCGAAACGCGAGATCGAGGCGGACGCCACCACAACTGTGAAGCGCGGAGAGGCGGAACCGACATGAGCAGCACCTTTCCAGTGGTCGACTTCCACCTGCACTTCCGCATCGAGCACGATCCCGCCACCCGGGACCTGTCCGGTGGTCAGTTCAGCTGCGCCGACCACGACGAGCAGGCGCAGCGCCGCCGCGACGAGCTGGTGGCCGAGCAGTCGCGGCGCTGGCGACGGGCCTGGGACTTCCCGGACCCGCAGCCCGACCCCGACCGGACCTGGCAGGACGAGGCCGACATGTGGCTGGCCGAGCTCGACGAGCACGGCATCGCCCACGCCTCGTTCGTCACCGGCTGCGGCGACGAACAGGTCGCCGAGCTGGTCCAACGCGCCCCGGACCGGTTCTCCGGGATGGCGAACCTGCGCGACCTCACCGCGCCCGGCGCCGCCGAGCAGCTGGCCAGGGCGATCGACGAGTACGGGCTGCGCGGGCTGAAGCTGTTCGCGCCGCTGCTGCCGCACCGCATCGACGACCCGGCCGCCGAGCCGGTGTGGCGGGTCGCCGCCGACCGCGGCATCCCGGTGCTGATCCACTTCGGGCACTGCGGGTCCAGCGGCGGCGTCGCGCACAACGACCACATCGAGCCCGCGTGGCTGGAACCGGTCGCCAAGCGGTTCCCCGGCATCCCGTTCGTGATCCCGCACTTCGGCGTCCAGCACGTGCAGCAGGTGCTGTTCCTGTGCTGGGCCTGCCCGAACGTCCTGGTGGACACCTCCGGGTCGAACCAGTGGGTGCGCTGGATGCCCTACAAGCTCACGCTCGAGGACCTGTTCCGGCGCTGCTACGAGACGATCGGACCCGAGCGCATCGTCTTCGGCAGCGATTCCTCCTGGTTCCCGCGCGGGTACTGCTACCGGTACCTGGCCGACCAGCTGCGGGTGTGCCACGAGATGGGCATGCCGGAAGCGGACCTGCGCGCGATCTTCGGCGGCAACGCCGCGCGCCTGCTCGGGATCCCGGACTTCGCGAGGGGAAGAACATGACGACGACAGAAGCAGGACTCGGCACCTGGATGGCCGCGGAGATCGCCGAGCAACCGCGGGTGCTGGCCGACCTGGCGGGCCGGGCCGGGGAGTTCCGGGCGGTCGCTGAGCAGCTCGTCCGCTCCCGGCCGAAGTTCGTGCTGTTCGCGGCGCGCGGCTCCAGCGACAACGCGGCGTTGTACGGCAAGTACCTGGTGGAGGTGCTGCTCGGACTGCCCGCCGGTCTGGTGTCGCCGTCGACGACCACGCTGTACGGCGCCGAACCGGACCTCACCGACGTCGCGCTGATCGCGGTCAGCCAGAGCGGCGGTTCCCCGGACCTGGTGGAGGTGACCGAGCAGGCGGCCCGGCGCGGGGCGTTCACGGTCGCGGTGACGAACACGCCGGACTCGCCCCTCGGCGCCGTCGCACGACACGGCCTGGACATCGGTGCGGGCAGGGAGCGCGCGGTCGCGGCGACCAAGACGTACTCGGCGACGCTGCTCGCGCTGAACCTGCTGATCACGGCGGTCCGCGGGGTGGCCCCGGAATCTCCCGACCGCATCGGCGAGTTCGCGCAGGCCGGCCTGGACGACAACGCGGAGCGGAGCGTTGAGGCCGCGCACCGGTTGCGCTTCGCGGACCGGGTGATCACCACGGCGCGCGGGTACTCGCTCGCCACGGCGCAGGAAGCCGCGCTGAAGCTCGCCGAGACCAGCTACCTGGTCACCCGTGCCTACAGCGGCGCGGACCTCCTGCACGGTCCGATCGCAGCGGTGGGGCCGGAGACGGCGGTGCTGGCGGTGGAGGGATCCGGACCGGGCGGTGCGGCGATGGCAGAACCGCTGGCCGCGCTCGCCGCGAAGAACGCGGACATCCTGCGGATCGGTCCCGGCGCGGATGCCCGGCTGCGCGTCCCGGACGTGCCGGAGGAGCTGTCCCCGGTCCTCGAGGTGCTGCCGCTGCAACGGCTGGCGTGGGAGCTGGCGACCTCCCGCGGCTACGACCCGGACAGCCCAGCGGGCCTGCGCAAGGTCACCGAAACCCGCTGAAGTCTCCCGCGCCGCCGGACCGCCGCACACAACGGTCCGGCGGCGCGGGTCCCATCAAGCGCTGACGGCCGTTCGGGACGCGTTGCCGGCCAGCTGTACTGCGATGATCACCAGGGCGAACGCGCCGAGCGCGGTGGCCACGCGGATGTCGTGGAACGTGTCCCAGACCGCCAGGCGCTCCTGGTAGTCGGGTGCGAGCCCGCCCGCTGGCGCTGCCGCGTTGCGAGGCATGGCCGGAGGTTCCGGGCTCGCGCTCACAGAACGCGCACAGGGCGGTCCCCGGCGGCGGATGTGGAAAGATCGGTCCGTGAAGTCAACTCCCGCAACGCTTTTCGGTCGCGCCGGTGTCCTGCTCGCCGGTGTCGCGGTGCTCGCCGCCTGCACCGGTCCCGAGCCGTCGCCACCGCCGGAGCCTGCTCCGACCAGCGAGCCCGCGGGCTGCCCGGAGTCCGGCGTGGAGATCACCGCGGGACAGGTGGACACCGCGATGTTCTCGCGGGCGATGGGCATCGTGATGACCAACTGCGGCACCGGTGAGTACACCGTGAACGGCTTTCCGGTGGTCCGGGTGCTGGATGCCGACCAGCAGCCGTTGGACATCGCGGTCGGCAACGGATCGAGGCCGGTGAGCGCGCCGGACAGCTACGACGCGCCGCCCGAGCCGGTGACGCTGCGGCCGGGCGAGCAGGTGACCGCGCGGGTCCTGTGGCGCAACGAGGTGACGAGCTCGACCGAGGCCGCTGTCACCGGCAGGTACTTGGAAATCGCTCCGGCCGAGGGTGAACCGGCGCAGGTCGTCGAGCCGGACGGCGGGGTCGATCTGGGCACCACCGGCCGGTTGGCGGTGAACGCCTGGGCCGTTCGCTGAGCCGCCCGCTCCACTCGGACGGCCGCGCTTCGCGCTGGTCAGCGAGGCTGTTCGGGGGAATTGTGGCGCGCACCACGGGCTGTGCCCGGGGGTAGGGGTTCCGCGCGCGCTGATCGACCGAGACAATGCGCGGTCATGGCCAATGAGCGTGCAGAGCCTCCAGTCGGCCGGCCGGGCCCCGGACCGTCCGGGCCGCCGCCGGGACGTCCGCAGGACGGACCGCCGCAGGGGCAGGTGCCCCCGGGGCGCCCGCCGCAGGCACCGCCCGGGCAGGTGCCGCCCCGGCCGATGCCTCCGGAAGGGCAACCGCCGCAGGCCCAGGAGACGCGGCAGCTGGGACAGGTCGGCCCCGGTCAGCCTCCCGGACCGCCACCCGGCGCACCGCAGGGACCGCCGCCCGGCATGCCGCCGGGTCCGCCACCCGGTGCGGCTCAGCAGGGCCCGCCGATGCCGCCCGGCCCCCGTCCGGGCATGCCGCCTGGCGCGCCGCCGCAGGGTCCGCCGCCTGGCGCTCCGCAAGGTCCACCGCCCGGAATGCAGCAGGGCCCGCCGCCCGGTGCGCCGCAGGGACCGCCGCCCGGCGCTCAGCAGGGCCCACCGCCGAACCAGTACCCGGCGACGCGGGTTCAGCAGCGCTTGGACGGGCTCGACGAGCCGGTTTCCCACCGCGAGCCGGATGCCGACCGCCAGAGCAGCCGCGAGGACCCGTACGCCGAGGGCCGCCGCGATGAGGCACGCATCCGCGACGCTTACGACGACGGCTACCGCGCCGCCTACTACGAGCACTACGACGACCGGCGCGACAGCCGCCGCGACGATCGCTACCAGGACGACTACGACGACCGGTACGAGGAGCCGCGCCGCGAACGCCGCCGGGAGCGGGCGCCCCGGGAGGACCGCTACGACGACCGCGAGTCCCGGTTCAGCGGGCCCAGCGCGGACACCATCGGCCGCCTGATCGGCGTGTTCACCGGGCTGATCGCGCTGATCTTCGTGCTGCACATCATCTTCGTGGTCACCGGGGCCAACCAGGAGAACAGCTTCGTCTCGTTCACCTACGGCACGGCGAAGGTCTTCGTCTTCGGCCTGGGCGACGTCTTCCAGCCGGGCGACGCGACGATCGGCGTGGTGCTCAACTACGGCCTGGCGGCGCTGATCTACCTGTTCGGCGGCCGGATCGTCGCGCGTGCGCTGAAGCGCTGAGTTCTCGGCGCCATTTCCGCAGGCAGGTGACCGTGAGCGTTTTGGGGCGCTATGGCACCACAAAACGCTCACGGGCCTTGACCTGCGGAAACGCTCACAGCGGGTGGCCGTAGCGGGCGAGGACCCGAGCGCGCAGCTCCGGATCGGTGCGCGGCACCGGTTCCAGGAACACCTCGTCCAGCTCCGGGAACTCCTCGCGCAGCATGCCGTCGATGCGCACCACGGCGCGTTCCAGCGAGGTGGAGTCCAGCGCCGCGGCGAAGTCCACCCGGGCGCAGCACAGCACCCGGTCGGTGCCGACGTTCATCGACAGCAGGTCCACCACGCTGTCCACCTCCGGCTGCTCGGCCAGCCTGCGCCGCACGGCCGCCAGCAGCCTGCGGTCCGCCTGCTGGCCGATGAGCAGGCCGAGGTTGGTGCGGGCCATCGTGTAGGCCACCAGCGCGAGCAGCGCGCCGATCGCGATCGAGCCCAGGCCGTCCCAGACGCTCGACCCGGTCAGGTCGTGCAGCCCGAGCCCGGCGAAGGCCAGCAGCAGACCGGCCAGCGCCGCGCTGTCCTCCAGCAGCACCGTCTTGACCGTCGGATCGTCGGAGACCCGCAGGTGGTGCAGGATCGTGTCGCCGTCCGCGGCGGCCTCGGCCCGCACCTGCCGCATCGCGCGCAGCCACGACACGCTCTCCAGCACGAAGGCCAGCGCGAGCACGATGTAGCCGACCAGCGGCTGGGTCTGCTCCTGCGGTTCGCCGAACAGCGTGCGGAAGCCCTCGACGAAGGCGAACACCGCGCCGGAGACGAAGATGCTGATCGCGGCGATCAGCGACCAGAAGTACCGCTCCTTGCCGTAGCCGAACGGGTGGCGCGCGTCGGCGGGCTTGCCGGAGCGCCGCAGCGCGGTCAGCAGGAACACCTCGGTGCAGGTGTCGGCCACCGAGTGCCCGGCCTCGGCGAGCATCGCGGCCGAGCCGGTGATCGCGCCGGCGATCGCCTTCAGCACCGCGATGGCCAGGTTGATGCCCAGCGCGACCAGCACCGTCAGCGTGCTCTCGCCGCCCTTCTCCGCCTCGGCCATCCGCCACTCCCGTGTCGTCGAGATGGCGAACACGCTAGGCCGGGTGGGTCTGATCCGCCCTGTGACGCTCTGTGCTATATATCCCCCTTTCGGGGGGCGACGGTTGGTGCGCGAACCGGCATGGCACCCTGGGAATGGCCGACCCTGCGCGGTTCGGCTGGCCGCGTACGCCCCGGTATCACCGGACAGGCGGGCCATGTCCCGTGGCCCAAGACCAGGAGTGACTGAGTGGAAAGCTTCTTCTCCTTCATCCTCTACCCGGTGTCGGCGATCTTGTGGTTCTGGCACAAGATCTTCGGCGCCGTGCTCGGCGAGGACAACGGGTTCGCCTGGGCGCTCGCGGTGTTCTTCCTGGTCTTCACACTGCGCGTGGTGCTGCTGAAGCCGGCCATCAGCCAGATGCGGGCCGGCCGCAAGATGGCGAAGTTCGCCCCGCACATCCAGAAGCTGCGCGATAAGTACAAGAACGACCGGCAGCGCATGGCGCAGGAGATGCAGAAGCTGCAGTCCGAGCACGGGGTGAACCCGCTCGGCGGCTGCCTGCCCGCGCTGCTGCAGATCCCGGTCTTCCTGAGCCTGTTCCACGTCCTGCGGAACTTCCACCCGGGCGCGGAGAGCAACTTCATCTTCGACAAGGCCGGCGTCGACTCGTTCATCAACGCCTCGATCTTCGGCGCGAAGCTGTCGAACTGGATCACTCAGCCGGAGCAGGAACTAGCGCTGTTCGGCACCGACCGGACCTCGATGATGATCGTCGGCATCCCGCTGATGATCATCGCGTCGGTGGCCACCTTCTTCACGATGCGCCTGTCGATGAAGAAGCAGACCGACGCCGCGATGGCCAACCCGCAGTCGGCGATGATGGCCAAGTTCATGATGTACGTCGCGCCGATCGGCGCGATCATCTCCGGTTGGTTCCTGCCGATCGCGGTCCTGCTGTACTGGCTGGCCAACAACATCTGGACGCTGGGCCAGCAGCACTTCCTGACCAAGAAGATCGACCGCGAGCAGGAGCGGGAGAAGGCCAAGGAGATCGAGGCCAAGAAGGCCGCCCCTCGGCCGAAGCCGGGTCAGAAGCCGGTGCGCCAGGACGGCAAGGACGCCGACGAGGAGTCGGCCTCGACGACCACCACGGCGACCAAGCCGAAGAGCAGCACCAACGGCCAGCGGCAGGGCAGCAGGCAGGGTGCGAAGAAGAACCGCCCGGGCAAGCAGGCCGCCTCGGCGAAGAAGGGCAAGAAACGGCGATGAGCTGCGATTTCAATGGAAATCAGACGTCTGATTTCCATTGAAATCGCGCGGATCCCGACGCACCGTCGGCGTGTCGGGTCCCGACGCACCGACGGCGTGAGCAACTTCCATTGAAATCGAAGATCTGATTTCCATTGAAGTTGCGCAGACGTGGAGAAGGGCCGGTGGAGGAGATCCACCGGCCCTTCTCGTCGTTCCCGGTCAGGCCGGGGTGGCGATGACGATCCGGTTCTCGTCGTAGCCGAGGTCGCCGCCGACGTAGCGGCCACCGCAGGTCACCAGCACCAGCCGGTGCTCGCCGCCCTGCCCGAACAGGTCGCGGGCGCGGGCGGGCAGGTCGTCCTTGTGCACGGTGACGACCTCCGAGACCTGGTACCGCCACTCCTTGCCCGCGTCGTCGACGACGGTCACGGGCTGACCGGTCTCGGCCTCCCACAGCTCCTCGAACGGGCCGATCGCGCCCTTCCAGTTGACGTGCCCGGCCAGCACCGTCGCGCCCTTCGGGGCGTCGAGCCCGGCGCCCCACCAGGTCGCCTCGTCGACGCCGTCGGGCACCGGCAGCGTGCCGGACCGGTCGATCTCCTTGCGCACGAGCTCGGCCGTGCCGCCCTGCGGCAGCCGGACGGTGCCCGGTGGCTGCCCGGCCGGCACGTGCACCGGCTGCGCGGGCAGCGCTTGCGGAGCCACCGCTGCCGCCTCCGGCGGCGGCGCGGGCTGGTCCGCGGCAGTGCTGGTGGTGGGCGCGGTGAACAGGTTCCCGGCGACCACGACGGCCACCGCGACCAGGGCGATCACCGCGACCGCCAGCACGACGAACAGGGAACGGCGCCGAGCTGTCACTGCTTCTGCGCCCCGATCCGCCGGCGCAGCGCGAAACCGGCCCCGCCGATCACGGTCACGGCGGTCAGCCCGGCCAGGCCGAGCAGCCCGGCGGGCACGCCCTCCTCGGTCGGGTCACCGGCCGGGATGCGGATCGGCACGGTGGGCGTGTTGGGCTTGTTGACCAGGCTCAGCTCCAGCGTCTGGCCTGCCTCGACGGTGCCGGTCACCGACGGCGGGTAGGCCTCGTCGAAGGCCTCCTCGTAGCCGGGGGCGGGCTTGACCTCGGTGATGGTGATCTCCTGCGGGGTGCGCAGGTCGGGGACCTCCACGGTGCCGTCCTCGCCGGTGACGACCACGAGGGGCTCGCCGTCCTCGCCGACCAGCGGGGTGCCGTCCTGGCGCACGGCGGGCGAGCCGTCGGCGGCGGTCACGCGCAGCGAGACGCCGGCGATGCCGGCCTGGCTCTCCGCGTCGGTCTTGCCGACCTTCACCACGCCCGGCGCGGTCACCGCGGTGGTCGCGGCCTCGACGGTGAGCTCCTGCTCACCGCCGGTGGACACCACGCGCTGGGTGGAGTCGGGCTGGTTGACGGCCTGCCGCACGTACGGCCGCTCGGCCGGGGCGGACAGCTTCCCGGCGATCTTCGGGTTCGGCCCGGTCGGCGTCACCTTGAGCACCAGCGGGCTGCCGTCCTCCGGCGTGGTGACGGTGCCGTTCGCCTCGACGCCCTCGATCTCGACGTCGGTGGTGGACAGCTGCACCGGCACGCCGCCGATGCCCTTGCCGTCGGGGCGCTGCACGGTCAGGGTCCACTCCGCGGCCTGACCGATGGTCTGCTCGCCCTCCGGCGAGGTCAGCGCGGCCTCCCAGGGGCCGCGGTTCGCGCTGGCCTCCGCCTTGAACGACTCCACCGCGGCCTTGGCGCCCTGCGGCAGCTTGGCGAGGTGGCCGTCGACGTCGTAGCCGATCCGCCTGAAGTCGTTGTTCGGGTCGAGGTCGGCCTGGCTGCGCGGCGCGGCGGTCCACGAGTGCAGCAGGTGCGCGAGCGCGGCGGCCTCGTCGGGCGACTGCGTGTTGCCGTAGCGCAGCAGCAGGTAGGAGATGTCGGCGGCGGTGTCGGCGGGGATCGCGGTGCCCCACTTGGTCTTGAGCTCGTCGCCCGGCCGGTACTCCTCGTTGCTGTCCGGCGCGGTCAGCGCGAACTGCACGCACCACACCTGCTGGCCGTTGACGAGGTAGGAGCCGAGCCAGTCGCGGGCCGGATCCGGGTTGCCCCGGTACGGCTGCCCGGGCCTGGTCTCGTGGCCGACCGCTTCCTGCGGGTCGGCGCCGGCGGCACCGGGGAGGGCCAGCAGGCTCCCCCCGGTGAGCACGGCGGTGCCCAGCACCGCCGTGACCCATTTCTTGAACATGCGCATGCGAGCTCCAGTTCCGGTGGTGGAGGTGATGCGGCGCCGCTCGTTCGTTCCGCTGAACCCCGACCAGGAATCGCGCGGGCGCCCGACGCGATACTTCCGATCACGGAGCGTGTCAACAAGAGGTCATCCGGTTGATGTTGTCGATCACTCCGCGTCGAAGGTCGGGCGGGCGCGGCGCGCTGATACCACCCGATGAGACGAGTCGAGTGGTCGCGATCACCCGTTTCCCGTCACTCGGTGCACCGGCGTAGAAAGGTTGGCGACCGGATGTGATCGATATCGCCGGAAATCGATACCGAGTAGTTTCCGGGGGAGATGGGGACATCCCGTACCGACGGGTAAAGTCGCTTTTACCGATCCGGGAACCGGTCAGCGCTGCCGAGCGTTGTTCCGAGTGACGGCGCAAGCACGCCCAGGAGGATGAGTTGCGCACAACGAGCAACCCCGCGTTCCGCAACCTGCCGACGACCGGCGGTTACGCGAACTTCAACTACGGCCAGGGGCAGCCCGCTTCGCCCTACGGCGAGGCACCGGCGGCGCCGCCGCAGACCTCGCGCCCGATGACGATCGACGACGTGGTCACCAAGACCGCGATCACCCTCGGTCTGGCGGTGATCACGGGCACGCTGACCTACCTGGTCGGCCCGACCGCGGTCGCGCTGGCGCTGCCGGCCGCGATCATCGGCCTGGTCCTCTCGCTGGTGATCATCTTCAAGAAGAAGGTCAGCCCCGGGCTGGTCATCGCCTACTCCGCGGTCGAGGGCGTGTTCCTCGGCGGCATCAGCTACGTGTTCGCCATGTGGGTCGGCAACCCCGGCATCGTCATGCAGGCGATCGCGGGCACCATCGGTGTCTTCGCGGCCATGCTGGTGGTCTACAAGACCGGCGCGATCCGGGTCACCCCGAAGCTGACCAAGTGGATCATCGGTGCGGCCGCCGGTGCGGCCGTGCTGATGCTGGTGAACCTGATCGCCGGCTTCTTCACCTCGGGCGGCCTCGGCCTGCGCGACGGCAGTGCGCTGGCCATCGGCTTCAGCCTGCTGTGCATCGGCATCGCGGCGTTCAGCTTCCTGCTGGACTTCGACGCCGCCGACCAGGCGATCAAGAGCGGCGTGGACGCCAAGTTCTCCTGGTACATCGCCTTCGGGCTGATGACCACGCTGGTCTGGCTCTACCTGGAGATCCTGCGCCTGCTGTCCTACTTCCAGCGGGACTGACCTCCCAGCAGAACGACAACGGGGCCCTGCCGTCCGATCCGGACGGCAGGGCCCCGCTGTGTTGCCGGCGTCAGTCGTTCTCGGTGGTGAACAGTGACCGCGAAGGGCGACCGGCACCGAGGGCCAGGTGTCGCATGCGCCGCAGGCGCATAGCCCACCCTCGCAACTCGCACCGCCGCGGGTTCTCAGAGGTTGCCTGGCGAGGACAGCCCGTTCGCCGTGTACTGGTCATACATCAGAACGGGATCCCGCAGCCAGGCGGCCTCTGAGGTTCCGCTACCCGCACCGCTACGCAGGATGAGCCTGGAATTCCATCAAGAGAGGCGTTCGAGGACCATGGCCATGCCCTGGCCGCCGCCGACGCACATCGTCTCCAGGCCGAACTGCTTGTCGTGCCACTGCAGGGAGTTGATCAGCGTCGTCGTGATGCGGGCGCCGGTCATGCCGAACGGGTGGCCCACCGCGATCGCGCCGCCGTTGACGTTCAGCTTCTCCAGCGGGATGCCCAGGTCCTGGTAGGAGGGGATCACCTGGGCGGCGAACGCCTCGTTGATCTCCACCAGGTCGATGTCGCCGATGCCCAGACCGGCCCGCTTGAGCGCCTGCTTCGACGCCTCGACCGGGCCCAGGCCCATGATCTCCGGCGACAGGCCGGAGACGCCGGTGGACACGATGCGCGCCAGCGGGGTCAGGCCCAGCTGCTTCGCCTTGGTGTCGCTCATGATCACCAGGGCGGCGGCGCCGTCGTTGAGCGGGCAGCAGTTGCCCGCGGTGATCCGGCCGTCCGGGCGGAACACCGGCTTGAGGCCGGACACGCCCTCCTTGGTCACGCCCGCGCGCGGGCCGTCGTCGGCGTCGACGACCTTGCCGTCCGGGGTGGTGACCGGCGTGATCTCGCGGGCCCAGAAGCCGTTGGCGATCGCCTTCTCGGCCAGGTTCTGCGAACGGACGCCGAAGTCGTCCATCTCGTCGCGGCTGATGCCCTTGACCCGCGCCAGGTTCTCCGCGGTCTGGCCCATCGGGATGTAGACGTCCGGCAACAGGTCCAGGGTGCGCGGGTCGGTCCAGGAGTCCGCGCCCTGCTCGGCGGTCTGCTGGGTGCGCGCCTGGGCGTCGGCGAACAGCGGGTTCTTGGTGTCCTCGAGCGAGTCGGAGTTGCCCTTGGCGAACCGGGAGACCATCTCGACGCCGGCGCTGATGAACACGTCGCCCTCGCCGGCCTTGATCGCGTGCAGCGCCATCCGGCTGGTCTGCAGGCTCGACGAGCAGTAGCGGGTGACGGTGGTGCCGGGCAGCTGGTCGTAGCCGAGCAGCACCGAGACCACGCGCGCCATGTTGTAGCCCTGCTCGCCGCCGGGCAGACCGCAGCCGAGCATCAGGTCGTCGATCTCGGCCGGGTCGAGCTCGGGCACCTTGTCCAGCGCGGCGCGGACGACCTGCGCGGTGAGGTCGTCCGGGCGGAGGTCCTTCAGCGATCCCTTGCCTGCGCGGCCGATGGGGGATCGGGCGGTGGCGACGATGACTGCTTCGGGCATGGGAACTCCTTCGTTCGCAGTCGCGGGCGTTGACCTACTGGTCGGTCACTTTAGATCCGCTGACTCCATCTTGGCGGTGACCGCGGTCACCGGACAAGGAAACAACCGACCGATTGGTACGTCAGGGCGTGCGGCGGTGCAGGTGGCGGTTGAGGCCGGCCACGATGCGGCTGGTCGGACGGCGCGCCTCGGCCGTCTCGGACCGGGTCGGCGCGGTCGGCAGCGGACCGCCCTCCCACTCGCCGATGGCCGCGCACATCGCGGGCAGCAGGATCGCCGCCGCGGCCTCGTACCCGGCGGCCGACGGGTGGAACCGGTCCGGGCTGAAGAACTCGCCGGGCCTGGCGAGGAACTCCGGCGACAGCAGGTCGGCCAGCGGAACGGCGTGCCCGCCCGCCGCCTCCACCGCCCGCCGCTGCGCGCGGCCGAGCGCCAGGCTCCAGCGCCGCGCGACCGACCGCAGCGGCTGCGGGATGGGCCGGATCGCGCCCAGGTCCGGGCAGGTGCCGACGACCACCGCCACATCGGCCCCGACCAGCTGCCGCACCGCGGCGCCCAGCAGCTCGGCGCACGTCGCGACCGCCAGCTTCGAGGTGACGTCGTTGGCCCCGATGATGATCAGCGCCAGCCGCGGCGGCCGCACCAGCACGGCGTCCACCTGCGCCGACAGCTCCTGCGAGGTGGTGCCGACGATGGCGCGGGTGGTCAGCGCGACCGGCCGGTCCAGCTCCTCGGCGAGCCCGCGCGCCATCAGCACCCCGGGCAGCTCGGCCGGGAAGTCCACGCCCAGCCCGGCCGCGGCGGAGTCGCCGAGCACCGCGAACTCCAGCGGCTCGACGCCGGCGGGCAGCTCCCGCCGCGGCACCGGGCCGGTGCCGTTCGGCAGGTGGACGCCGTCGGCGCGCAGCGGGTCGTTCGCCGGTGGGCCGATCACCCGCCGCGCGTACCTCGACTGCCCGTTGAGCAGTCCGTACGCGGCGCCGGAGAGCCCTCCGGCGGTGCCCGCCGCCAGCAAGGCGAGCCGGAGTGCCTTCGCTGCGATCATGCGGCCCTCCCTGAACCGGTCCGGGCCGTCCGGGCAACGGCCGGCCGCGACGAACGGGATGGTCATCCTCGCCCCGCTCGCGCGGCGAGGAGATCCCGTCATGACTAGAACGCCGGAGAGCGCGAATCTGCTCCCCACCGGTATGTCGCCCCGGCCGCCCGGCAGGTTTCACGGGACTGGGAAACGAATGGGAAAAGCCTCGGTGGGTTGGCCGGTGACCAGCAGATTAGGCTCGTTGCCACAACAGCAGTCTGGGAAGGATCGAGGACCGGACGTGGACTACGTCGAGCACGTCACCGACCTGGTGGGCAACACCCCCCTGGTGCGGTTGAACGCGGTGGCAACCGGCAAGGCGCGGGTGCTGGCCAAGGTCGAATACCTCAACCCCGGTGGCAGCGTGAAGGACCGCATCGCGCAGCGCATGATCGAGGCCGCCGAGGCGTCCGGCGAGCTGCGGCCCGGCGGGACGATCGTGGAGCCGACCTCCGGCAACACCGGTGTCGGACTGGCCATGGTCGCCCAGCGCAAGGGCTACCGCTGCGTCTTCGTCTGCCCGGACAAGGTCAGCGAGGACAAGCGCAACGTCCTGAAGGCCTACGGAGCCGAGGTCGTGGTGTGCCCGACCGCGGTCGAGCCGGAGCACCCGGACTCCTACTACAGCGTCTCCGACCGCCTGGTCCAGGAGATCGACGGCGCCTGGAAGCCGAACCAGTACGCCAACCCGGCCAATCCGGAGTCCCACGTGCACTCCACCGGCCCGGAGATCTGGGCGCAGACCGATGGCAAGGTGACGCACTTCGTCGCCGGCATCGGCACCGGCGGCACCATCTCCGGCACCGGGGAGTACCTGAAGAAGGTCTCCGACGGGCGGGTGAAGGTGATCGGCGCCGACCCGGAGGGCTCGGTCTACTCCGGCGGCAACGGGCGGCCCTACCTGGTGGAGGGCGTCGGCGAGGACTTCTGGCCGAGCACCTACGACCGCGGGATCTGCGACCAGATCGTGGCGGTCTCCGACGCGGCCTCGTTCGAGATGACCCGGCGGCTGGCCCGCGAGGAGGCGCTGCTGGTCGGCGGTTCCTGCGGGATGGCGGTCGCGGCGGCCCTGGAGATCGCGGAGACCGCGGACCCGGACGACGTGATCGTGGTGCTGCTGCCCGACGGCGGCCGCGGCTACCTGACCAAGGTCTTCAACGACTCGTGGATGGCCTCCTACGGCTTCCTGTCGCCGGACCACGCCGGTGGCTCGGTCGGCGACGTGCTGCGCCGCAAGGACGGCACCATCCCGGACCTGGTGCACGTTCACCCGAACGAGACCGTCGCCGAGGCGGTGGCGATCATGCGCGAGTTCGGCGTCTCGCAGATGCCGGTGGTGCGCGCGGAGCCGCCGATCATGGCCGCCGAGGTGGCGGGCGCGGTCAACGAGCGCGACCTGCTGGACGCGCTGTTCGCCGGCCGCGCGAACCTGGCCGACCGGGTCGAGGCGCACATGTCCGCGCCGCTGCCGACCATCGGTGCGGGTGAGGAGGTCAGCCGCGCGATGACGGCGCTGGCCGGGGCCGACGGGGCGATGGTGTTGATCGACGGCAAGCCCGCCGGAGTGGTCACCCGGCAAGATGTGCTTGGATTCATCGCCGGTCGATGACGACTTGTTACAGAACGGCACTACGCTGCCCGGTCATCAGATAGCGTGTGCTTCCGAATGCCCAGGCTTTCGCATTACGCCCCGAGGGAGTAGGACAACCCGATGAGCTCTCCGCAGCCGCCGGACGGCGGTCAGCAGGGTTCGGACCCCATCTCGAACCGGATGGACCCGCAGGACCCCAACCAGGCTGGCAGCGACGCGACTCAGGTCGTGCGGCCCGTGCAGTCGCAGGGACAGCCGCAGCCGCCGTCCGACTCGACGCAGGTCGTGCCGCCGTCGATGCAGCCGCCGCAGCCGATGTACCAGCAGCCCGGCCTGGCCGGTGGTGCTGAGGCGACTGCGATGGTGCCGCCGTCGGCGCAGCCCGCGCAGCCGATGTACCAGCAGCCGGGCACCCAGAGCCAGCCGGGCGGCTTCCCGGCGCAGCCGGGCACGCCCGGTGGCGGCTTCCCGGCCCCGCAGGCCCAGCCGGGCTTCGGCGCCCAGCCGCCGCAGGCCGCCTACGGCCAGCCGGCGAGCCAGGGCCAGGGCAGCAAGGGCCTCGCGCTGACCGTCGGTTGGGTTGCGACGGTCATCGGTGGCATCGGCTCGATCTTCAACCTGATCGGCCTGATCGGCCTCGGCGCGACCTACGCCGTGTACGAGGAGGCCAAGAAGGCCCAGGAGTCGCTGGGAGACCTCAGCGAGTACGGCATTTCTCCCACGGAGCTGCCGGAGCTGCCGTCGTACGGCCTGGTGATGACGGTCTACATCATCCTGATGCTCTCCAGCCTGACCCTGCTGGGCGGCGGCATCATGGTCATCATCAAGAAGAGCATCGGCTCGATCCTGGTTGCCGCCGCTTCGGGCCTGTACGTCATCGGCCAGCTGATCCTGCTCTTCAGCGGCATGTACTCGGCGGCGGGCGGTTTCTACATGTTCACCGCCATCCTTGGCATCCTGATCGCCATCGCGCTCGGTGTGCTGGCCTTCCTGCCGGGCACCAAGGCGTACCTGGCCTCGGCAGGCGCCGGTGCTCCGGCTCCGGTCGCCGGTGGCTACGGCCAGCCGCAGCAGTTCGGCCAGCCGGGTCAGCCCGGTCAGCCGGGCCAGTTCGGTCAGCAGCAGCAGTTCGGCCAGCCGGGCCAGCAGCCGGGTCAGCCCGGTGGCTACCCGCCGCCGCCCGGTGGCCCGCAGCCGCCGCAGTGGTGACCCGCTGAGCTAGTTCCGAAGCGGCCCCCGACCAGCCCGGTCGGGGGCCGCTTCGCGTTCGGGCCCGAGTCGGCGGGGCCGCCGCCGGGCCGTACGCTGCTGCACATGAGTGATGGCTTTGCTACCCGCGCGATTCACGCGGGGCAGGAGGCGGACCCGACGACCGGCTCGGTGATCGTGCCGATCCACGCCACCTCGACCTACGCCCAGGACGGGGTGGGCGGGATGCGCGGGGGTTACGAGTACTCGCGCACCGGCAACCCCACCCGCACCGCGCTGGAGCAGTGCCTGGCGGAGCTGGAAGGCGGCCGCCACGGGCGCGCGTTCGCCTCCGGCATGGCCGCCACCGACGCGGTGCTGCGGGCGACCCTGCGGCCGGGCGACCACCTGGTCATCCCGGACGACGCCTACGGCGGCACGTTCCGGCTGATCGACAAGGTGCTGACCGGCTGGGGCATCGAGTACACCCCGGCTCCGGTGTCCGATGTGGACGCGGTGCGCGCGGCGATCCAGCCGAACACCAAGCTGATCTGGATCGAGACGCCCACCAACCCGCTGCTCAATATCGCCGACATCGCCGCGCTGGCGCAGGTGTCCCGCGAGGCGGGCACGAAGCTGGTGGTGGACAACACCTTCGCCTCGCCGTTCCTGCAGCAGCCGCTGGAGCTCGGCGCGAACGTCGTGGTGCACTCGACGACGAAGTACCTGGGCGGGCACTCCGACGTGGTCGGCGGTGCCGTGATCACCTCCGACGACGAGCTGGCCGAGCAGATCGCGTTTCTGCAGAACGGCGCGGGCGCGGTGCCGGGGCCGTTCGACGCGTTCCTCACGCTGCGCGGTGCCAAGACCCTCGCGCTCCGCATGGAGCGGCACAGCGCCAACGCGGAGCGGATCGTCGCCGCGCTGGCCGGTCATCCCAAGGTCGCGAAGGTCCTCTACCCGGGGCTGCCGGAGCACCCCGGCCACGAGGTCGCGGCCAAGCAGATGCGGCACTTCGGCGGGATGATCTCGTTCCTGCACGCCGACGGCGAGGAGGCCGCGCTGCAGGTCTGCGCGCGCACCCGGCTGTTCACGCTGGCCGAGTCGCTGGGCGGGGTGGAGTCGCTGATCGAGCACCCCGGCCGCATGACGCACGCGAGCACCGCGGGCTCGATGCTGCAGGTCCCGGCCGAGCTGGTCCGCCTCTCGGTGGGCATCGAGGACGCCGACGACCTGGTCGAGGACGTCCTCCAGGCGCTGGGCTGATCGTCCGCTGCCGCGATTTCAATGGAAATCAGACGTCCGATTTCCATTGAAGTCGCGTGGCACTGACGCACCGTCGGCGTGTCGGGCACCCGACACGCCGACGGGACGCAACTTCCATTGAAGTTGTGGGTCTGATTTCCATTGAAATTGCGTGTTACCGGGCCATCGCCGGGTCGTCGCCGTCCTGGCCTGCCGGGGGACGCGGGTGGACCGGGAGGTCGTCCGGCTGCAGGCAGCCGCCGATCAGCTCGACCGCGTCCTCGCGCACCTGGTAGGAGCCGGGATCGTCGCACCCGGACTGCAGCACCGCGAAGACCGCGGCACCGGACAGCGCGGCCGCGGTGAGCACGCCGGTGACCAGCGGAAGAGCGCGGTTGGCCGGAGTCAGCTGCGACATGCTTCCCCCTGTCCGGTGATCTCGTGCGGTGATCCGCTGCCTGGGCTGTTCGGCGGTCGCGCATCGCCCCCGCCGCGACTGGCCGCTCCTCCGAGGGTACCCAACGTGTTGCTCGAGTGACCGTCGATTCGCGGTGGCACCCGAGGTCAGAGGTTTCCGCGGCGTTCCTGTTCGCGTTCGATCGCTTCGAAGAGGGCCTTGAAGTTGCCCTTGCCGAAGCCGAGCGAGCCGTGGCGCTCGATCATCTCGTAGAACACCGTCGGCCGGTCGCCGATCGGCTTGGTGAAGATCTGCAGCAGGTAGCCGTCCTCGTCGCGGTCGACCAGGATGCCGTGCTCCTTCAGCGTCTCGATCGGCACCCGCACCTCGCCGATGCGCGCTCGCAGCTCCGGGTCGTCGTAGTAGGTGTCCGGCGTCTTCAGGAACTCCACGCCGGCGGCCCGCATCGCGGTGACCGTCTTGATGATGTCGCCGGTGGCCAGCGCGATGTGCTGGCAGCCGGGGCTCCGGTAGAACTCCAGGTACTCGTCGATCTGCGACTTGCGCTTGCCCGCGGCCGGCTCGTTGAGCGGGAACTTGACGCGGTGGTTGCCGTTGGCGACCACCTTGCTCATCAGCGCGGAGTAGTCGGTGGCGATGTCGTCGCCGACGAACTCGGCCATGTTCACGAAGCCCATGACCCGGTTGTAGAAGTCCACCCAGCGGTCCATCTGGCCGAGCTCGACGTTGCCCACGCAGTGGTCGACGGCCTGGAACAACCGCTTCGGCGAGTCCGCGGGCTTGACGTAGCTGCCCCGCTGCGCGAGGTATCCGGGCAGGTAGGGGCCGGTGTAGCGGCTGCGGTCGAGCAGCGTGTGCCGGGTCTCGCCGTAGGTGGCGATCGCGGCGCTGCGGACCGTGCCGTGCTCGTCGGAGGTGTCGTGCGGCTCCGCCAGCACGGTCGCGCCCTGCGCTCTCGCGTGCTCGACGCACTTGTCGACGTCGAGCACGTCCAGGGCCAGGTCGACGACGCCGTCGCCGTGCCGCCGGTGGTGGTCGGCCAGCGGGCTGTCCGGGTCGACGGCGCCCTTGAGCACGAAGCGCGCCGAGCCGGACTTGAGCACGAACGCCTTGTGGTCGCGGTTGCCGGTCTCCGGGCCGGAGTAGGCGACCAGCTCCATGCCGAAGGCCACCTGGTAGAACAGCGCGCTCTGGGTGGCGTTGCCGACGACGAACACCACCGCGTCGAGCGCTCTGACCGGGAACGGGTCCTTCGCGTCGTCGTGCTCGACGAGGCCGACGAGGCGGCGCATCTGGTCGAAGGTGACGTCGTCGAGCTGCTCGGGCTGGTTCCCTCGGTTGACGGTGCCGGTCACGATGTCCTCCCCCTGAGCGGTGCTGCGCTCAGGGTGCGCCGGGCGGTCATCCTGGGCAACCGCACTTGATTTCGATGGGCAATCTGATCAGTATTCGATCGGATCGGCTGGATGAATCGCCTCTTCACGAGCGGAGGGTGTGACATGGCTCCCAAGGACGAGGGCCTGGACGCGCTGGACGCGCGCCTCCTGCTGCTGCTGTCCGACGAGCCCCGCCTGGGCGTGCTGGAGTGCTCCCGCCGGCTGGGCGTGGCACGCGGCACCGTGCAGGCGCGGATGGACCGGTTGGTGCAGCGCGGCATCCTGCTGGGCTTCCCGCCGGAGCTCGACCTGGCGGCGATGGGTTACGGCCTGACGGCCTTCGCGGTGCTGGAGATCGCCCAGGGGCACCGCGCGCTGGTGGCCGAGCAGCTGGCCGCGATAGATGAGGTGTGCGAGGTGCACGCGACGACCGGGCAGGGCGATCTGTTCGTCCGCATGGTGGCCCGCTCGAACGCGGACCTGCAACGGGTGATCGACGAAGTCGTCGGCGTCACCGGAGTCCGCCGCACCTCGACATCGATAGCCCTGTCCACCCCGGTGGCGCCCCGAGTGCGCCCGCTCCTGGAACGCCTCGCGAAATCAGCGGAATGAAAACATCGCGGGCGCCCAATGCGTGGGCGCCCGCGATGCGAGATTCAACGATGTTCTCGCGGAACTCGTCTTTCTTTTCTTTTTAAGTGCCACAACTGCTTTCGATGCCTAACGACGATCGAGAAGCGGACCGCGGCGGGCACGGCGCGGCACCCCGGAGGGTCAGCCGGCGAAGGGTTCCGCCTTGACCAGGGTGACCTTCATGGTGCCGCCGTTGGGCAGCTCGTACTCGCGGGTCTCGCCCTCCTTGGCGTCCAGCAGCGCCTGGCCCAGCGGGGAGCTCGGGGAGTAGACCTCCAGGTCGCCGTGCGCGCCTTCCTCGCGGGTGGCCAGCAGGAACTTCTCGGTCTCGTCCTCGCCGTCGTAGCGGACGGTCAGCACCGACCCGGGGCGGGCCACACCGGACTCGGTGGGCACGTCGCCGACCTTGGCGGTGCGCAGCAGCTCCTGGAGCTGGCGGATGCGGGCCTCGATCTGGCCCTGCTCCTCGCGAGCGGCGTGGTACCCGCCGTTCTCCCGGAGGTCGCCCTCCTCGCGGGCTTCGTTGATCTTCGCGGCGATCACCGGGCGGTTGCCCACGAGCTCGTCCAGCTCACCCTTGAGCCGGTCGTAAGCATCCTGGGTCAGCCAGGTCACCTGGGTCTCGCTCACGGTCACCACTCCTCGTCGACTGCGTCCCGCGACTCCATCACGGGCACCATTGCATTTCCGCATTGTTTTCCGGCTCGATGGCCAAGTAACGGAAAAACACGGCCCTCGCGGGGCCGTGCTGCGCTCGACGATAGCACGAAACGCCACGCCGAGGGGCTGCATTTTCCCAGCGCCCGGCGTGGAACGCCTGTCTTCACCCAGTTGGCCGCGTGTGGGTGGACAAATATTCAGGAACGTTGTAAGTGCAGCCGTACACCTCCCCGGTGGCCGGTCCGGGGGACGTGCGCAACACAGTTTCCTGCCTGGTCACGCCGTCCGCAGGATGGATGAGGACTTCCTTGCGGCCGATCTCCTCACCCGACTTGGCGCGGGAGCGCACCACGCACGCGGCGGGGCGCTGCGGATCGTCGCGCTGGACCTCGACCACGATGCGGACGGAGTCCTCGCCGACGATCTCGAAGGCGACCTGCTTGCCCTCGATGGGCGCGGTGCCGAAGTTCTGGTAGGCGACGACCGACACACCGACCAGGGCGGCGAGCACGACCGCGAAGAGCAGCCAGCGACGGCCCGGTCGCAGTCGCGCCTTCTTCGCGCGCGACCCGTACCGGTCCTGCGGGATCTGCGGGTGCGTCACCGGCTCGAGAAGCCTTTCGCCTGGTCTTGCCGACCCCCGCTCGCGGGGGCTGGCGCTCGGTTCGTCGGGCGCACCGGGAACAATGGGGCCCGACATCCACGTTAAGTATCCCTGGGGTGTCCTGCGGCCTGTCAGCGGGGCCGTGTTCAGGAGAGATGCTGCGAAGCAGGAGGGGATTACCCGGCGATGGCGGACAAGCTGCGGCTGATGACGGTGCACGCGCACCCGGATGACGAGTCCAGCAAGGGAGCCGCGACCACCGCGCGCTACGTGGCCGAAGGGCACGAGGTGATGGTGGTCACCTGCACTGGAGGTGAAGCGGGCAGCATCCTCAACCCGGCCATGGACCGGCCCGAGGTCATCGAGAACCTCACCGAGGTCCGGCGGCAGGAGATGGCGGAGGCGGCCGAGATCCTCGGTGTGCAGCACCGCTGGCTGGGCTTCGTCGACTCCGGCCTGCCGGAGGGCGACCCGCTCCCGCCGCTGCCGGAGGGCGTGTTCGCCACCACGCCGGTGGAGGTGTCCACCCGGGAGCTGGTCGCGGTGATGCGCGAGTTCCGCCCGCACGTGGTGATCACCTACGACGAGAACGGCGGCTACCCGCACCCGGACCACATCCGGTGCCACGAGATCTCGGTGGCGGCCTTCGACGCGGCCGGCGACCCCGACCTGTACCAGGACGCCGGGGAGCCGTGGCAGCCGCTGAAGCTGTACTACTCGCACGGCTTCTCCCGCAAGCGCATGCAGCTCTTCCACGAGGCGCTGCTGGCCCGCGACATCGAGTCGCCCTACGGCGAGTGGCTGGCCAAGTGGGACTCCTCGCGGCCCGATCCGGACGAGCGGGTCACCACCCGGGTCGAGTGCGCCGAGTACTTCGCCCAGCGCGATGACGCGCTGCGCGCCCACGCGACGCAGATCGACCCGAACAGCAGGTGGTTCGCGGTGCCGCTGGACATCCAGCAGGAGCTGTGGCCGACCGAGGACTACGAGCTGGTCCGGTCCCTGGTCGACACCACGTTGCCGGAGGACGACCTGTTCTCCGGTGTGCAGGAGAAGGTGTGCGCATGACTGCCCTGGAAACCGCGGCCTACGTGCTCGCGCAGGCCCCGGCACCGCCGAACGACCCGGGCGGGCAGGGCGAGGACTTCGGCAAGTCCTCGCCGGTCGGCCTGGTGCTGCTGATCCTGTTCGCCGTGGCGGTGGTCTTCCTGATCCGCTCGATGACCAAGCACCTGCGCAAGGTGCCGGTGGTCTTCGACGAGGACAAGGCCGCCGCGGCGGCCCCGGCGAAGGTGAAGCGAGCCGAAGCGGCCCGCGAAACCGAAGCCGCGGAAGCGGAGAAGGGCGAGACTAAGCCCGACAAAGACGAAACCCCTTAGCAGGGGGAGCAAAGCGGGGCCGTCCGGTGCGACCGGGCGGCCCCGCTTTCGTTCATTCCGGCGGTGGGATCTTCGGGAAGCGGAGGCGGGCGCTCGGGCCGACCGGCCTGAGCAGTCGTGCTTCGCCCTGTTCCCGCGGCCGTTCGGCCGGTGCACCGGTCAGCCACTCCGGGCCGGTCGCGTCCTTCAGCAGCAGCTGGTGGGCGCAGTGTCCGAGGCCGGGGACGATGCTGTTGCGCTGGTGCGGGTGCAGGCCGTTGCTCGCCACGACCAGGTGCAGGCCGACCTCGTGGGCGTCCGGGAGGAACTCGTCGAGGCCGCCCAGCGAGCGCAGCTCCGCTCTGCGGCTGACTTCGTGGAAGTCGTCGGCGACCACGAACAGCTCCGGGCCGGACCACGCCGCCGGGCCGCGCCGCTTGCGCAGGGACGCGATGACCTGCGCCAGGTCCCGGATCGAGTCCTCCCAGGTGCGGTTCCACGCCAGCAGGTGGTCTTCCGAGATCAGCGCGTGGTGGTGCTCGCGCTTGTAGTCGATCAGCAGCACCTTGGCCTGCTTCGGCGAGTACGCGCTCGCGATTCCGCGCAGCACGGTGCGGATAGCCGTGCTCTTGCCGGATTCCGGCCCGCCCGTGATCAGGAGGTGCGGGTTCTCGCCGCTCAGGTCGAGGAGCACGGGCTCGCCACCGTCGTCGATGCCGAGCGGGATGGCGTGCGGTTCGGACCGCGGGAGGTCGTCGTGGTCGACCGCTGTCCGCTCGTGGCCGAGCTGGCGGAAGCGGGGCCCCTTCCAGGACTCGTCGATGCGGGCGACGAGCTCCCGGGTCTTGGCGGGCAGGTCCTCCGGTAGCCCGGATTCGACGTACTCGAAGTAGCTGGGCAGGTCGTCGTCGAGCACGGGCAGGTTGATCGCGCCCCACAGCTCCTGGCGCAGGCAGTGACCGGCCTCGTCCGGGAGCCGTTGCGCCGCTGCGGTGGAGACCAGCGACTCGCGTGGATCGGTGAGCCGCAGCTCGATCCGGCCGCCGACGAGTTCGCGCAGTTCGCGCGGCAGGTCGTCCCAGCGGTTGGCCGTGACGATCAGGTGGATGCCGTGCTCCGTCCCGCGCCGCGCCAGGCGCAGCACGCGTTCGGCGAGGCCGGGGTGCTGGTGCACCTCCGGCCAGCCGTCGACGACGAGGAAGTGGTCGGTGGCCTCTTCGCCGAAATCAGCTTCGGCGCGCCTGCGGCGGAAATCGGCGGCGGAATCGATCCCCTCCGCGACGAAGAACCGCGCCCGGTTGTCCAATGTGGATTCCAGGTGCGCCAGGGCCTGTTCCACCTGCTTCGGGGACCGGCTCTGCACGACGGCACCGCTGTGCGGCAGGTTCCGCAGCGGTAGCAGGCCGTTGCCGCCGAAGGCCAGGCAGTGGAAGCGAACTTCGGTCGGAGTGCTGGTCAGCGCCAGTGCCATCAGGGCGGTCAGCACCGTGGTGGTCTTGCCGCTGCCGGGCCGCCCGACGATCGCGAGCCTGCTGTCGGCGCCGGTGAAGTCCAGCTGCAGCGGGTCCTGCCGGTGCTCGCGCGGGTTGTCGACGGTTCCGATGGAGACGACCGGCGGCGATGTGGTCTCGGCCCCGTAGCCGCGGTCCTCGCTGGTGGTCAGCCGGGGCAGCGGGGCGTCCACGCCGGACGGCGGTTCTATCCCAGGTTTCGGCAGCAGGAGCTTCTTGGCCGGCGGTGCCTTGTGTTGCAAGCCGTCTGCGAACAACCGGTAGGCCGGGGTGTCCGGGGAACTCGACGGGTGGCGCAGGTTGGCGTGGGCGGTGCGGAACAGCACCGGTTTCTTGACTCCGCCCACCAGGTAAGCCTGATCGGGCCGGAGGTGCAGCGCGCGGTCGTCTCCCAGCAGCGGCTTGGAGTCGGATTCCGCACAGGTGTGCAGCACTACCGAGTCGAATCTGTACGCGAGGCGCCTCGGCAGTTCATCTGGTCCGAAGGCGCTGAAGAGCAGCTTGATTCCCAGACGACCCGCAGACATCAGCTTCCCCAGGGTTCGCTCGAAACCCGGTGCTTCTTCGAGGAAGTGCGGGAGCATGTCGACCGCGACCACCAGCAGCGGCATCGGACCGAACCTGGTCTGGGACTCGATGGCCTGGTAGTCGGTGAAGTGCTGCATGGACATCCCGGCGAGGAGCTGGGCCCGCCGCTCCAGCTCTCCTTCCAGCGCGGCGATGAGCCGGTGCTCGTCGTAGAGGTCCTCGCTGGTCGTCTGGACAGCCGCCCTGTGCGGAAGTTCGGTGATCGAGTTCCAGGTCGGCTGAGTGACGGAGCCGCCGATGCAGAAGAAGCTGATCTCCGCCGGGGAGTGCGTCGCGGCCATCCCGAACAGGAGGCTGTGCAGGTACGGGGCTCTGTCGGAGCCGGTGGAACCGAAAACGCCGAACGCGGTCGTGGATCCGAGCAGATCGAGCACCACCGGTTGCTGGTTCTCGTCCAAGCCGATGGGAATCCGGTAGCGCTGCCCGTCGTCGCGGCGCTGCCAGAGCTTGCTCGGGTCGAGCTTGAGCGGATCGCCGACACCGGCGAGGTCGAAGATGTCGATCGGCCCGTCGGGCTTCGGCTCGGTGCGGATGACCTGCGTCGCTTCCGCCACCGGCGGCTGCACCGGTGGCGGTGCGGCGGGGCGCGGTGGCATCGGGGGCCGGGCGGGTGGCGGTCCTGGCGGCATGCCGGGCGGTGGGCCCGCCGGGCGCGGATGCGGTTGGAACTGCGGGTGCCCTGGTTGCAACGGAGATCCCCCTGCTCGCTCAACTTCCGTTGGAACGGTAGTGGATCGGCCCGCCGCGGCGGCCGTCATTCGAGCACGTTCGTGAGTGCGCAGGGCGCCCTGCGCACTCACGATCCGTCAGCCGCCGTGGACCTGGGTGAAGGCCTCGCGGTGGTGGTGGCGGATTCGCTCGCCCGCCGAGTCGTCGGTGACCTCCAGTTCCGCCGAACCCGTGAGCTCCCAGTGCGGTTGGTGGCCGGTCAGGGCCCAGGCCGCTTGGCGGGCCGCGCCGCGGGCCACGTACTCCGCGGGCGCGGGCACCGTCACCGGGACCCCGAACACCTGCGGTGCCGCGACCTGCACCGCCTTGGACTGCGCCGCACCGCCGATGAGCAGCACCCGGCGGACCTCGACGCCCTGTTCACGCAGCGCGTCGACACCCGTCGCGAGGCCGCAGAGCATTCCTTCGACCGCCGCGCGGGCCAGGTTCTGCGGGGTCATGTTGTCGCGGCGGAGACCGAGCAGCGTGCCGCTGGCGTCCGGGAGGTTCGGCGTGCGCTCGCCGTCCAGGTAAGGCAGCAGGACGAGGTCGTCCGCGCCCGGCGCCGCTTCGCAGGCCAGGCGGTCGAATTCGGCCATCTCCACGCCCAGCAGCGCGGCCGTCGAGGTGAGCACGCGGGCCGCGTTGAGCGTGCACACCAGAGGCAGGAATCGCCCGGTGGCGTCGGCGAAACCGGCGATCGTGCCAGTCGGATCGGCGCTCGGGTGCTCCGCCGAGGCGAACACGGTGCCGCTGGTGCCCAGGGACACCACGACGTCGCCCGGGCCGATCGCCAGGCCCAGCGCGGCTCCCATGTTGTCGCCGGTCCCGGCCGACACCAGCCTGCCGTCCGGCGTGCGGCCGGCCGGTTCCGCCGGGCCCAGGACGCGGGGCGTGCGCGGGGTGCGGCCGCCGAAGGCGGTGGCCAGCACGTCCTCGCGGTAGCGGCCCTCGCCGGGCGACCAGTAGCCGGTGCCCGATGCGTCGCCGCGGTCGGTGACCATCTCGCCGGTCAGCCGCCAGGTCAGCCAGTCGTGCGGGAGCAGCACATCGGTGACGCGGTCGGCCAGCTCCGGCTCGTGCTCGGCCATCCACCGCAGCTTGCTGACCGTGAAGCTGGCCACCGGCACGCTGCCGATCGCGGTGGCGGTCGCTTGCGCACCGCCGAGCTCCGCGGTCAGGTCGGTCGCGGCCTGCGCGGAGCGGTTGTCGTTCCACAGCAGCGCGGGACGGACCACCTCGCCGCGTTCGTCCAGCGCCACCAGGCCGTGCTGCTGCGCGGCGATGCCGATGCCCGCCACGTCGTCGAGCAGTCCGGCGGTGGCGGTGCTGAGTGCGTGCCACCACTCGGCCGGGTCGGCGACCGTGCCGTCCGGGTGCGGGGCGCGGCCTTCCCGCACCACCTGCCCGGTCTCGCTGTCGCACACCACGACCTTGGTGGACTGGGTGGAGGAGTCGACCCCGGCGACCAGGCTCATCGCGTGCCTCCTGCGGCCGGACTGTCAACTGCGCGCATCGGTTCCCCTGTCTGGATCGGTTGTTGCCACGAGCCCGGGTATCGGCACGACGCGGACAGCGGTGTCGAGACCGCGGATCGCATCCAGCTCCGCCGCCGGTGCGGCGGCATCGGTGACGACCAGGTCGTAGGCGCCCACATCGCCGTGCGCGAAGGGCGCGCTCTTGCCGAACTTGGAGTGGTCGACCAGCAGCACGTTGCGCGTCGCACGGCCGACGATGCGCTGCTTGATCTCGGCGTAGTCCCGGACCGGGTGGAACAGGTGGCCCTCGGTGACGGCCGCCGCCGACACGAACGAGACGTCGGCGTGCAGCCCGTCCAGCGCCTTGAGCACCTCCGGGCCGGTGCACGAGTCGAACTCGGCGCGGTAGCGGCCGCCGAGCAGGCCCACCTCGTGCCCGGCACCGGCGAGGATCTGCGCGACGGTGAGCGAGTTGGTGAACACCCGCAGCGCCGCCACCTCGGCGATCCGGCGGGCCAGCGGGAACACCGTGCTGGAGTCGTCGACCAGCAGCGTCATGCCGGGCTGGACCTCGACGGCGGCCGCGTCGGCCAGCGCCTCCTTCTCGGCGACCTGCAACCCGACCCGGAAGCGCGTCGCGGTCTCCAGGGTCAGCGACGGGTAGGCCGTCACCCGGCCCCGCAGCTTGCGCACCAGCCGCCGGTCGACGAGCGCGTCGAGATCGCGGTGCATCGTCATGAGGCTGACCTCGAAGCGCTCCGCGAGATCGGTGATCCGGACCTCGCCGTGCTCGATGACCTGCCGCAACACGTCCTGCCGCCGCTGCTCGACCACCGCGTCCGGCGGTCGCGTCCTGCCCGCCACCGCTACTCCTGCGCCCGCACGGCGGCCGGGACCGCCGTGTCGTCGCGGACCGAGGCGCACATCGTCGTCGATGTCAAAACCGCTCCCGAGGTCGATCTCGTTGTTAACACATTTTCTGAGAAGTCCTCGTCCTACTCAAGCACGTCCCGGAAACGGAGGCCGGTTCACCCCGGACGCGCGGGAGGCGGCGAGGTTGCTCCGGAGTGGCCGATCCGACTATCGGCCCGACGTCGGCAACCGCTGCCGCTCCGAGCCGTCTTCAGGGGTGCAAGGAGAAAGAACCAACAGGGAGCCTCACGATGAACCAGTTCTTCCGCCGCAGCGCATTCGGTGCCTCGCTCGCGATCGCCGCGATCGCGGGAGTCGGTTTCAACGCCTCCCAGGCCCTCGCGACGCCGCCGCCCCCGCCGCCGAGCGCGTGCGCGCCGGGCATCTTCGACGCGACCGTCACGCCCTCCGACAGCAGCGCGGGGCACTCGCACTACAACGTCACGCTCACCGCGATGGACGCGAGCGCGCCCTGCACGCTCAACGGCTCGCCCGCCGAGGTCGTGTTCTACCGCGGCGAAGCGCCGCTCGGCGTGCAGACCGAGGCATACGGCGAAGGCCGGACGGTCGTATTCGGCCCCGGCCAGCCGGTCCACTTCGACATCCAGGTCCGCAACGTCCCGGGCGGCACCCCGGCGGACCGCGTGGACTTCCGCCTGCCGGAGGCCGACGGTTCGCTCTCCGGCGTGAGCAGCGCGCTGGGCGAGATCACCGTCGACGCAGGCACGCAGGTCGGCCCGATCCAGCCCGGCGCCTGAGCCGCGGAAGACCACCGGTCCCGGGCGGGTCCGGTCGCGTCGGGAGCGCGACCGGCTCCGCCCGTCTTCGTCGAGCCGCCCGCTGGTCAGGGCTCGGCGAGCAGTGGGAGGCTGGGGGCATGGCTAATCGGCTCGCGGGCGCGACCAGCCCGTACCTGCTCCAGCACGCGGACAACCCGGTCGATTGGTGGCCCTGGTCGCCCGAGGCGTTCGCCGAGGCCCGCCGCCGCGATGTGCCGGTCCTGCTGTCCGTCGGGTACGCCGCTTGCCACTGGTGCCACGTGATGGCGCACGAGTCGTTCGAGGACGACGAGACCGCTCGGCTGATGAACGAGCACTTCGTCAACGTCAAGGTCGACCGCGAGGAGCGGCCGGACATCGACGCCGTCTACATGGAGGCCACCCAGGCCATGACCGGGCAGGGCGGCTGGCCGATGACCTGCTTCCTCACCCCGGACGGCGAGCCCTTCCACTGCGGCACCTACTACCCGGTGGCCCCGATGTCCGGGATGCCGTCGTTCCGCCAGCTGCTGGACGCCGTGGCGCAGGCCTGGAGCGGTCGCGGTGAGGAGGTCCGCAAGGCCGCGGCCAGGGTGGTCGAGCAGCTGGCCGAGCAGCGCCCGCCGCTGCCGGAGTCCATCTTGGACGAAGAGGTGCTGGCCGGTGCGGTGTCCCGGCTGCACGCCGAGTTCGACGCCGACCACGGCGGGTTCGGCGATGCGCCGAAGTTCCCGCCGTCGATGGTGCTCGAGTTCCTGCTGCGCCACCACGAGCGGCTCGGCGAGCCGGGCAGCGGGCACTCCGCGCTCGAACTGGCCAAGGACACCTGCGCGGCGATGGCCCGCGGCGGCATCTACGACCAGCTCGCAGGCGGTTTCGCGCGCTACAGCGTCGACAACGCCTGGGTGGTTCCGCACTTCGAGAAGATGCTCTACGACAACGCCCTGCTGCTCCGCGCCTACGCGCACCTGGCCCGCCTGGGCGACCCGCTCGCCGAGCGGGTGGCGCGCGAGACGGCCGAGTTCCTGCTGACCGACCTGCTCACGCCGGAAGGCGGCTTCGCGGCCTCGCTGGACGCCGACACCGAAGGCATCGAGGGGCTGACCTACGTCTGGACGCCCGACCAGCTGCGCGAGGTGCTGGGGGCGGAAGACGGCGACTGGGCGGCGGAACTGCTGGTGGTGACCGAGGCTGGCACCTTCGAGCACGGCACCTCGACCCTGCAGCTCCCGCGCGATCCGGACGACGCGGCCCGCTGGCGGCGGGTCCGCGACAGCCTCCGCGAAGCCCGCGACAGCCGCGCCCAGCCGGGGAAGGACGACAAGGTCGTCACCGCCTGGAACGGCATGACCATCACAGCGCTGGTGGAGGCCGCCGCGGCGCTCGACGAACCTCGCTGGCTGGAGGCGGCCGAGACCGCCGCCGACCTGCTGCTCTCGCGCCACCTGGTGGACGACCGACTGCGCCGCACCTCGCGCAACGGCGTGGTGGGCACCGCGGCCGGAGTGCTGGAGGACTACGGCTGCTTCGCCGACGGTCTCCTGTCGCTGCACCAGGCCACGGCCGAGCCGCGCTGGCTGGAGGCGGCCTGCGAGCTGCTCGACACGGCGCTGGACCAGTTCAGCGACGCCGACCACCCGGGCACCTTCCACGACACCGCGGCCGATGCGGAAGCGCTGGTCCGCCGCCCCTCCGACCCGACCGACAACGCGAGCCCGTCGGGAGCCGCGGCGCTCACCTCCGCGCTGCTCACCGCTGCCGCGCTCGTCGGGCCGGAGAGCACCGCGCGCTACCGCAGCGCCGCGGAGCAGGCGCTGTCGCGCGCTGGGTTGCTCGCGCAGCGGGCTCCCCGCTTCGCGGGGCACTGGCTCAGCGCCGCGGAAGCGCGCGCGCACGGACCGCTGCAGGTCGCGGTCGTCGGCGCAGCCGACAACGCCGACCGGGCGGAGCTGCTCGCCGCGGCGCGGCGGCGCGCGCCGGGCGGAGCGGCGGTGGTGGCCGGGGAGCCGGAGGCGACCGGCGTGCCGCTGCTGGCGGGACGGCCGCTGGTCGGCGGAGCGCCGGCGGCGTACGTCTGCCGGGGCTACGTCTGCGACCGCCCGGTCACCAGGCCCGAAGACCTCCCGCTCTGACCGCGCCCGCACAGGACCCGTGAGTGCTTCGGGGTGCTATGACGCCCCGAAACGCTCACGGGTCCGGCACCGCGCGGAAATCCGGTGGCAGCGGCCCGGCCGGATTTGATCCACTGGGCGGGTGAGGATCCGGAACGTCGGCGAGGCCGAGCTGGGGCGTCTGCAGGAGATCGAGATCTCGGCGGGGGAGGCGTTCCGCGCGGTCGGGATGCCGGAGATCGCCGACGACCCGCCGCCCGAGCTCGACGTGCTGGCCGGGTTCCAGCGCGCCGGGCGGCTCTGGGTGGCCGAGGTCGACGCCCGGATCGTGGCCTACGTGCTGGTCGAGCTGATCGACGGCAACGCTCACATCGCGCAGATCAGCGTGCACGCCGACCACGCGCGCCGGGGCATCGGCCGCGCGCTGCTCGACCACGTCGAGGCGTGGGCCGAGGAGCGGGGCCTGCCCGCGCTGACGCTGACCACGTTCCGGTCGGTGCCGTGGAACGGCCCGTACTACGAGCGGCTCGGCTTCCGGGAGATCGACGACGTGGCGCCGGAGCTGGCCGCGCTCGTCGCCCACGAGGCGGAGCTCGGCCTGGACCCGGCCAAGCGGATCTGCATGCGCCGGGCAATCAGCTGACCAGCGGTCGTGAACGGCGATGACGAGCACCGCCGTTCACGATTGGTCAGAGCCTGGTTTGGTCTTTGTCTTGAAACGCCGGAGGCGTTTAGCCCACCCTCGCAGCTTGCACCGCCGCGGGTTCTCAGCGTTCGCCTGGCGAGGACGGCCCGGCTGCCGTGTATTGGTCATACATAAGGCCGGGCATCCGCAGTCCAGGCGGGCGCTGAGGTTCCGCCACTTGCACCGCCACGCAAAACGAGTTCGGAACAGGCTCTAGGCGTAGAGCGCCAGCCAGATCGCGATGTGGTGGCAGATCGCGGCCACCGAGACCGCCGCGTGGAAGAACTCGTGGTAGCCGAAGGTCTTGGGCCACGGGTCGGGCCAGCGGCACGCGTAGAAGATCGCGCCGGCCGTGTAGAGCAGACCGCCGGCGACCAGCAGGATCAGCGCGGCGAGCCCGGCGTTCTCCAGCAGGTCCGGCAGCACGAACACCGCGACCCAGCCCAGCGCGATGTACACCGGCACGCCGACCCAGCGCGGCGCGTTGGGCCAGGCGAGCTTCAGGACCACGCCGCCCAGCGCACCGCCCCAGACGACCGCCAGCACCACCGCGCCCGTCGTCGGCTGCATCGCGACCATCGCGAACGGGGTGTACGTGCCCGCGATGAACAGGAAGATCATCGAGTGGTCGAGCCGCCGCATCCAGGTGCGCGCGCCGACGGTCTTCCACGTCTTGCGGTGGTAGAGGGCGCTGACGCCGAACAGGCCGAGCACGGTCGCCACGTAGATCGAGGTGCCCACCGCGGCGGCTGCGGACACCGTCGAGGCGGCGAGCGCGATCAGCGTGGCACCGGCGGCGACCGACACCACGAGCGACCATAAGTGGATCCAGCCGCGCATCCGGGGCTTGACGAACGCGGTCGGGCGGCGAGCGGAGAGGGCGCTAGTCACACCCCGAGGTTACGGGACCGTAGGTTTCGCTCGGAGGTGATCCGCACTGCATCCGGCCGTGCGCTCCGGGCCACCCGAGCATCAGGGCTCACCGGATCCGCGTAGGCTCAGCTGGCGTGGCGTTCAAGGTTCGGTTGAAAGAACTCATGTACAGCGTCTACGAGCGCCGGCTGCGCCGGAAGCTGGACGGGGTACAGCATCCGCGGCACGTCGGCGTCATCTTGGACGGAAACCGCAGGTGGGCGAAGGAAGCCGGGCTGGACGCCGCGCACGGTCACCGCGCCGGAGCCCGCAAGATCGCCGAGATGCTCGGCTGGTGCCAAGAGGCCGAGGTGGAGGTCGTCACGCTGTGGCTGCTCTCCACCGACAACCTCAACCGCACCTCCGACGAGCTCAAGGCGCTGATGGAGATCATCGCCGGGGTGGTCGACGAGCTCACCGCTCCGGAAGCGCCCTGGCGGGTGCGGATCGTCGGAGCCCTGGACGTCCTGCCGACCGAGACCGCCGCTCGCCTCTCCGCCGCCGCGCTGCGCACCAAGGGCCGCACGGGCATGCAGGTCAACGTGGCGGTCGGCTACGGCGGCCGCCGGGAGATCGCCGACGCGGTGCGCAAGCTGCTGCAGAAGCACGCCGAGGCGGGCACCACCATCGAGGAACTGGCCGAGGTGCTGACGGTCGACCACATCGCCGAGCACCTCTACACCTCCGGCCAGCCGGACCCGGACCTGCTGATCCGCACCTCCGGTGAGCAGCGGCTGTCCGGTTTCATGCTGTGGCAGTCCGCGCACTCCGAGTTCTGGTTCACCGAGGCCTACTGGCCCGCCTTCCGCCGCGTCGACTTCCTCCGGGCCCTCCGCGACTACGCGGTCCGCCACCGCCGCTTCGGCGGCTGAGAACCGCGGGTTCCCGACTCCGGGCAGCAGAAAGGCCAGGTCGCGCTGACCTGGCCTTTCCACGTGGGACCCGAGCTCAGCCCTTGGGGTGGTCGACGATCGGGGCGTTCACGCAGTGGTTGATCTGCGGGGACAGGATCGGAACGACCGCGCCGACGACCGCGACGTTGTTGCCGCAGGCCTGGATCGGCAGCACGCTGGCGTTGTTGTCGTTCAGGATGTTGATGCCGTCGTTGTCCGCGCTGTCGGCGTTGGCGACGGGGGCCAGGGCCAGCAGACCGGCGGCGGCACCGGCGACAACAGCTGCCTTCTTCAGCATTGATTCATCTCCTTAGGAATACTGCGGGATTCGGAGCTCACCAGCGGGTCGTGGAAAACCCGCGATGGCGGCCACCGAGTGTGGTGCCGACCGCCGGACAATTCATCGCGGCGTGCCGAACACCGAAACTTATTACCCGATCGTGTGATCGGAAGTTCAATGCGTCACGGCTGAATCAGCGACGCTGCGCGCTCCGCACGAAGGGCGCGCAAAAAGGAGCGCCGAGTTCAGGCCCGGCGCCCTTTTCGCCACCAGATTCCGCGCAGCGGCGGTTGCTGGTGAACCGCCGTTCTCGTCAGCCCTTGGGGTGGTCGACGATCGGAGCGTTGACGCAGCTGTTGAGCTGCGGGGACAGAACCGGCACGACGGCACCGACGACCGCGACGTTGTTGCCGCAGGCCTGGATCGGCAGCACGCTCAGGTTGTTGTCGTTCAGGATGTTGATGCCGTCGTTGTCCGCGCTGTCGGCGTTGGCGACGGGGGCCAGGGCGAGCAGACCGGCGGCGGCACCGGCAACAATCGCAGCTTTCTTCAGCACTTCGTTGCTCCTTGTTGGATGGGATGACGCGAACGCCCCCTGGGTCCCTCGGCTACGCACCCCATACTTAGCCGAAGGGAGAACGCTCGGCGTGAAACATATACATCGAAACCGTCGAAAAAAACCTCGTTAACACCATTGTGTGATTATTTTGTTCGGCTCCGCCGGGCTTATCGTTGCCCGGGCAAATTCACCGCAAACGCGACCGGCGGCGCGAGACGTCTTCGGGCGGGCGTAGTGTCCGCACGTGGACTCCGAAGCGCTCGCAGTCGAGTACGTGCTCCTCGGGCTCAGGTTCGACCGGCTCGTCCGGGGCTTCGCGGACTCCTACACCGGTGACCCGATGCTGCGGGCCCAGGTCGCCGTCGAACCGCCGCCGGAACCGGCCGGGCTCGCCGCCGCCGCGCGCCACCTGCGCGCCGAGGTCGCCACCGCCGATCTCGCCGAACCGCGCCGCCGGTTCCTCGCCGCGCAGCTGACCGCGCTGGAGTGCTCGGGCCGCAAGCTGGCGGGCGAACAGCTGCCGTTCGCCGCCGAGGTCGAGGCGTGCTTCCAGGTGTCGCCGGCGATGGGCGATCCCGACGAGTACCGGAGGGCGCACCGCGAGCTGGCGGCGCTGCTGCCCGGCCGGGGTTCGCTGGCCGAGCGGTTGCGCGCGGTCCGCAGGCTCGACGTGGTGCCCCCGGAGCGGCTCTCCGTGGCGGTCCAGGCGGTCTCCAGCGCGCTGCGGGACCGCGTGCGCGCCCGGTTCGAACTGCCCGTCGGCGAGACGGTCGAGTACCGGATCGTGTCGGACCGGCCGTGGAGCGGGTTCAACCACTACCTCGGCGGGTTCCGCTCGAAGGTCGCGGTCAACGCCGACGTCGGGCACCGCGCGTCGACGCTGCCGCAGCTCGTCGCGCACGAGGCCTACCCCGGCCACCACACCGAGCACTGCCGCAAGGAAGCCGGCCTGGTGCAGCGGGACCGGCTGGTCGAGCACACCGTCTTCCTCGTCAACACGCCGCAGTGCGTGCTCGCCGAGGGCCTCGCCGACCTGGGGCTGCACGCCGCGGTCGGGCCCGGCTGGGGCCCGTGGGCGGCCGAGATCTTCGCCGACCTGGGCATCCGGCTGGACGGCGAGCTGGCGGAGCGGATCGAGGCGGTGCTGCTGCGCCTGCTGCCGGTCCGCCAGGACGCGTTGCTGATGCTGCACGGCGACGGGGCCGACGAGGCCGACGTCGTCGCGCACCTGCAGCGCTGGCTGCTGATGCCGGAGCAGCGCGCCAGGCACCTGGTGGGGTTCATGCGGGACCCGCTCTGGCGCGCCTACACCACGACCTACGTCGAGGGCTACCGGCTGCTGCGGCGGTGGCTGGACGAGCGGCCCGCTAGCACATCGAGCGCCGATCGTTACCGGCGCTTGCTTGACGAGCCGCTCGTCCCCGAATCGGTGCGCGCTGAGCTCGCCACCCGGGTGTGAGCCCGGAATTCACCCGGTCGGAGCATCGACGCTCACCGGCAGTGTTGACCCGCCGCCGGGGTGGAGCACCGCTCTGACCTGCTGCGGTCGCCTCAGGAGTCGCAGTTGGACGGGCCGTGACCAGCGCTGTTTTCCCGGCAGGTGAAGGAGAAACGACGATTCGCTGAATCACCTGTGTGGCTGCCTGCCGAGACGCGATCACGCAGGTAGCGTGCGTTTCGACGGGCCGTTCTCAGTCAGCAAGTCCGTACGCGGCCCGTCCGGGAGGCCCTGATCGTGGCTGTTGGCTGGAGCGGACGGTTACCCCGTCCACCTTGGTCGCGATGGGCCGGTGCCCGGCCCTGCGGCCACGGCGGACGAGGCGGTCCGGCCGGGGCGCGAGGGGGGCCAGGCCCGGCCCGCCGACGAGCGGGTGTGGACGCCACGCCCGCGAGGGAGTAGCCGTGACCGCACGACGTTCCCAGCCAGAAGCGGAAATCCGAACCCGGAGCGGTGATTCCGCGCGCACCGTGCACAGCGGTGGCACCGAGGTCCGCACTTACGTCCTGGACACCTCGGTGCTGCTGTCCGATCCGTGGGCGATAGCCCGCTTCGCCGAGCACGACGTGGTGCTCCCGGTGGTGGTGATCGGCGAGCTGGAGGGCAAGCGCCACCACCCCGAACTCGGTTGGTTCGCCCGGGAAGCCCTCCGCGCGCTCGACGACCTCCGGATCCAGCACGGACGGCTGGACCAGCCGGTTCCGGTCGGGACCTCGGGTGGGCGCCTGCACGTGGAGCTCAACCACTCCGACCCGCAGGTGCTGCCGCCCGGATTCCGCAACGACTCCAACGACGCCCGCATCCTGGCCTGCTCGCTGAACCTGGCGGCCGAAGGACACCGGGTCACGCTGGTCACCAAGGACATGCCCCTGCGGGTCAAGGCCGCCGCGGTGGCCCTGGAAGCCGAGGAGTACCGCGCGCAGGACGTGATCCCGTCCGGGTGGACCGGGATGGCCGACGTCGAGGTGCCGGGCGATTCGGTGGACGCGCTGTTCAAGGACGGCACCGCCGACCTCGACGAGGCGCGGGACCTGCCGCCGAACACGGGCGTGCGGCTGCTGGCCGGGTCGCAGAGCGCGCTGGGCCGGGTGACCGCGGACAAGCAGGTCCGGCTGGTGCGCGGTGACCGGGAGGCCTTCGGGCTGCACGGCCGCTCCGCGGAGCAGCGGATCGCGCTGGACCTGCTGCTCGATCCCGAGATCGGCATCGTGTCGCTGGGCGGTCGTGCGGGCACCGGCAAGTCCGCGCTCGCGCTGTGCGCGGGGCTGGAGTCCGTGCTGGAGCGCCAGCTGCACCGCAAGGTGGTGGTGTTCCGCCCGGTGTACGCGGTCGGCGGTCAGGAGCTGGGCTACCTGCCGGGCACCGAGAACGAGAAGATGGCGCCGTGGGCGCAGGCGGTGTTCGACACGCTCGGCGCGCTGGCCAGCGAGAACGTCCTGGACGAGGTGATGGACCGGGGCATGCTGGAGGTCCTGCCGCTGACCCACATCCGCGGCCGCTCGCTGCACGACTCGTTCGTCATCGTCGACGAGGCGCAGTCGCTGGAGCGCAACGTGCTGCTGACGGTGCTGTCCCGGCTCGGCGCGAACTCCCGCGTTGTCCTGACCCACGACGTCGCCCAGCGCGACAACCTCCGGGTGGGCCGCCACGACGGCGTGGCAGCGGTGATCGAGAAGCTCAAGGGTCATCCGCTGTTCGCCCACGTCACGCTGACCCGCTCGGAGCGCTCCCCGATCGCGGCTCTCGTCACCGAGCTGCTGGAGGGGGAGTTCACCCCTTGATCGGCTGAGCGCCGGGCGCCTCCGACTGCGTGTCGGAGGCGCCCGGCATCCGCATCACCAGCCGGTGGGCAGCGGGCGGCCCTCGGCGAAGCCGGCTGCGGACTGGATGCCGACCAGGGCGCGGTCGTAGAACTCCTCCAGGGTGCGGGCGCCCGCGTAGGTGCAGGACGAGCGCAGGCCGGAAGTGATCTGGTCCAGCAGGTCCTCGACGCCGGGGCGCTGCGGGTCCAGCCGCATCCGGGAGCTGGAGATGCCCTCCTCGAACAGTGCCTTGCGGGCCTGGTCGTAGGCGTTGTCGGTGCGGGTCCGGGCGGACACCGCGCGCTTGGAGGCCATGCCGAAGGACTCCTTGTAAGCCCGGCCGTGCTCGTCGCGCTGCAGGTCGCCGGGGGACTCGTAGGTGCCGGCGAACCAGGAGCCGACCATCACCGACGCCGCGCCCGCGGCGAGCGCCAGCGCGACGTCGCGCGGGTGCCGGACGCCGCCGTCGGCCCAGACGTGCTTGCCGAGCTTGCGCGCCTCGGCCGCGCACTCGGCGACGGCGGAGAACTGCGGCCGCCCGACGCCGGTCATCATCCGGGTCGTGCACATCGCGCCCGGACCGACGCCGACCTTGATCACGTCGGCACCGGCCTCGACGAGGTCGCGCACGCCTTCGGCGGTCACCACGTTGCCCGCCACCACCGGCACCTGCGGCGACACCGAGCGGACCGCCTTGAGCGCGGAGATCATCTTCTCCTGGTGGCCGTGCGCGGTGTCCACGACCAGCGTGTCCACCCCGGACTCCAGCAGCGCGGCGGCCTTGGCCGCGACATCGCCGTTGACCCCGACCGCCGCGGCGACCCGCAGCCGGCCCTCGCCGTCCAGTGCCGGGGTGTAGATCTCGGCGCGCAGCGCGCCGCGGTGGGTCAGGATCCCGGCCAGGCGGCCGTCCGCGTCGACCGCGATCGCGACGTTGCGGGTCTGCTTGTCGAGCTGCTCGAACACCTCGCGCGGCTTGGTCTCCAGCGGCAGCACGACGGGGTGCGGGTCGGCGACCTCGCCGACCCGCGCGAACCGGTCGACGCCCGTGCACGCGGCCTCGTCGACGACGCCGACTGGCCGGTTGTCGTCGTCCACGACCACCACGGCGCCGTGGGCGCGCTTGGGCAGGAGGTTGAGCGCGTCGGCCACGGCGTCGTCGGCGTGCAACACCAGCGGGGTGTCCCAGACCGGGTGCCGGGTCTTGACCCAGGAGACGATCTCGGCGACGGCGGCGGGGTCGACGTCCTGCGGGAGCACGACGATGCCGCCGCGCCGGGCGACGGTCTCGGCCATGCGGCGACCGGCCACGGCGGTCATGTTGGCGACGACGATCGGCAGGGTGGCCCCGGTGCCGTCGCTGGTGGCGAGGTCCACGTCGAAGCGGGACTCGACCCCGGAGCGCCGCGGCGCCAGGAAGACGTCGTCGTAGGTCAGGTCGGTGGTGGGCTGCTGCCCGTTCAAGAACTGCACGTCTGACCACCATACGGCCTCGGACGCCCGCAGTCGCCTCCTAGAGCTGGACGGGCTTGCTCGGCGAGATCATCTGATGGGGCTCGAAGCCGGTGCCGGATTCCCGACGGCGGGTGGGTTGGAAGCGGCGGTGCGTGGAAGTGCGGCGGGACTCCCCGCCGGAGGTGGGCCCCTGGTCTCTGCGTTTTGTGGCGCGGAGTGGTGACCTCTGCGATTTCAATTGAAATCGCTATACGCCTCAGGCGACCACCCGCCGCTTTGAACCCCACTCGACCCGCTTCCTGCCGCACCGCATCGCGTCACGTTCGGCCGGTATCACCGCCGATCCTTCGGTGGTGATACCGGGGAGGCCTTGTTCTCGGCGGTGGGGTGGGGGTTGGGTTTGGGTTCAAAGCGGTGGGTGGTCGCCTTGGTGGTGTAGCGATTTCAACCGAAATCGGATTTGTCGCGTTTTCGACGGAGCGTGCGGTGGCGAGAATCCGATTTCAATTGAAATCGCGGAGGTTCGCCACCGTTCGATCGGTAGGCAGCGTGCCGACGTGCGTTGACGTGCGCCGGGTGTGCCCGCCGGAGGCGGGGTCTCGGCCGCTGCGTTTTTCAGGCTTCTTCTTCTGTCAGGGGTTCGAAGGAGCTGTAGGCCTGGTAATTGCGGAAGAAGCGGCTGTAGATCTCCGTGCCGTCGTCGAAGGTCGCGTCCTCCAGCGGTTTCACCTCGACGACCTGCTTCAGCTTCCAGGTGATCAGTTCGTGGTTCTCGTTCTGGTAGCTGGTCTGCTGCTGCTTTCCGTGGTAGGCGGCCTTCTCCGCGGCTTCTTCTTCGGATTCCGCTTTCAGCAGCACGAACGATTCCTCGTACAGCGGCTCGTGGTCGGCGGCGTCCGCGGTGGCCTCCATCAGCAGGACCGCGACGTAGTAGTCCAGCTCGACGGCGCGCTCGTCGGCGCGGAGCTCGCGCGGGTCGATGGGGCCGATGTTGATCGAGCCGATCGAGTCGAAGTCGTTGCTGCTCATGTCTCCCAGGATCTCACCCGCCGGGCAGCAGGGCGCGCACCGCCTCGATGCTGTCGGCCGAGGCCGCGTCCTTGTCCGGCCGGTAGCGCAGCACGCGGGCGAAGCGCAGCGCGACGCCGCCGGGGTAGCGGGGACTGGTCTGCACGCCGTCGAGTTCGATCTCCACCACGAGGTCGGGCGCGATGTGCACGGTCCAGTCGTCGCGGTGGGTCTCGCGGCGCTGGAACTCCTCGGTCTGCCAGGCCAGCAGCTCGTCGGTCAGGCCCTTGAAGGTCTTGCCGACCATGATCGGCGGGCCGCCGTCCGGGTCGCGCGCGCCGAGGTGCAGGTTGGACAGGTAGCCGCGGCGGCGGCCGTGGCCCCATTCGGCGGCGAGCACGACGAGGTCGAGCGTGTGCTCGGGTTTGACCTTCCGCCACGCGCGGCCGCGCCGGCCCGCGGCGTAGCCGGAGTCCAGGTCCTTCACCACGACTCCTTCGTGCCCGGCGGCCAGCGCTTCGTCGAACAGCGCCGCCGCGCGTTCGGAGGTCGGGGAGAGAGCTGAAGGAATCCGGTGCTGCGGCGCGACTTTCGCCAGCGCGTCGAGCCGGTCGCGCAGCGGCAGGTCCAGCAGATCGGTGCCGTCGAGGTGCAGGCAGTCGAAGAAGTACGGGTGCAGCAGCAGCTCTCGCGAGCTCTGCGCGCCGAACCGGCTCATCGTCTCCTGGAACGGTCGTGGCCGGCCGCCGTCGTCGAGCGCCAGCGTTTCGCCGTCGAGCACCACCGACCGGCAGTCCAGGCCGCGCACCAGGTCGACGAGTTCCGGGACGCTGCCGGTGATCTCGCGCAGCGTGCGGGTGTAGACGTGCACCTCGTCGCCGTCGCGGTGCACCTGGATGCGCGCACCGTCCAGTTTGTACTCGACCGTCACCTCTCCGGTCAGCGCCGACTCCAGGTCGTCGGCGGGTGAGGCGAGCATCGGGCGCACCGGTCGTCCGATCTCCAGGCCGAATTCGGCCAGCGCGGGTTCTCCGCCGCGCAACGCCGCTTCGGCGGTGGCGGGCAGCCGGCCGGAGAGCATGAACGCGCGCCTGACGGCGTCGGTCGCTACTTCAGCGGCCGCTGCGATGGCCTCGACCATCACGCCTTCCAGCGCGCCTTGGCGCAGCTCGCCGCCGAGCAGCCGCACCAGGAATTGCTGTTCGTCGGCGGTGGCCTGGCCGAGCAGGGCGGTCAACTCCGACGTCCGCCGCTGCGCAGAACCCGAGCCGCTGATCTCCCGGAGCGCGTTGATCGCGGTGTCGACGGCGCCGATGGTCAGCGTCGGCACCGGTGCGGGTGCCGCGGCCAGCGAGGTCAGCGTGGACCAGCCGACCCCGGCCCGGCCGCCTGGCAGTTCCCCGGCCAGCAGGGCGGTCGCCGGGCGGACCTCCTCGGGTTCCAGCCGTCCCAGCAGGTCGGCGATGGCCGTGGTCTTCGCCTTGCGCGAGCGCGTTGCCGCGACCTCGCGCGAAGTCGCGACCACCTCAGCGAGCAGCACCATGCGCTCATGGTGCGCGGCAACCCCGACAACCCGCAGCGGAACCGATCGGGTCCCGAATCCGGCGGTGAAGCGGCGCCTCTCCCGAGGCGCCGCTTCGCGCGTGAGTGCTTCCCCGCTGGCTCCTACTCGCCGGTGGCCATGCGCAGCACGTCGAGAGCTTCGTCCAGCTGCTCCTCGGTGAGCTTGCCGGAATCGACGTGGCCGCGCTCCAGGACCACCTCGCGGATCGTCTTGCGCTCCTTGAGGGCCTGCTTGGCGACCGCTGCGGCCTCCTCGTAGCCGATGTAGCGGTTCAGCGGCGTGACGATCGACGGCGAGCCCTCGGCGTAGGCCCGCGCCTGCTCGACGTTGACCTCGACGCCGGCGAAGACCTTGTCGGCCAGCAGGCGCGACACCGCGGCCAGCAGCCGCGCCGATTCGAGCACGTTGCGGGCGATCACCGGCAGCATCACGTTGAGCTGGAAGTTGCCCTGCGAACCGGCGAAGGCCACCGCCGCGTCGTTGCCGATCACCTGCGCGACCACCTGCAGGGTCGCCTCCGGGATCACCGGGTTGACCTTGCCCGGCATGATCGACGAGCCCGGCTGCAGGTCCGGCAGCGCCAGCTCGGCCAGGCCGGTGCGCGGGCCGGAGCCCAGCCAGCGCAGGTCGTTGGCGATCTTGGTCAGGCTCACCGCGACGGTGCGCAGGTGACCGGAGGTCTCCACCACCGAGTCCTGCGCCGCCTGGGCCTCGAAGTGGTCGCGCGCCTCGGTCAGCGGCAGGCCGGTGACCTCGGCCAGCTCCGCGGACACCGCCGCGCCGAAGCCCTCCGGCGCGTTGAGCCCGGAGCCGACGGCGGTGCCGCCGATCGGCAGCTCGCCCAGCCGCGGCAGGCCGCTGCGCAGCCGCTCGACGCCGTAGCGCACCTGCGACGCCCAAGCCCCGGCCTCCTGGGCGAGGGTGATCGGGACCGCGTCCATGAGGTGCGTGCGACCGGACTTGACCACCTCGGTCCACTCGGCGGCGCGGCCCTCGATGGTGCTCGCCAGGTGCTCCAGCGCCGGGACGACGTCGGTGAGCACCGCCTCGGTGGCGGCGACGTGGATGGTCGTCGGGAAGGTGTCGTTGGACGACTGCGAGGCGTTGACGTGGTCGTTCGGGTGCACGTCGCGGCCCAGCTTGCGGGACGCGAGCGTCGCGATGACCTCGTTGGCGTTCATGTTCGACGACGTGCCGGAGCCGGTCTGGAACACGTCGATGGGGAAGTGCTCGTCGTGCGCGCCCTCGGCGACCTCGTCGGCCGCGGCGGCGATCGCCTCGGCGACCTCGGCGTCGAGCACCCCGAGCCGGCCGTTGACGCGGGCGGCGGCGGCCTTGAGCAGGCCGAGCGCGCGGATCTGGGCGCGCTCCAGGCCCCGCCCGGAGATCGGGAAGTTCTCCACGGCTCGCTGCGTCTGCGCGCGGTACAGGGCGGCGGCGGGCACCCGCACCTCGCCCATCGTGTCGTGCTCGATCCGGTAGTCCTGTTCAGCCATGACAGAAGTGTCCCGCCGAAATGACCACCCGGTCAGCGTGGGCCGCCCCACTCCGCGCCGCGGGTGCGGCCGGAAGCAGCGCAAACGCTCCGCCTGGACCGATGAAGGTGCCGCATCTCGCACGAGAAGCACGAAGGGCGCCTGCCGGGTGGCAGGCGCCCTTCGCGAGAACCGGATCAGCCGATCGTGTCGTTGATCCAGGTCTTGTAGGCCGTCGCGTCCGTGTAGATGGACGGCGCGGTGCCGCAGACCGGGATCAGGCTGCCCAGCCGGCTGGTGACGCCGGTGAGCTTCCAGTCGCCGGGCTGGCCCTCCAGCTGCGGGCCGCCGGAGTCGCCGAAGCACGCGTTGGCGAGCAGCTCCGAGCTGCCGGTGCAGATCTCGGTGTCGGCGTCGACGGCGCTCAGCGAGCACTGGCTGTCCGAGACCACCTGGGTCTCCAGCTCCTGCAGCTGCACCGGCGGCTGGCCGCAGCCGCGGATCGGGCAGGTCACGCCCCAGCCGATGATGCGCGAGGGAGTGCCCTCCGGACCGGAGGCGTCGGCGATCTCGATCGGCGTCGCCGAGACCGGCTGGTCCAGCTTCAGCAGCGCGATGTCGCCGTTGGGGCCGTTGGTCGCGTAGTCCGGGTGGACCACGATCTCGGACACGCCCGCCTCGGTGCCGCCGGTGGTGTGGTCCTGGCTGCCGATGCGCAGGCCGAGGTCCGCCGGTGCGACGTCCTGCACGCAGTGGGCGGCGGTCAGCACCCACTGCTCGTCGATCAGCGACGCTCCGCAGCTGTGGTTGCCGCCCCGCTGCAGCGAGGCCATCCAGTCGTACTGCTCGGTCGCGTCGTGGCCCCCGACGATCAGCGCGCCCGGGTCGTCGTCCGCGGTCGCGGCCGGCGCGAGACCTGCGCCCAGCGCGATCGCGGCGATGCCAGCGAGCAGCATGGATCTCTTCTTCACGAATTCTCCTCCCCGACGAGATCCCCTTCCGGTGAACGTATGGGCGGTGCCGCGGGGCGGGTACCGCCGAGTGCCGCAGCACCTTCGGCGGACTGGCCCAGCTGCGCGGACATCGCGGCCGGATCCGGCTAGCCTGGGAGCGTCCACGCACGATCGATGGCGAGGTGGGTGGGATGGCGGCGGTTGCGCACGAGGTCGATCTGCTGGTCGTCGGCGCGGGCCCGACGGGGCTGTTCGCCGCCTACTACGCGGGTTTTCGCGGGATGTCGGTGGCGCTGGTGGACGCGCTGCCCGAGCCGGGCGGCCAGGTGACGGCGATGTACCCGGAGAAGATGATCTTCGACGTGGCCGGGTTCCCCGCGGTGCGCGGCCGGGATCTGGTTGCCGCGCTGGTGGAACAGGCCGATCAGTACGCACCGCGCTACCTGCTCGGCAGGCACGCGGTCGAACTGTCCGATGTGGATGGGCAGCTGCTGGTCGGGCTCGGCGGCGGCGAGGCGGTGCGCGCGGGTGCGGTGCTGATCACCGCGGGCATCGGCGAGTTCAGCCCGCGACCGCTGCCCGCCGGCGGCGACTGGCTCGGCCGCGGCGTCGTGCACTTCATCCCCGAGCTGGCCGTGCACAGTGGACGCGACGTGGTGGTGGTCGGCGGCGGTGACTCCGCGTTCGACTGGGCGCTGGCGCTGCACCCGGTGGCGCGCAGCGTCGCGCTGGTGCACCGCCGGGCGCGGTTCCGCGCGCACCCGGGCCTGGTCGACAAGGTCGAGGACCTCGGCGTCCCGCTGATCACACCGGCCGAGGTGGTGGAGATCCGCGGTGACGAGAACGGAGTGCACGAGGTCGAGATCGAGGTCGGCGGAGCCGAGCGCCGCGTGCTCCCCGCGCAGACCGTGGTCGCGGCGCTGGGCTTCACCGCCGACCTGGGCCCGATCGAGGGCTGGGGACTGGAGCTGGAGAAGCGCGCGATCCTGGTGGACACGACGATGCGCACGAACCGCCCGCGGGTCTACGCGGCGGGCGACGTCGCGGCCTACCCGGGCAAGGTCAAGCTGATCGCGACGGGCTTCGGCGAAGCGGCGACGGCGGTGAACAACATCGCGGTGGAGCTCAACCCGGACGCCCACCTCTTCCCGGGCCACTCCTCGAACCTGCCCTGATCCGACCACTGCTCAGTGCACTGTTGAGCAGTTCTTCGATGCGGTCGACGTCTCCGCGTTCGGCTGTGGGCAGCGGGGCTCCGGTGGATTCGCGGAGCAGGGCCGCTGACGCGAGGAGGCCTCTTGCCCGGCCCGGTTGACCGGCGAGGAGGCGGGCTCCGGCCAGGCCTTCCAGGGCCAGGGCGACCGCGCGCGGGTCTCCGGTGCGACGAGCTGCTGCGAGGCCTTGGGCGTGGAGGTCGACGGCGGCCGGGGCGTCGCCGCGCTGTTCGGCCGCGAAGCCCAGTTCGGCGAGGATCAGGGCCGCACCGTTGTCCGCTTCGAAGCGCTGGTTCCAGGCCAGCCACGGGCGCAGCAGGTTCTCGGCTTCGGCGAATCTGCCGGTGCGGCGGGCGGAGAGCGCGAGGCCCACTTCGGCGAACTCCTGGCCTGCCGCGTCGCCGTGCTCGATGGCCAGCGCACGGGCTCGGTCGTGGAGCTCGTCGGCGGCGGTGTGGTCGCCTTGGAGCAGGGCGATGCGGCCCAGCTCGGAGCAGCTCATGGACACGTCCGGCCACAGCGCGAGTTCTTCGGCCAGTTCGGCGGCTTCGCGGTGCCAGGTCGTCGCGGCGGCGTAGTCGCCTGCGAACTCGGCGAGCTTGCCGAGCACGGTCCCGGCCTGGCCGCGGCCCCAGCGGTCGCCGACCTCCTCGAACAGCGCGCGGCTGCGTTCGGCGTCCGCCGCTGATCCGGTGAGGTCGCCGCGGACGTGGCGCTGCACCGCGCGGACGCTGAGCGCCGCTGCGATTCCCCAGCCGTCGCTGAGTTCTTCCGAGGCCGCCAGCGCTTCGCCCGTCAGTTCCTCGGCGACCGGTAGATCGCCGAACCTGGTCGCGGCGTAGCCGAGGAACCAGCCCGCCAGCGCGCGCTCTCGCGGATCGGCGATCGCGGCGTGCAGGCGCAGCGGGGCGCGGTTGTCCACGGGTTCGCCGGTGAGGAGCCGGAATCCGGTGTGCCAGGCGGCGAGCACCGGGTCCGCGCTCTCCGTCGCCCGCCGGGCCTCGATGAGCCGCCCGCGCAGGAACCAGTACCAGACCAGCGCGCGGGCCAGGCGGACGTCGCCGAGCGCGCGGCGCAGGTTGCCGGTCTCGATGTCCAGGCGGCCCAGCCACTTCTGCTGTTCGGGCCCGCACAGGTGGGTTGCTGCTTCCTCCGCCAGCTCGGTGAAGTAGGCGGCGTGCGCCTGGCGGAGCCGATCGCGCTCTTCAGGCCCCAGCTGTCGTTCGCAGTACGCGGACACCGACTCCAGCAGGCTGTAGCGCGGGCCGTCTGCGGTGTGCGAGGCGACGACCAGCGAGCGGTCGACCAGCCGGGTCAGCAGGTCGAGAACCTGCGGGCGCTGCACGCCATCGCCTGCGCACAGTGTTTCCGCTGCGGCGAGGGTGCAGCCGTCGGCGAAGGCCGCGAGCCTGCGCAGGACCGTTCGCTCGGCCTCCGTCAGCAGCTCCCAGCTCCAGTCGAGCACCGCGCCCAGCGTTCGCTGGCGCGGTGGCGCGTCGCGCGGGCCGCCGGTGAGCACGGCGAACCGGTCGTTCAGCCGTTCCGACAGCTCTGCTGTGCCGAGCACGCGCACCCGGGCCGCCGCCAGCTCGATGGCGAGCGGGATTCCGTCCACGCGGCGGCAGATCGTGGCGACCGCCTCCGCGTTGTCGGCGGACACCGCGAAACCGGGCGAGGCCGCGGCAGCTCTCGCGGCGAAGAGCTGCACCGCTCCGGCGCGGAGCACGTCCGCGGGCGGTGCGCCGGGCGGTGGGACGTCGAGCGTCGGCACCTCCCACAGGTGCTCGCCGGAGACGCCGAGCGGCTCCCGGCTCGTCGCGAGCACGTGCGCGCCGGTCGCCAGCAGCCTGTGCACGAGCGCGGCGACGGGCTCGACGATGTGCTCGCAGTTGTCCAGCACGAGGAGCCGCCCGCGCAGCACCTCGGCGAGCCGATCGACGGGTGAGCGCGGCCGGGAACCGTCGCGGATGCCGAGCGCGGTCGCCGCGACATCGGCCAATCCGTCCACTGTGGTCTCGCGGGGGAGTGCGGCGAGCTCTACCAGGCAGGCCTCGTCGGCTCCGCGCGCGACCTCGACGGCGAGCCTGGTCTTGCCCACCCCGCCCGGTCCGATCAGCGTGACCAGGCGATGTGCGCCGAGCAGCGCGCGAACACCGGCCACGGCGCGTTCCCGGCCCACGAGCTCGGTCGGCGGCACCGGCAGCGACGGGATGCGCCGCCGCACGGGTTCAGCGGTCAGCAGCTCCTCGTGCAGCGCAGCGAGGTCGGCGCTCGGATCGAGGCCGAGCTCGTCGCGGAGCAGGCGGCGCATCGCGTCGTAGCCTTCGAGCGCTTCAGCCGTCCGGCCCGCACGGTGCAACGCGCGCAGGTGCGCGGCGCGGAGACGTTCGCGCAGCGGGTGCTGTTCGACGAGCGCGTGGAGCTCACCGGCCAGAGACGTGTGATCGCCCAGCTGGAGCCGGGCTTCCGCGTAGTCCTCCCAAGCCGCGAGGCGCTGCTCTTCCAATGCGGCGGCTGCGGCGCTGGCGAAGGGCTCGTCGGAGAAACCCGCGAAGGCGTCGCCGCGCCAGAGACCGAGGGCTTCGGCAAGCACCTCGGCCTTCCCGGTGGCACCGGACGTGCGCTGTGCAAGCGCGGTGAGCTCGGCGAACCTGGTGCTGTCGACGGACGGTGCCGTCAGCACGTAGCCCGGCGGGCGGCGGACGACGAGCTCGGCGCCGATCGCGCGGCGCAGGCGCGAGACGAGGGTCTGCAGGGCGCCGGACGGGTTCGCCGGGAGCGCCTCGCCCCACAGCTCGTCCACCAGGCGGTCCGCGGACACGACACGTCCGGGCGCGACGAGCAGCGACGCCAGCAGCGCGCGAACCCGCGCCTCGGGTACCGCGACGGGAGTGCCGTCCGGCGTCCACACCGCGAGCGGACCGAGCACCCCGAAACGCATGTGATCACGATAGCCGCAAGAAAACCGACAGCCGGTCGAAAGCCCCGCCGCGCACTGTTGCCTCAACAGCGACGAACGGAGTGGACGTGAATAAGGCTGTTGTCACCGGCGGTACCCACGGCATGGGCCTGGCGATCGTGCGGGAGCTGCTCGCACGCGGCGCCGAGGTGGTGCTGACCGGGCGGAACGAGCGGAACATCGAGGAAGCGCGCACCGCGCTGAAGGGAGAAGCCGCGCACGTCGTGCGCTCCGACGCGGGCAGCATGGCCGACATCGCCGCCCTCGGCGACTTCGTCGGCGAGAAGCTCGGCAGCGTCGACCACCTCTTCATCAACCACGGCATGGCGCGGTTCACCGAGCTCGCCGACGTGACGGAGCAGGAGTGGGACCGGCACTTCGCGGTCAACACCAAGGGCTCGTTCTTCACCGTGCAGCGCCTCGCGCCGCTGCTCAACGAGGGCGGCTCGGTCGTGTTCACCACGGTCGCCAACGACGTCGTCTTCCCCGGCCTGAGCGCGTACTCGGCGTCGAAGGAGGCGATGCGCGCCTTCGCTCATGTGCTCGCGGTGGAGCTGCTGCCGAGGAAGATCCGGGTGAACAGCGTGGCGCCGGGCTACATCAAGACGCCGACGATGGGCGTGGCCGACCTGAGCGAGGAGCAGCGGCGGGAGTTCGAGCGGCAGGGCGACGAATCCACCCCGCTGCGCCGCATCGGCACCGTCGAGGAGGTCGCGAAGGCGGCGCTCTTCCTGGCCGAGGACGCGACGTTCAGCACGAACGTCGAGCTGGCGGTCGACGGCGGCTTCGCGCAGGGCCTGGGGCACTGACGTGGCCGAGGTGCTGGACAGCCCGGACCCGTCGGTCGCCGAGCACGTGCGCCGCTACCTCGCGACGGACGGCGAGAGCGGCCACCTCGAAGGCGGCGCGACCAACCTGGTGCTCACCTACCGCGGGCGGAAGTCCGGGAAGCGGTACCGGACCGGGCTCTTCTACGGCGTCGACGGCGACCGGTACGTGCTGGTGGCATCGGGTGCGGGCATCACGCACACCCATCCGCAGTGGTACCGGAACGTGGTGGCGGATCCCGAGGTCGAGGTCCAGATCAAGGGTGAGCGCTTCACCGCGCGGGCCCGCACCGCGGAAGGCGCGGAGCGCGAGCGGCTGTGGGAGCTGATGGTCGAGCTCGCGCCCGTGTACCGGACGTACTACGAGCCGCGCACCCGCCGGGAGATCCCGGTGGTGGTGCTGGAACGCACTGCGTGAGATGACGAACGCGCAACCGGTGTGGGGCCCGGTTGCGCGTTCGCCGTCAGCGGAGTCGGTCAGCCGCCGGTGTTCTGGTTGACCCAGTCCGCGTAGGCGACCACGTCGGCGTAGATCGACGGGCCGGTGGCGCAGGTCGAGTCGCCGTTGCCGGAACGGCTGGTGGCGCCGATCAGCTCCCAGTTGCCCGGGGAGCCCTTGATCTGCGGGCCGCCCGAGTCGCCGTAGCAGGCACCGGAGTTGCCGTTCGGGTTGTCGGTGCAGATCTCGTTGCGACCGTCGATGCCCAGGCAGCTGGAGTCGTTGACGATCTGGGTGTCCAGCTCCTGCAGGTACTGCGGAGCGGGGCCGCAACCGGGCCGGGCGCAGGTCTGGCCCCAGCCGATGATCCGGGTGGCGGTGCCCGCGTCACCGGAGGTGGACGCGATCTTGATCGGGGTGGCCTGCAGCTGGCGGTCCAGCTTCAGCACCGCGATGTCACCGGAGGGGTGCGTCCGCACGGCGCTGACGTTGGCCTGCTCGCCGCCGCTGGCGTGGGTGTTGCTGCCGACCCGCACCGAGAACTGGCCGCCGCCCTGCACGCAGTGCGCCGCGGTCACCACCCAGTCGGGCTTGATCAGCGAACCGCCGCAGCCGTGCCTGCCCTGCTGCTGCAGCGACACCATGAACGAGTACTCCTCGGTGGCGTCGTGGCCGCCGACGATGTACGGCTTGACATCGTCGGGCTGGGCGACTGCAGGCATGCCCAGAGCGCCGACTGCGCCGACGGCTGCGAGTGCCGCGATGAGAACCGAACGCATGCGCATTTCCGTCGAATCCTCCCGAGTTGCCGGCACCGCTGGCCGGATGGGCACAGACAGTAGGGGGATTCGCTCGGACGACGTACCCACTAAGGGATGAGGCCGGAAGATGAAGAAGCGGCGACCCGCTGCGAAACAGCAGGTCACCGCTTCGAATCCGGTATTACCTCAGACGGCCGGGGATATTTCCCAGTTTCCCGGAAGGGGAACCATCGGAGTCTGTCGGCGAAGCCGTCCGCGCCTTGGTCGGTCATACATCAGGAGGGGCACCCGCAGTCCAGGGAAGCACTCAGGTTCCGCTGGGCGACCACCCAAGCCACGCGACCACTAACCGTCTTCTCAAGGGAGCAGGCCGTGGCGAGCGGAGTCGTCCACGTAGTCCACGTCGGCGTATTCGCGCAGCTTCGCCAACCGGTGCTGGCCCTCGATGACCCGCACGGTGCCCGACTTCGACCGCATCACGATCGACTGCGTGGTGCACCGGTTCGCGCGGTAGTGCACGCCCTTGAGCAGCGCGCCGTCGGTGATGCCGGTGGCGCAGAAGAACATGTTGTCCCCGCGCACCAGGTCCGAGGTGGTCAGCACCTGGTTCACGTCGTGGCCGGCCTCGCGCAGCTTCGCGCGCTCGATGTCGTCGCGCGGCCACAGGCGGGTCTGGATCTCACCGTCGAGGCACTTCAGCGCGCACGCCGAGATGATGCCCTCCGGTGTGCCGCCGATGCCCAGCAGCATGTCCACGCCGCTGCCCGGCCGGGCCGCCGCGATCGCGCCCGCCACGTCGCCGTCGGAGATGAACTGGATCCGCGCGCCCGCCTCGCGGACCTCCTTGACGATCTGCTCGTGGCGCGGCCGGTCCAGGATGCACACCGTCACGTCCGAGACGTCGATCTGCTTGGCCTTGGCCACCCGGCGCACGTTCTCCGCGATCGGCGCGCTGATGTCGATGTGGCCCGCGGCCTCCGGGCCGACGGCCATCTTCTCCATGTAGAACACCGCGGACGGGTCGAACATGGTGCCCCGCTCGGAGACCGCGAGCACCGCCAGCGCGTTCGGCATGCCCTTGCTCAGCAGCGTGGTCCCGTCGATCGGGTCGACGGCCACGTCGCACTCCGGGCCCTCGCCGTTGCCGACTTCCTCGCCGTTGTAGAGCATCGGGGCTTCGTCCTTCTCGCCCTCGCCGATGACCACGACGCCCCGCATCGACACGGTGCCGATGAGCTTGCGCATCGCGTCCACCGCCGCGCCGTCGCCTGCGTTCTTGTCGCCGCGGCCGACCCAGCGACCGGCGGCCATCGCGGCGGCCTCGGTCACGCGGACGAGTTCCATGGCGAGGTTGCGGTCCGGTGCTTCGCGGTGTCGTTCGGTGCTGGAGCTCATCGCGCCTCCCGGGTGGTGAGCATTCTTCGGGTTCGACTGCCCGAGTTCGGCGGGACGCGGCCCGCGCTCAGGCTCGTTGGCTCCGATCTTCGCAGATCGGGGGCCTGGCCGGAGGCCTCGCGTGGGCCAGCCCACTCCGGTCGCGCCTGCCCGACCGGCCAGGACGCCGCTGGTGAGAGCATGGGGGTCGTGGCCGAACCCAGCAACCAGCAACCGGCGCCGTCGCGTCCGCCCCGGACCGTCTCGGCGATGGTGTTCGCGATCCTCCCGCTGGTCCTGATCGCCTTCGGGGTGGCGGGACTGCTGGGGCAGTGCTCGTTCAACCCCGGCGGCCCCTCGGTGCAGGTGCCGACGGTGGACGTGCGGGCCGAGCTGGACCGCGCGTCCGGCCGCGTCGACTTCCCGCTCGCCGACCCGGAACTCCCCGCGAACTGGCGGGCCAACTCGGTGAACGTGCTGACGCTGCGCTCGCACGCGGAGGTCGTGCGCATCGGCCTGCTGACCGGCGACGGCAGCTACCTGCGCTTCTCCCAGTCGACGGCGGCCGAGGAGGAGCTGGTCACCGCCGACACCCGCCAGCCGCCGCAGGCGCTGGGCACCGTCGACGCGGGCGGCAGGCAGTGGGTGCGCTACCAGAGCGTGGAGGGCGAGGAGGCCTGGGCGAGCGAGCGCGACGGCGTCCGCCTGCTGATCGCGGGCAACGCGGCGGAGCCGGAGTTCCGCACCCTCGCCGAAGCAGTCCTCAAGGCCCCGGCCAAGCCCTGACGATCGGCCCGACGCCCGCTCCCGGCGGTGGGTGCCGACGCAATTTCAATGGAAATCGGACGTCAAATTTCCATTGAAATTGCGAGAGTCGTCGGTGTGTCGCGGGACGACACGCCGGAGGGCCGCAAGTTCCATTGAAATCAGATGTCCGATTTCCATTGAAATCGGGGACGTCCGGAGCGGTGGGTCACTCCTGCTCGACGGCGGCCAGGGCGCGTTCGACCCGCTCGCGGGCTCCGGCGAGGTGGCGCTCGCACACCGCCGCCAGCGCCTCGCCCTTCTCCCAGAGGGCCAGCGAGTCCTCCAGGGACAGGCCGCCGGCCTCCAGCTGCTTGACCACCTCGGCCAGCTGGTCGCGGGCCTGCTCGTAGCCGAGCTCGGCGACCTCCGGGTGCTCTGCCACCGGGTCGAAGTGCTCGTCCTGCTGCTCGTTCGCGGTCACGGGGTAGGACTCTCCACGTCGTTCTGCACGGACACCACCGCGGTGGCGATCGCCTGGTCGTAGCCGACGAACGCCTCGGCGAACTCGGCGCCGTCGCCTTCGCGCACCGCGTCGTTGATGCGCAACTGCGCTTCCGCGACCCTACGTCGGTGCGCCGACGCCGCCCACCACCCGGCCCCCACGTAACCGGAGGTCGCCTCGACCAGCGCGCGCAGCCGCGACGGCAGCTCCCGGCGCTCGGCGGACTGGCAGCCGCCCAGCAGCGCGGCCCAGCACCCGGCCGCGGTGGCGTCCGCCGCCTCGGCCCGGCGCTGCACCTCACCGGCCCGCCGGGAACCGGTCGCCGCCGACCGGGCGACGCCGACGGTCAGCGGGAGGAACGAGGGATCCAGCTCGGGATGCACGGTCTCCGTCCTGTTCAGCCTGCTCGATCCGGCACGACCGCCTGGATCGCACCGTCAACGACCCGCACCCGCAACCGAGTTCCGGGCGGGGCGTCGTCGACCGAGCGGAGCACGCCGTCCGCACCGTCCTCGATGCGCTGCACGATCGCGTATCCACGGGCCAGCGTGGCCGCCGGGCCGAGGGTCGTCAAGCGAGATCGGGTCGCCGACAGCGCGTGCCGCTCGGTGTTCAGCGCGGTGGTCATCGCCCGGCGGGCCCGGTCGCGCAGCACGCCGACCTGCTCAGCCCGCTGCGCCAGCGGCCCGTGCGGATCGGCCAGCACCGGGCGGCTGCGGAGCGCGTCGAGCAGCCGGCGCTCCCGGTCGACCCAGCCGTGCAGCGCGCGGCGGGCGCGGTCGCGCAGCTGGTGGATGCGCTGGGTCTCCTCGGCCACGTCCGGCACCACCCGCTTGCCCGCGCCGGTCGGCGTCGAGCAGCGCACGTCGGCCACGTGGTCCACCAGCGGCGAGTCCGGTTCGTGCCCGATCGCGCTGACCACCGGCGTGCGGCAGGCCGACACCGCGCGGCACAGCGCCTCGTCGGAGAACGGCAGCAGGTCCTCGACGCTGCCGCCGCCGCGGGCCAGCACGATCACGTCGACCTCGGGCATCGCGTCGAGCTCCTGCAGCGCCTCCAGGATCTGCGGCACCGCGCTCGAGCCCTGCACGGCGACGTTGCGGATCTCGAACTGCACGGCCGGCCAGCGCAGCTGCGCGTTGGTCAGCACGTCGTGCTCGGCGGCGGACGCGCGACCGGTGACCAGCCCGACCCGGTTCGGCAGGAACGGCAGCGGCCGCTTGCGGGCCGGGTCGAACAGGCCCTCGGCCTTGAGCAGCTGGCGCAGCCGCTCGATGCGGGCCAGCAGCTCGCCGATGCCGACGGCGCGGATCTCGTCGACCCGCAGGCTCAGCGTGCCGCGGCCGACGAAGAACGTCGGCTTGCCGTGCACCACGACCCGGCTGCCGTCGGTCAGCGGCGGGTCCATCTTGCGGAGCATGGCCGAGGAGCAGGTCAGCGTCAGCGAGACGTCGGCGGACGGGTCGCGCAGCTGCAGGAACGCGGTGGCGGCGCCGGGGCGCAGCGAGATCTGGGTGATCTGGCCCTCGACCCAGATCGAGCCGAGGCGGTTGATCCACTCGGCGATCTTGCGCGCGACGGTCCGTACCGGCCACGGCTCCTCGGGGCTCGTCGGGGAAGTCAGCTGCACTCCTTCAGGTGCGTCCGGTTCGCGAACCGGTGTGGTGGGTGGCCTCTCAGCGGTCGCGGAGCCGTTCGAGGCGGTTCTGCAGCATGCGGAGGAACTCCGGGCGCTGTTCGTGCTGCTGCTCGTGGGCGAGCAGTTCGGCCAGCTCCTCCTCGGTGAACGAGCGGAGCCTGCCGCGCAGCTGCGGCAGCGTCAGCTCCGCGTACTCGGCGACCACGGTGCTGGCCGGCGGCGCCTCGGGTTCGTCCGGCTCGTCCTCGTCGAAGGTCGCCCAGGCGGGCTGCTCCTCCGGGGTGCTCAGCACGGAGAGCGCCTCGTCGCCCTTGATCGCCAGCTCGGTGATCTGCTGCTGGACCCGCATCGACGCCTGCAGGGCCTGGCTGGCCACGGTGACGGGCAGCCCGAGCAGCGTGGTCGGCAGGCGGCGGGCCTGTTCGACGGCGGTGGCCGCCAGTCCCGCGGCGACCCGGACCGGCAGCGGAAACGATGACATGCGCCCAGCCTGCCGCACTTCACCGCGGGAAGCCATCACCTCGCCGCAGTACTGTGATCCGCGCCGCCGCCCGGGCGCGAGGCTGAGCGTCGGCGACCATGTCCGTACCCTTGACGGCATGACGACCTCGCCCGAGGCCACTGACCTCGTTGACCAGGACGGCGGGCGGACCAAGCGAGTCCTGCTGGCCAAGCCGCGTGGGTACTGCGCAGGTGTCGACCGCGCGGTGGTCACCGTCGAGAAAGCCCTCGAGACCTACGGTGCACCGATCTACGTCCGCAAGGAGATCGTGCACAACCGCCACGTCGTGGACACGCTGTCCGAGCGCGGCGTGATCTTCGTGGACGAGACCGACGAGGTGCCCGAGGGCGCGCTCGTGGTGTTCTCCGCGCACGGCGTGTCCCCAGCGGTCCACGAGGAGGCCGCCAAGCGCAACCTGCGGACCATCGACGCGACCTGCCCGCTGGTCACCAAGGTGCACAAGGAGGTCCACCGGTTCGCCCGCGAGGACTACGACATCCTGCTGATCGGCCACGAGGGCCACGAGGAGGTCGAGGGCACCGCCGGTGAGGCGCCCGACCGCGTGCAGCTGGTCGACACCGCCGAAGACGTCGACAAGGTGCAGGTGCGCGACCCGAACAAGGTGGTGTGGCTGTCGCAGACCACGCTCAGCGTGGACGAGACGATGGAGCGGGTGGACCAGCTCAAGGACCGGTTCCCCGATCTGCAGGCGCCGCCGAGCGACGACATCTGCTACGCCACCTCCAACCGCCAGCACGCGGTGAAGGTGATGGCCCCGGAGTGCGACCTGGTGATCGTGGTCGGCTCGCAGAACTCCTCGAACTCAAAGCGCCTGGTGGAGGTCGCTCTGCAGGCCGGGGCGTCGGACTCGCACCTGGTGGACTTCGCCTCGCAGATCGACGAGGCGTGGCTGGAAGGCGTCACCACGGTCGGCGTGACCAGCGGTGCCTCGGTGCCGGACGTGCTGGTCATGCAGGTCCTGGACCACCTGGCCGAGCGCGGCTGGAACCAGGTGGACGAGGTCACCACGGCCAACGAGAAGGTCACCTTCGCGCTGCCGAGGGAGCTCCGCAAGGACCTCGACGACAACCCGAACAAGCCGAAGGGCGTCCGCTGACCGACCCGGATCCGGGGACGAGGTCGACGTGAAAAGGGGCATCCGGTTCTCGAACCGGGTGCCCCTTCGGCATTCCTGAGCGGCCTCGTGCGCGGCGCCCAGCTGGCCGTGCGACTAGCTGAAGCGCTCGTCGCGCCGCGGCCTGCGGGCTCGCCTGGGCGGCTCGCCCTGCGGCGGCTCCGCCTGCCGCGGCCGTCCCGGCGCCTGCCGCGGGGCTGCGCCCCGCCGCGGCGGCACGGCGCGCTCCGGCCGGCCTTCCGCTCCGCGCGGCCTGCCCGGCGCGGCTTCGCCTCGCCGTGGCGGCTCGCCGCGCCGCGGCGGCTCCTCTCGGCGGGGCCGCCCCGGCGCCTGCGCGCGCTCGCGCTGCTCGCGCTCGCGTTCAGGCCGCTCCGCCCGCTCACTGCGAGCCGGCCGACCGCCTTCGCGGGACTTCTTGCGCTCGTCAGGACGCCGCTTGCGCTCCTCGCCCTCCGGCTTGCGGGGCTGCGCGGGGCGGCGGCGCTTCTTGGTGGCCGCGTCGCTGTCGGCGACCTCGGGTCGCCTGCCGGGCTTCTCGGTAACGAACATGCGTACGAGTCCGATACCCAGTGCGACGATCGTGGCCGCGGCCATGATCGGGAAGCTGCTGATCAGCGGACGTGCGATCGCGAGCGCTTTACCGGTGGCACCCGCGCCTGCCGCCGCGCCGGACCCGGTGATCAGCACCAGCAGCGGCATGATGATGACCAGCACCAGCGGCGGCTGGACCATCGGGCCGAACGTGCTCCGCCGCTTGACCAGCAGCACACCCAGCACGCTCCCGACGAAGAAGCAGGCCTTGAACAGCAGGTCGGGCTGCTTCCAGATCATGATGTCCAGCACGGTGCCGATCGCGGTGGGCACCGCGGCCAGCAGCACGGCAACCCAAAGCGGCACTCCGGCCGTGCGGAAGGCGGAGCGCGCCGACCAGGGCGGCGCGCCGTTGCCGGGGGATGAGGCGCTCTGGCTGTCGCGGATCGCGGTCACGAGTCACAACGTTAACGGTCCAGTACCCCGGCCCGAGAGCCCTCTTCCGGAACTTGCGGGTTACCCCGCGCCCGGTTCCGGCCGATTCCGGTGGCCGATGACCGGAATGCGACGTTCGTGCCAACGGGCAGATCCGTCTTCGCTTGGACGGGTGTGTGAACCTTGACACAATCGGCGCGAGCATTTTAGCTTCCGAGCAATCGTTTTCTCACGATTCGCGAACGTCGCGACGGGGGGCCTATGGACACGGCGCCACCGCTGGTCGAGATGACCGGCATCAGCAAGCGCTACGGGGGTGTGCTCGCCTGCGACGACGTGGACCTGTCGGTCCGCGCCGGGGAGGTGCACGCGCTGCTGGGGGAGAACGGCGCGGGCAAGAGCACGCTGATGAAGGTGCTCTCCGGCGACGTCTCCGATCACGCTGGATCGATTTCGATCGAGGGGCGGCCGGTGCAGTTCGGCAAGCCCGCCGACGCCCAGCAGGCCGGGGTCGCGATGATCCACCAGGAGCTGGACCTCGTTCCCGGGCTCAGCGTCGCGGAGAACCTGCACCTCGGCCGCGAGCCGCGCACCAGGTTCGGGATCGTCGACCGCCGGAAGATGGCCGACGGAACCCGGGAGCTGCTCCGGCGCACCGGCATCGAGCTGGACCCGCAGCGCCCGGTCGGCGAGCTGCGCGTCGGCGAGCAGCAGCTGGTCACCATCGCCCGCGCGCTGCTGCTGGACGCGAAGGTGCTGATCATGGACGAGCCGACCTCCGCGCTCTCCAGCACCGAGGTGGAGCGGCTGTTCGCGGTGATCGCCGAGCTGCGCCGCAGCGGCACCGGCATCGTCTACATCTCGCACCGGATGGACGAGATCGGCCGGGTGGCCGACCGGGCCACCGTGCTGCGCAACGGCCGCAAGGTCGCGGAGTTCGACGCCCGGAAGCTGACCGCCGAGCAGGCCGCCGAGGCGATGGTGGGCCGCTCGGTGCAGACGATGTTCCGCGCCGAGCGGCGCGAGGTCGGCGCGGAGCTGCTGGCGGTGTCGGGCTTCGCCGTGCGCCCGCGGCGGCCGCGGGTGGGCCGCCGGGAACCCGCAGGGATCGACCTGACCGTGCGGCGCGGGGAGATCGTCGGGCTCTGCGGGCTGCTCGGCTCAGGACGCACCGAACTGCTGGAATCGCTGTTCGGGGCGGGGTCCTCCGGCACGTGGGAGGGGGAGGTGACCCTCGACGGGCGCCCGGTGCGGCCGAGGGGTCCGCGCCGTGCGCTGCGCGAGGGCATCGCCTTCGTGCCGGAGGACCGCAGGACGTCCGGGCTGGTCCTGGAGCACTCGGTGCTGGCCAACACGGTGCTGTCGGTGCTGGACCGGCTGGGCGCGCTCGGCCTGGTCCGCCGCCGCAAGGAGGTGGCCACCACCGAGAGCAGCGTGCAGCAGCTCAAGGTCAAGCTCGGCCGGATCCTCGACCCGGTCGGCACCCTGTCGGGCGGCAACCAGCAGAAGGTCGTGTTCGGCCGGATGCTGCTGACCGAACCGCGGTTGCTGCTGCTGGACGATCCCACCCGCGGGGTGGACATCGGCGCGAAGTCGGAGATCTACCAGCTGCTCGGCGAGATCGCCGAGCGCGGCATCGGCGTGCTGCTGGCGTCCTCGGAACTGCCGGAGCTGGTCGGCGTGTGCGACCGGGTGGTGGTGCTGCGCGGTGGGCGCAGCGTCGCCGAGTTCGGCACCGGCGAGGTCGGTGAGGCGGAACTGCTGGCCGCCGCGATGGGCGAGCGGGCGGGCGACGGGGCCGGGCCGGTGGTCGGCACCGGACCGCAGAGCACTGGGGGAGGCGCCAGGTGAGCAACCAGACGGCGGAACGGCCTTCGGCGGCCGCGCCGCGGAAGCGGGCCGGCACCGCGGAGACGCTGTTCCGGTTCCAGAGCTTCTTCGGGCTGGTCGCGGTGTTCATCGCCGCGGTGATCTTCTCGCCGCGCGATGACGAGGGCCAGATCCTCTTCCTGACCAGCGACAACCTGTTCAACATCGTGCGCGCGGTGTCCGAGATCGGGATCATCGCGGTCGGCCTGACCTTCGTCATCCTGATCGGCGGCATCGACCTCTCGGTGGGTTCGGTGCTCGGGCTGGCCGCGGTGGGCTCGGCCGTGCTGATGGTGGAGGACGGCCTCGGCGTGTGGGCGACCGTCGGGCTGGTGCTGCTGGCGGGCGTCGTCTTCGGCCTGCTGCAGGGCACCGCGGTGGCGCTGCTCGGGGTGCAGGCGTTCATCGTCACGCTGGCCGGGTTGCAGATCGCGCGCGGGCTGGCGCGCATGTGGTCCGGCGGCGAGACCGTGCAGATCTCCTACGGCGACGGGCCGGGGCAGGCGCCGATGCTGTTCTCGCTGCTGGGCGAGCGCACGTTCGGCGGCGTGGTGCCGATCCCGGTGCTGATCTTCGCCGTGGTGGCGGTGGCCGCGATCCTGTTCCTGCGGACCAGCGCCTACTCCCGGCACCTGTACGCCATCGGCGGCAACGAGAAGGCCGCCCGGCTCTCCGGCGTGCCGGTGAACCGGGTCAAGATCATCGCCTTCGGCATCGCCGGGTTCTGCGCCGCGCTGGCCGGGATCGTGCACGCCGGGCAGCTCAACGCGGGCAGCCCGAACGACGGGATCGCCTACGAGCTGGACGGCATCGCGGCGGTGGTCGTCGGCGGCACCAGCCTGGCCGGCGGCCGCGGCTCGGTCATCGGCACCATCGCCGGCGCGCTGCTGCTCGGCATCCTGAACAACATCCTGAGCCTGAACAGCGTCAACACCGACCTGCAACTGCTGATCAAGGGCCTGGTGATCGTCGCGGCGGCTGCGCTGCAGCGACTGCGTCCCACGTCGTGAACCAACATCCGGGAGGAAGCACGATGCGCAAGACGATGAGGTCGTTGCTCGCGGTCACCTGCGCCGCCGCCGCGCTCGCCGCCGCCGGTTGCGGCACCACCAGCGAGAACAGCGGGCAGGTCCAGCAGCAGGACCCCACCAAGAACTGCAAGGGACCGGACGGCAAGTACACCATCGGGATGAGCCAGGCCAACCTCGCCGAGCCCTACCGGGTCCGGATGGACGAGGACATCCGCACGGCCGCGTCGAAGGTGCCGCAGTTCGACGTGCAGTTCTCCGACGCGGCCAAGGACAACTCCAAGCAGATCAGCGACGTGGAGAACTTCATCACCAAGCAGGTCGACCTGCTGATGATCTCGCCGAACGAGGCGGCCCCGCTGACCGACGTGGTGAAGAAGGCCTACAACAAGGGCATCCCGGTGGTGGTGCTGGACCGCAAGGTCGACGGCGACGGCTACACCACCTACATCGGCGCGGACAACGTCCAGATCGGCCGCCAGGCCGGCGAGTACTTCACGAAGACGCTGCTGCCGCAGGGCGGCAAGATCGTGCAGATCAAGGGCCTCTCCGGTTCCACACCGGCCAAGGAGCGCGAGGACGGCTTCAAGGAGGGCATCGCGGGCTCGAACATCGAGATCGTAGCCACCGCCGACGGCGAGTGGGAGCGCTCGGTCGGGCAGCAGAAGATGGACGCGCTGCTCAAGGCGCACCCCGACATCCAGGCGGTGTACGCGCAGAACGACCCGATGGCCGAGGGCGCGTACCTGGCGGCCCAGGCCGCCGGGCGCAACGACCTGAAGTTCGTCGGCATCGACGGGCTGCCGATCCCGTCGGGCGGCATCAAGGCCGTCGAGGAAGGACGCCTTCAGGCGACCAACCTGTACCCGACCGGCGGTGCGGAAGCCGTCGAGGCCGCCAGGGCGCTGCTGATCGACTGCCAGCCGGTGCCCAAGACGCAGACCCTGCAGACCGAGCTGGTGACCAAGGACAACGCGGCCGAGGTCTACGCCCGGCTGAACCAGAGCTGATGCTCGCCGGTCGCCGCGCACCCGGCGCGGCGACCGGAACCTGCCTTCGCCGTCCTATGTGGTTTCTTGCTGCGCCTAACCAATTTCTTCGGTGCCCCGGCTTTTCGCTGGAATCGGGCAATACACCTGGATGGTGGTTGTCGGCGAGTACGCGCCCGGTGACCATCATATCGAGTGAATTCGAGTTTCGGATTCCTCGACACCGCTCGAATGGTTTGGCCCTGCGAAGATCTCTTTCCTACGCTTTCGCGCATTGCGCGAGTGATCTTACGCTGCGGAGCCGAACCGGGAACTCGATCCAGTGGCCGCGCACCATCATCGGAAGAGCTGCACCACAGTCCACTACGGACAGTGGAGCGTGGGGAGGGCGAGCACGATGAGAGTCCGCTCAGCAACGTCGGGGGGAGGCCGCGCCCGCCGGCTCGGTGCCTACCTGGGAGTCGCGGCGATCGCGGCGGCCGTCGTGGTCGTCGACGGCACCGGTTCCGTTCAGGCTCAGGCCCCGGCCCCGGCTCCGACCAAGGGCCCGGTCGGCTGGGACACCTACCGCGACCTCGACGCGATGTCGCAGTCCCGCGGTGCCGAGCAGTCCCTGCAGTTCTCCAGCTACGACCGCACCGGCGGGAACAACGACGGCTTCGAGGGCACCTACTCCTGCCTGCGCACCACCGAGCGCGGCTGCGTGATCGGCGAGCACGACGGGCCCGGTGAGATCACCTCGATCTGGAGCACCCGCGAGCCGCTCGGCGACGTCTCCGCGACCGGCAACATCGTGATCGAGCTGGACGGCCGGACGGTGCTGGACGCGCCGTTCATCGACGTGGTCAGCGGCAAGCTCGGCGCGCCGTTCGCGTGGCCGCTGGTCGGCGACGCCAACGACACCGCGGGCGGCGTGGTGATCAAGGTGCCGATGCCCTACCGCGAGTCGATGCGGGTCACGGTGGAGCACAACCCGTACTTCTACCACCTGTCCTACCGCGCCTTCCCCGACGCGAACGGCGTGCGGACCTTCGACCCGGACGAACCGGCCGACGACGTGCTGGAGAAGCTGCGCACCTTCGGCGTGGCCGATCCGAAGGGCAGCTCCCGCGGCACGCCGGTGCGCCGCAACTTCGACCTGGCGCCCGGCGCGGCCACCACCGTCGCCGACCTCTCCGGCGCGGCGCAGATCGACCAGCTGCGGGTGAAGCTGCCGCAGGTGGTGGCCGCGCCGCAGGTGGTCGACGACGGCCGCGCGTTCGGCGCGGGCGGCGGCAGCCGGTTCGCGATGCGGGTGGACCCGAACAACCAGGGCATCCGGGTGATCCGCCGGTACGACCCGCAGATCGCCGACCAGGTCGGCAGCCTGCACGTCAACGGCCGGCGGGTCGGCGAGTGGCGCAGCGGTGCGGCGACACCGGGCTTGTGGGGCGTGCAGATCATCGACGTGCCCGCCGAGGTGACCTCGGGCCGGTCCACCGTGGACGTGGAGAACCGCTTCACCTCCTCGTCGCTGGACTTCAACGAGTTCCGCTACGACGTGCACAGCCTGGTCGGCGGCGAATGGGTCCGCACCGACGTGCTCGACCTCGGACCTGGCCACCCCGGTGAGGAAGCCGCGCACGACTACCGCATCGCCAACCCGGTCTTCGCCCGCGAGAAGCTGATCGGCCGCTACCCGACCCGGCCGGAGGACGTCGCGGCCTCCGACGTGGTGCTGGACAAGCTCCGGCTGCGCATCACCTTCGACGGCAGGACCACGGTCGACGCGCCGATCGGCGAGTTCTTCGGCACCGGGCTCGGCGAGTACGACGTGCGCACCATGATGAGCTCCGTCGACCCGGGCCTGGACGGCTGGTACACCGCGTGGTGGCCGATGCCGTTCGGCAAGAGCGCCAAGGTGGAGCTGGTCAACACCGGCGGGGTGCGGGTGACCGGCGCGACCGCGGAGGTGACCAGCGCTCCGGCCGAGCTGGCGCCCGGCACCGGCTACTTCCACGCCACCCACCACCGCGGCAACACGGTCCCGGGCGAGGACTGGAACTTCCTCACGGCCCGCGGATCGGGCACCTTCTACGGCGTCACGCACAGCATGCGCGGGCTGATCCCGCCGGGCGCCAGGGCGCGCTCGAATGAGCCGCTCTCCGACACGCGCACCAGGTCGCTCGCGGTGAACCAGCGCAACTACCTGGAGGGCGACGAGCGGTTCTACGTCGACGGCTCCCGCGAGCCGGCCTGGCACGGCACGGGCACCGAGGACTTCTACGAGTCCGGCTGGTACTTCCGGTTCGGCACCACCTACTCGATGCCGCTGGCGGGCAACCCGTCGCACGAGATCAACGGCGACGGCTGCAGGTACGACTGCACGGGCGCCTACCGCCTGCTGCTCAACGACGCGGTGCCGTTCCGCAACGGCTTCGTGGCGGACATCGAGCACGGTCCGGTGAACGACGAGCCGGGCGACTACGGTTCGACGGCCTACTGGTACGGCGGGAACGCATCGGGCCGCGTGCTGCCCGGCCTCCCGCTGCCGCCAGCCCAGCCGCCGAGCACTCCGGTCCCGCCGACCTCGTCGGTGCCGCCGTCGACGCCCTCGACGACGCCGACCCGCCCGGCGACCCCGGAGACGACGGCCCCGCACACCACGAGCCAGGACGACGGCACCCAGCCGCTCGACATCGACCAGGCGGTGGAGGACGCCCTCGGCGGAAGCTGACCAGCGCAAACGCGACGAGCGGACCACCCACTCCGGTGGGTGGTCCGCTCGTGCACGGACGGCATGTGGTCATACATCAGGCCGGGCCCCCGGAGTCCAGGCGGGCGCTGAGGTTCCGCTACCCGCACCGCCACGCAAAACGGGTCCGGAAAACCGATTCGGGTCAGTTCGCTGATGCGCGGGCGCTGCTGGCTCGGGCCACAAGGTGAGCCGAGAGGGTTCTCGTGGTCGGCTTCGTGCGCTCGCCGGCGATCCGGCCGAGCAGGAGCTGGGCGGCTTCCGCGCCGACGTCGTACGCGGGCTGGGCGACGACCGTCAGCGGTGGGTCCAGCAGCGTCGCCCACGGGGCGTCGTCGAAGGCCACCACGCCGATGTCCCGGCCAGGCCGCAGGCCCAGCTCCGCGCAGGTCTCCAGCACGCCGACCGCCATCATGTTGTTGGCCACCAGCACCGCGTCCGGGCGGTCGGGCCGGATCAGCAGCGAATGCGCGGCCTGCTTCGCCCCGGCCGCCTTGAACTCCGAACGCCGCACCAGCACGTCGGTCAGCGGCAGCCCGGCCGCCCGGACGCCGTCGCGGTAGCCCGCGAGGCGGTCGTCGGCGGTGCGCACGCCGCTGGGGCCGGTGATGCAGCCGATCCGACGATATCCCTGGTCAGCGAGGTGCTGGATGGCTTCCGCGGCCGCCAGCCTGCTGTCCACGAGCACGGTGTCGCTCGGCGAGTTCGGCAGCGGGCGGTCCACCGCCACGACCGGCGTGGTGTGCCTGTTGAGCAGCTCGACGCTCTCGCTGTGGCCGGTCGGCGACAGCAGCACCCCGGCCACCCGCTCCTGCAGCGCGACGTCGATGTACTCGCGCTCCTTCGCCGGCTCGTCGTCGGAGTTGCACAGCACCACCGAGTACCCCGCCGCGTGCGCCACGTCCTCCACGCCGCGCGCGATCGCGGTGAAGAACGGGTTCTCCACGTCCGCGATGATCAGGGCCAGCACCGCGGTCTCCTGCTTGCGCAGGTTGCGGGCCGGGCCGTTGGGCCGGTAGCCGAGCTCGGCGGCCGCGGCGAGCACCCTGGCTGCCAGCGCGGGATCGACGGAGCTCTTGCCGTTGAGCGCGCGGGAAACCGTCGCGGTGGACACCCCGGCACGGGTGGCCACATCACTTATCGTCGCCACGGTTCCTCCTCGTGACCTCTTCCCGAGTGATGGCGGGCTGCCTGCCTTGACAGCCCGTGTGCTGCCAGAATAGCGTCCGAGAAAACGATTGCTCGCCGGTCATGTCGGCATTCGGACACGAGTTGTCCGGTCGGGCGACCCCGCGGGGAGCCCGCCGGGTGGTGTCGGCGGCGCCTCCTCGCCGCCGCTCCTGCGCAGTCAACGCCGCCTGCTCATCTAGGAGGAACTGTGGCCCGCATCGGTGTCGTCACCATTTCCGACGGTCGCGACCACGTCCACGCCCGCAACACCGACTTCATCCAGTCCAAGCAGGACGCGCTGGTCCGGTCGCTGCGCGATGCCGGGCACGAAGTGGTGGTCGGGGACGACCTGGTGGCCACCAACGCGCTGGCCACCTCGGTGTCGCGCCGGGTGGCCGCGGCCGAGGTGGACGTGACGGTCTTCTACTACACGGTCTGGGCGTTCCCGCACTTCACGATGCTCGCCGCGGACGCCACCCGCAGCCCGCTGGTGCTGGTGGCCAGCACCGACCCGACCGAGCCGGGCCTGGTCGGCATGCTCGCCGCCGGTGGCGCGCTGGACCAGATCGGCCGTCCGCACACCCGCGCCTGGGGCGCTCCGGACGACGCCGAGCTGGTCGAGAAGATCGGTGTGCAGGCGGCGGCCTCGGCGGCGGTGAAGTCGTTGCGCGGTTCGACCTTCGGCCGCTTCGGCGGGCGGCCGATGGGCATGAACACCACGGTGGCCAACACCGACCAGTGGATGCGCGAGTTCGGCATCGACGTCGAGGAGATCGACCAGTACGAGCTGATCCTGCGCGCCGACAAGGCCGACGCCAGCGAGGCGCGCAAGGCCCGCGAGTGGATCGAGCAGAACGCCGCCGGGGTGCACTACGACGGCAAGAAGCTCACGCCCGAGCTGCTGGAGCGGCAGCTGCGCTCCTACCTGGCGATCCGGGACATCATCGCGGAGCGCAACCTGGACTTCACCGGGATCAAGGCGCAGCCGGAGCTGACCGAGAACTTCGCGACCATGGACGTCACCGAGGCGTTCCTCAACGACCCCTACGACTGGAACGGCCCGAAGGAACCGCACATCTGCGCCACCGAGGCGGACATGGACGGCGCGCTGACCATGCAGCTGTTCAAGGCGATCTCCGGCACGCCGGTGCTGTTCGCCGACGTCCGCCACTACCACGCCGACCGGGACATCTGGGACCTGTGCAACTCCGGCCAGCACGCCACCTGGTACGCCGCGCGCAGCGACGACCCGGCGGAGAACCTGGCCAAGGTCAACTTCTACCCCGAGGTGTTCTTCTTCCCGGCGGGCGGCGCGTCCGTCCAGCACATCGCGGCGCCGGGGCAGATGACGCTGGGCAGGCTGACCCGCGAGAACGGCGAGTACCGGTTCCAGCTGATGCTCGGGGAGTTCGAGAGCTACGACGACGCGACCAACAAGGTCCTGATGGACCAGTCGACCCCGGAGTGGCCGCACGCCTTCGCCCGCCTGGACGCACCGGGCGAGCTGTTCCTGTCGAAGTTCGGCGCCAACCACATCCACGCGATCCCCGGCGACCACCGCCCGGCCCTGCGCGCGGTCGCCGAACAGCTCGGCGTCCGCCTCGACGAGTGGACCCGGGGCTGACGTCCCACGCAATTTCAATGGAAATCAGACGTCCGATTTCCATTGAAATTGCGTGAACCCCGACGCACCGTCGGCGTGTTGGGCACCCAACACGCCGACGACGCGCAACTTCCATTGAAATCGAAGAACTGATTTCCATTGAAATTGCGGATTGCCGAGTCTCCGTCCGGGAGGTCGGTGATCCGATCGGATTCGCGGACCGCACCGGTTCGGGCAGCTGGGAGACTGGTGCCGGTCGGGTGTGCGAGTTGAGGAGGCGCGGTGGCCGAGAAGGTGTTGCTCGGGATCGACATCGGGACGGCTAGTTCGAAGGGCGTGCTGGTCAGCGCGGACGGGCGGATCCTGGCCCGGGCGAGCAGGCAGCACGAGACGTCCTACCCGCACCCGGGATGGGTCGAGCACGACGCCGAATCGGTGTGGTGGGCGGACTTCCTGGCCCTGGCGCGGGAACTCGTCCCGGCCGCCGACGGGCGGGAGATCGCCGGCCTGGGCGTCAGCGGCATCGGTCCGGTGCTGCTGCCCGCGGACGGCACCGGGAAGCCGCTGCGCCCGGCGATCCTCTACGGCGTCGACACCCGCGCGACCGAGGAGATCGCCGAGCTGACCGAGGAGTTCGGCGCCGACGAGATCCTGCGTCGGGGCGGCTCCGCGCTGTCCAGCCAGGCGGTCGGGCCGAAGATCCGCTGGCTGGCCAAGCACGAGCCGGAGGTCTACCAGCGCACCGAGATGCTGCTGATGTGCAGCTCGTACCTGGTGCACCGGCTCACCGGCCGCTACGTGCTCGACCACCACTCCGCCAGCCAGTGCGACCCGCTCTACGACCTGCAGTCCCGCACCTGGTCGCAGGACTGGGCGCAGCGCGTGGCGCCCGGGCTGGCGCTGCCCGAGCTGGCCTGGCCGACCGAGGTCGTCGGGCGCGTCAGCGCGCAGGCGGCGGCGGAAACCGGTCTGCCGGAAGGGCTTCCGGTGACCGCGGGCACCGTGGACGCGTGGGCGGAAGCCACCAGCGTGGGCGTGCGGCAGCCCGGTGACGTGATGCTGATGTACGGCACCACGATGTTCTTCGTGCAGGTGCTCGACGAGGTGCGGCCGCACCCGGCGCTGTGGGGCACGTGCGGTGCTTTCCCCGGCACCTACACGCTGGCGGCGGGGATGGCGACCTCGGGCGCGGTCACGCAGTGGCTGCGGAACCTGGTCGACGGCGAGTTCGCCGACCTCGTCGAGCAGGCCGCCAAGGTTCCGGCGGGCAGCCGCGGTCTGCTGATGCTGCCGTACTTCGCGGGGGAGCGGACGCCGATCTTCGACCCGGACGCGCGCGGGATGCTCGCCGGGCTGGCCCTCGAGCACGGCAGCGCCGAGCTGTACCGGGCGGCGCTGGAGGGCATCGGCTTCGGGGTCCGCCACAACCTGGAGGCGATGGGCGAGGCGGGCGGCACGGCGGCGCGCCTGGTCGCGGTCGGCGGCGGCACCCAGGGCGGGTTGTGGACGCAGATCATCTCCGACATCACCGGTCAGGAGCAGCAGGTGCCGGGCGAGACGATCGGCGCGGCCTACGGCGATGCGCTGCTCGCGGGCGTGGGCACGGACACCGCGGTCGACCCGGACGGCTGGAACCCGGTGGCTAGCACCGTTCGGCCGAACCCGGAGCACACCGAGCGTTACGAGGCCTACTTCCGCCACTACCGGGGTCTCTACGACTCCACGGTGCGGATCGCGCACTTCTTGGCAGGTGAGCAGCGCGCGGCGGACGAGCGCGGCTGATCCGCCGCTGTGGCGCAACCGATCTTGTTAGGCTCGGCGTTCAGGTGAGCTTTAACTCGATCGGGGAGGCTCGGGGCGGATGTCAGCGACGCGACGTGTTCTCGCGGCCTGCTTCGCCCTGTTGGCGCTGGTCGCCGCGGGCTGCTCGCGGGTGTCGGACGCCGACGAAGCCCCGCCGGTCGCGACGGCTGCCCGCGAGCTGGGCGCGGCCGAGGTGCTGCGCGACCAGGCCTACGCGGAGCACGACACGGGCGCGCTGAAGCTGGACCTGTTCCTGCCCGCGCAGCAGGGGACGCCGGCTCCGCTGGTGGTCTACGTGCACGGCGGCGGTTGGGATGCCGGAGTTCGCACGCTCGACGTGGACCGCACCACCACCGAGGCGCTGACCGCCGAGCGGCTGCTGGAGCGCGGTTATGCGGTGGCCACGGTCGACTACCGGTTGAGCGGGGTGGCGCAGGCCCCGGCGCAGCTCATCGATGTCGCCGACGCGGTGCGCTGGTTGCAGCAGCGGGCCGGGCAGTGGGGCCTGGACGGCGATCGGGTCGTGCTCTGGGGCGCTTCCGCGGGTGGGCAGCTGGTGTCGCAGCTCGGTGCGGTGACCGGTGATCCGGACAAGCCGGGCGGCGGGCTGACCGGGATCCGCGCGGTGGTCGACTGGTTCGGCCCGACCGACATGAGCGCCGAAGCGCAGCGGGCGCAGCCGCACATGCAGGAGTACGCGCGCCGGGTGGTCGACCAGCTGCTCGGCTGCATGCCGGTGGACTGCCCGGACAAGGCCGAGGCGATCAGCCCGATCCGGCACCTCTCCGGCGACGAGCCGCCGTTCCTGATCCAGCAGGGCACGGCGGATTCGCTGGTCCCGCTGGCGCAGAGCCTCGACTTCGCGGAGGCGCTGCGCACGCTCGGCGTGACCGTGGAGATGCACCCCTACGAGGGCCTGGACCACGGCTTCGGCCGGGGCCCGCACACGCCCCTGATCGTCGACACCGTCACCGCGTTCGTCGAAACCCACGTCTGACGGTTCAGCGGGCGTCGTCCGCGCTCCCGTTGACCAGCGCTTCTTCGTTCCGGCGGACCGATTCGACGGTGCCGGAGCCGGCTGCTTCGGCCAGCGGCTGGACGGCGCTGCGGAAGGATTCGAGCGCGTCGAGCTCGCGGCGGCGGGCGGAGACGAAGCGCTGCAGGTGAGTGCTGGAGAGGTTCACCGCCTCCACCGCGCCGTTCGCGGCGCGCTGCGCGCGGACCGCCTGGGAGCGGACCTGCTCGATGTCCTCGGCGATGGTGCGCTCCGTCGCGGCGAACATCGCCGCCGAGGCCAGCACCGCGAATCCCGTTGGCCCGCACAGGAAAACCCGCTTGTCGAGCAGCCAGGTCAGCAGCTGCGGGTCGGTGTCGAGCGCGGCGACCACCGCGGCGTCGGAGGGCACGAACATGATCGAGCCGTAGATCGCGTCGGCCCACTTCTGGTAGCCCTTGCCCGCCAGCTCGGTGGCGCGGGAGCGGATGTTGCGCACGTGCACGCGCAGCGCGTCGCGGCGCTCCTCGGCGTCGTCGGTCTCCATCGCCTCGGCCCACACCGCCAGGCTCGCCTTCGCGTCGACCGGGACCTGCCTGCCGCCGCCGACCGCGAGCACCATGTCCGGTCGCGCCGCGCCGCCGCCCGCCAGGTCGGTCTGCAGCGTGAAGTGCGTGCCCTCGCGCAGCCCCAGCGACCGCGCGGTCTCGACCAGCACCTGCTCACCCAGCTCACCGCGGCCGGTGATGGAGGCGAAAGCCACCTCGTACCGGCGCAGCGCCGCCTGCTGCTCGGCGCTGCGGGTGCGTTCGGCCTCGACCATGCGCAGCGCGTCGTCGGCGCGACGCGCGCTGTCGGTGTAGAGCCGCCAGATCAGCACCATCGCACCGGCGAACAGCAGCGTCAGCACGACGATGATGGTGATCAGGACGCCGGTACCCACATGAGCTCCGTCCGGTAGTTGCCGTTGTGGAGATGATGGCCGACCCGCCCGACAAGATCACGCACCGCCGCACGAGCCCTCCGTCACCCGGAGCAGGCGCGTCGCTACCCGGACGAAGTGGCGTCTTCCCAGGTGGTGTGACATGACGGGGCCGCCAGGTGGGCCCACTTCCGGTGACCGGTCCATCACTCGATGGGATGCAGGTGCCCGACACGCCGAAGCGATGTGGGGGGTCGACGGGGTTGCGGCCGGACGCCGATAACTTGAGGCCATGCGGGTACTGCACACCTCCGACTGGCACGTGGGCCGGACGTTCCACGGGCGCGATCTGCTCGGAGATCAGGAGGCCGTCCTTGGCGGGCTGGCCGACCTGGTCGTCGAGGAGCAGGTCGACGTCGTCGTGGTCGCCGGCGACCTCTACGACCGCGCCGTGCCCTCGGGCGAGGCGGTGCAGACCTGCGTGCGCGTGCTCGCGCGGATCCGCGAGGCGGGCGCCCAGCTGGTGGTGACCTCCGGCAACCACGACTCGGCCGCGCGGGTGGGCGCGTTCGCCGAGTTCGCCGCGGCGGGCGGCCTGCACCTGCGCACCCAGGTGGCCGGGCTGCACGTGCCGGTGGAGCTCGCCGACGAGCACGGGCCGGTCGCGGTCTACGGCATCCCGTACCTGGAGCCGGATCCGGCGCGGCGCGCGCTGCGGGCGTGCTCGGACGTGCCGGGAGCCAGCGCCGAGATCGAGTCGCGCGGCCACACCGCGGTGCTCACCGAAGCGATGAACCGGATCCGCGCCGACCTGGCCGGACGCCCGGCCGGAACGCGCTCGGTGGTGCTCGCGCACGCCTTCGTCACCGGGGGCGACAGTTCGGAGTCGGAGCGCACCATCGCGGTCGGCGGCGTCGAGCAGGTGCCGGGCTCGGTCTTCGACGGCGTGGACTACGTGGCCCTGGGCCACCTGCACGGCCCGCAGCGGCTCGCCGAGCACCTGCGGTACTCCGGCAGCCCGCTGGCGTACTCGTTCTCCGAAGCGGCGCAGCGGAAGTCGGTGTGGCTGGTGGATCTGGACGCCGACGGCCTCGCCGCGGTGCAGCGCCGCGAACTGCCGGTCCCACGGCGCCTGGCCACCGCGAAGGGCGAGCTGGCGGAGCTGCTCGACGCGCCCGAGCACGCCGAGCTGGAGGACTGCTACCTGTCGGTGACGCTCACCGACGAGGTCCGCCCGCTGGAGCCGATGCGCCAGCTCCAGCAGCGGTTCCCGCACGCGGTCCACCTGGAGTGGAAGCCGGCGACCGGCCGCGCGACCGCCCCGCTGCGCTACGCCGAGATCGTGCGCGGTCGCGACGACCACGCGCTCGCCGACCAGTTCGTGGCGGACTGCCGGGGCTCGGAGCCCACCGGGTCCGAGCGCGCGCTGCTCGGCGAGGCGCTGCGGGCGGTCGCTGCCGCGGAGGGGGCGAAATGAGACTGCACCGCCTGGAGGTCACCGCCTTCGGCCCGTACCGGGAGCACCAGGTGGTCGACTTCGACCAGCTGGGCGCCGACGGCCTCTTCCTGCTGCACGGCGACACCGGCGCGGGCAAGACGACGCTGCTGGACGCTGTCGCTTTCGCGCTCTACGGCTCGGTTCCGGGTGCGCGCGGTCAGGTCAAGCGGCTGCGCTGCGACACCGCCGATGACGGCGTGCCGACCAAGGTGGTCCTGGAGCTCACGGTGCAGGGCCAGCGCCTGCGGCTGGAGCGCAGTCCGGAGTACGAGCGGCCGAAGAAGCGCGGCGACGGCTACACCACGGAGCAGGCGAAGGCCTCGCTGAGCTGGATCGATGGCGCGCCGACGGAGTACCCGCCGGAGGGCCTGACCCGAATCGACGAGGTCGCGCGCACGGTGCAGCGGCTGCTGGGCATGACCGTCGAGCAGTTCTTCCAGGTGGTGATGCTGCCGCAGGGCGAGTTCGCAAAGTTCCTGCGCTCGGACACCAGCGAGCGGGAGAAGCTGCTGGAGAGGTTGTTCGGCACGCAGCGCTTCGGCGACGTCGAGCGCTGGTTCGTGGAAAGGCGCCGCGAGCGCGGCCGGGCGGTGGAGGCGCAGTCGCAGCAGGTGCGCGAGCTGATCGCGCGCGTCTCGCAGGTCTCCGGCGCGGTTCACGAGTCCGATGTGGACGACCAGAACTGGTTGGAGGACATCGAGAAGGGCGCGGTCCGCGAGCTGGAGGGTGCGCAGGCCGAGCAGTCCCGGCTGCGCCGCGAGCGCGAGTCGGCGGAATCGGCGCTGGCCGAGCGCCGCCAGCTCGCCGACAAGGTGCGACGGGTCCGCCAGGCCAATGCGACTCTCGCCGAGATCGGGGAGAAGTCCGCCGAGCACGAAGCATGGCGCGCGGAACGGGATGCAGCTCACCGCGCTGTCCCGGTTCTGGCAGCTCACCGCGCGGTCCGCCGTGCCGAGCAGGAGCAGGAGAAGGCCGCCGCCGAGGTCGTGGCCGCAGCGGCGCGATGCGAGCTGGATGCGGATACACCGGTGGCGGAGCTGCGTTCGCTCGCCGGGGCGAAGCGGGAGGAAGCGGGAGCCCTCGCGCACCTGGTTCCCGAAGCGCAGCAACAGGAAACCGACCGCCGCCGCGCGACCGAACTGGCCGAGCAGATCGCCCGTGACGAACAGCGGGAAGCGAAGCTGCTCGAACAGCAGGCGATGCTCCCGGCGCGCATCGCCACTGCCCGCGAGCAGGTGGAAGAAGCCAAGCACGCGGAACTCCGCTTGGAGGGCGTGCAGTCCAAGGGCACCGAGGTCGCCGCACTGCTGAGCGCGGCGCGTGATCTCCCCGCTGCGCAGCAGGAACTCACGACGGCGACGGCCAGCGCTCAGCGAGCGGTGGACGTCCACCAGCAGGCGCGGGACCTGCTCCAAGACCTCCGGGCGCGGCGGCTCGCCGGCATGGCCGCCGAGCTCGCGACCCGGCTCGCCCCCGGCGAACCGTGCCCGGTGTGCGGCTCGGCCGAGCATCCCGAGCCGGGCAAGCCGATCGACGACCCGGTGCGCGCTGAGGACGAGGAGAAGGCCCAGCACGACGAGCAGCAGGCGCACGCCCGCCGCGAAAAGGCCGCGGTGGAAGCTCAGCGGGCTCAGCAGAAGGTCGACGGCCTGGTGGAGCGCCTCGGCGAGCGCACCGAGCCCGAACTGGCCGCCGAACTCGAGCGGCTGCGAGCCGAGCGCGCCTCGTTGCGCAGCGCGGCGGAGCAACTGCCGCAGCGCACTGCGGGGCTGGCGGAACTCGAAGCCTCGACGGAGCGGCTGACCGAGCAGCTGTCGCAACTCCGCACCGGTCTGGCGGCCGCGCGGAGCGAGCACACCGCGCTGCTGTCCACAGTGGAAGAACGGGAGTCGCGGTTGCGCGAAGCGCGCGGCGACTTCCCGGGCATCGCCGACCGGCGCACCCACCTGCTCGACGTCGCAGCACGGCTCGAACAGCTGGTGGCCGCCCGCACGACCCGCGACGACGCCGAACGCCGCCTCGCCGAACACCGGGAAGCACTGCGCGAAGCCGCGACCGGAGCAGGATTCGACGACCCCGCCGCCGCACTGGCCGCCGAGCGCAGCGAGGAGCGGATCACCCAGCTCACCGAGGCCCTGGCCGAGGTGGAGGAGCGCGCCGCAGGCGCACGCGCAGCGCTGGCCAGCGCGGAGCTCGCCGGAGTCGACGGAGCCGCCGAGGTCGGCCTCGGAGAGGCCACCGAGGCGGCCACCGTCGCCCGCGAAGCGGCGGAGCGCGCAGCTGCGCTGGCGCATCGCGCCGAGCAGCGGCAGCGCGACCTAGCGGAGCTCGCGGAGCGCTTGCGCGGAGCGTGGGCGGAGCTGGGGCCGGCGTTGGCGGAGCACGCCGAGCTGGAGGCGTTGGCGGACGTGGTCAACGGGCGCGGGCAGAACGCGCGGAAGATGTCGTTGCGCGCGTACGTGCTGGCCGCGCGGTTGGAGGAGGTCGCCGTCGCGGCGACGCGGCGGTTGCAGAAGATGAGCGGCGGGCGGTACTCGTTCGTGCACTCCGATGCCGCCGGGGCGCGCGGTACCCGTGGCGGGCTCGGGCTCGACGTGCTCGACGACTACTCCGGCAAGGTCCGCCCGGCCAAGACGCTGTCCGGTGGCGAGTCGTTCCTCGCCTCGCTCTCGCTGGCGCTCGGGCTGGCCGACGTGGTGGCCGCGGAGACCGGCGGTGCGCTGCTGGACACGCTGTTCATCGACGAGGGCTTCGGCACCCTGGACGCCGACACCCTCGACCTGGTGATGGACACCCTCGACGAGCTGCGCGCCGGTGGCCGCGTGGTCGGCCTGGTCTCGCACGTCGAGGAGATGCGCCAGCGCATCGGTGTCCGCCTCCGGGTCCGCAAGTCCCGCGACGGCTCCACCCTCGAACTCCAGACCTGAGCTCGTGAGCGCTTCAGGGCGCTATGACGCCCCAAAGCGCTCACGAGCGGTTCACGCCGCGCGGGCGGCTTCGTGGTCGAGGAGCCAGCGCTTCACCGGTGCGCCCCAGCGGAAACCGCCGAGCGAGCCGTCGCTGCGGAGGACTCGGTGGCACGGCACGAAGAGCGCCGCGGCGTTGCGGGCGCAGGCGGAGGCGGCGGCGCGGACGGCCTGCGGACGACCGGCCAGCGCCGCGTACTCGGCGTAGCTCACCGGCTCCCCGGCCGGGACCTTGCGCAGGACCTCCCACGCGTGCTCCCGGAACGGCCCGGAGCTCTGCCGCACCTCGATCTCCTCCACGGCGTGCACGTCACCGTCGTGGTAGGCGCGGATCGCCCGCGTCACCGGGCCGAGATCCCGCACCGCGGCGGGCGTGCTGGTGAACAGGTCCGGGGAGATCAGCGGAAGCAGGTCCGTCGGCTGCGCGGTCCAACCGGACGCGAGCACGGCACCATCGGTGTCGACCACGGCCGTGAACGGCCCGGCCGCAGTATCCACAGTGGACGTTTTGAGCATGACGACTCCAAGTTGTTCTGGCGGGGCGATTCACGAGGCCTGCAGCTGCGGCGGCGCGACTGCGGCCTGCCACAGCAGCATCCCGGCGTAGGAGCTCCACGGGCTCCACCGCCGGGCGTGCTCCTGGATCACCTGCGGATCTTCGGACAGTCCGAGGGCCCCGGCGCCGCGTCGCAGCACGAGATCCCCGATGAGCAGCACGTCCGGGCTGCCGAGCACGCGCATGGTGACGTAGCTCGACGTCCACGGGCCGATCCCGCGGATCTGCTCCAGCTCCTGCCGCAGTTCCGCCTCGTCCCGGCCCGGGTGCAGGGCCAACCGGCCTTCGGCGACGGCGGCCGATACATCGCGAACGGTCTCCGCCCGCCGCCGCGGACCGGGCAGGGCCTCCATCACCCGCTCGGCGAGCACCTCGGCGGTGGGGAACAGCGTGGTCACCGAACCGTGCGGGTGCGGCAGCGGCTCGCCCAGCTCGGTGGCCAGGCGTTCCGTGGTCTTGCGCGCCGCCGCGACGGAGATCTGCTGGCCGATCACCGCGCGGATCAGGATCTCCAGACCGTCGACGCTGCCCGGCACCCGCACGCCCGGCGAACGGGCGATGGAGGCGCTCAGCACCGGGTCCGCACCGAGCACCTCGCGAACCGCGATCGGGTCGGCGTCGAGGTCGAGCAGGCGGCGCAGCCGGGTCACCGCGCTGCCGAGGTCGCGCAGATCGGTCAGCCGCAACGTGCAGGCGACGTGCTTGTCCTGCGGGCGCAGCGTCGCCACCCCGGTCCCGTACGCCAGGCGCAGGGAACGCGTGTAGTGGTCCGGCCCGGCCTCTTCCAGGCCGTCCAGCGCGCGTTGGCTGAGGAAGCGCAGCACACCGGAGGCATCGCACGGCGCCCGGAACGGCAGCCGCAGCTGCACGGTGCCGGCTCCGCTCGGCGCGTCGTTGCGGCGCTGCGCACGGCCGCGCATCTCGGTCGGCGTGGTGCCGAAGACCTCGCGCATGGTGTCGTTGAACTGCCGCAGGCTGGAGAAGCCCGCAGCGAAGGCGACATCGCTGAAGGAGATCGCGGTCGTCTCGATCAGGATCCGCGCCGAGTGCGCGCGGTGCGCCCGGGCGAGCCCGAGCGGGCCCGCGCCGAGCTCGGCGGTGAGCACCCGGGTCAGGTGCCGCTCCGAGTACCCGAGCTGATCGGCCAGGCCGCGGACCCCGCAGCGGTCCACCACGCCGTCGGTGATCAACCGCATGGCGCGACCGGCGAGGTCGGCGCGCAGGTTCCACTCCGGCGAGCCCGGCACCGCGTCCGGCAGGCACCGCCGGCACGCCCGGAACCCGGAGGCCTGCGCGGCGGCGGCCGTGGCGAAGAACACGCTGTTGGTGCGCTTCGGGGTGCGGGCCGGGCAGGAGGGGCGGCAGTAGATGCCGGTCGACCGGACGGCGTGGATGAAGCATCCGTCGAACCGCGCATCGCGCGAGGCCACCGCCCGGAAGGCGTCTTCGGTTCCCACCAACATGTCCTCGATCGTGCCAGCGGGCAGGTCCGGTCACTAGCGGAAATCGGACGCGACCGTCCGGGTGGGCAAATGCGCGGTTGATCCCTATCGTCGCGGCATGGCGCATTCGAAGACCAAGATCGTGACCGCCGCGGCCGGAGCCGCGTTCGCCCTGATGGTCACGGCAGGCTGCAACGACCCGGCCCCCGCTCCCGAGCAGCAGCAGGAGCAGGAGGACGGCGGTCAGCAGGACCAGCAGGGCGACCAGGACGACGACCAGCAGGGCGATGACCAGCAGCAAGGGGACGACCAGGACGACTGAGCAGCAGCCGTCCGCTCACGGCCGGTCCACCACCGGTCGTGAGCGGGCTGATCAGGTCGCGACCGCCCACCGGGGCCAATAGCGGTCCGGGCGAGCACCTAGACTCCAGGGCGTGAGCCTCACCCTCGGAATCGTCGGGCTGCCCAACGTCGGCAAGTCCACCCTGTTCAACGCGCTGACCAGCAACGACGCTCTCGCTGCGAACTACCCGTTCGCCACCATCGAGCCGAACGTCGGGGTCGTGCCGCTGCCGGACAAGCGGCTGGACAAGCTGGCGGAGATCTTCGGCTCGGCCAAGACGGTGCCCGCCACGGTCTCGTTCGTCGACATCGCGGGCCTGGTCAAGGGCGCTTCCGAGGGCCAGGGCCTGGGCAACAAGTTCCTCGCCAACATCCGCGAGGCGGACGCGATCTGCCAGGTCATCCGCGTCTTCGACGACCCCGACGTGGTGCACGTCGACGGCCGGGTGGACCCGTCCAGCGACATCGAGACGATTAACACCGAGCTGATCCTCGCCGACCTGCAGACCCTCGACAAGGCGCTGCCGCGGCTGGAGAAGGAAGCCCGGACCCACAAGGACAAGCGCCCGGCCCTGGAGATGGCGCAGCAGGCCAAGGAGATCCTCGACTCCGGCAAGACGCTGTTCGCGGCGGGCCTGGGCAAGGACACCCCGGATCTGCGCGAGCTGAACCTGCTGACCACCAAGCCGTTCCTCTACGTGTTCAACGCCGACGAGGGCGTGCTGACCGACGAGGCGAAGCAGGCGGAGCTGCGCGCGCTGGTCGCGCCGGGTGACGCGGTGTTCCTGGACGCCAAGGTCGAGGCGGAGCTCATGGAGCTCGACGAGGAGTCCCAGCGCGAGCTGCTGGAGTCGATCGGCCAGCCGGAACCGGGCCTGTACGCGCTGGCCCGCGCGGGCTTCCACACCCTGGGCCTGCAGAGCTACCTGACGGCGGGCCCGAAGGAAGCGCGGGCCTGGACGATCCGCCAGGGCTGGACGGCGCCCCAGGCGGCCGGCGTGATCCACACCGACTTCGAGCGGGGCTTCATCAAGGCCGAGATCGTCTCCTTCGACGACCTGATCGCCGCGGGCTCGATGGCGGAGGCCAAGTCGGCGGGCAAGGTCCGCATGGAGGGCAAGGAATACGTGATGGCCGACGGAGACGTCGTGGAGTTCCGCTTCAACGTGTAAGCCATCTGGCAGCGGGGGAAGTGGTCGCGTCGAGCTGCAGCGGGGAGAGCAGTGACCAACGATCCTCTGAACCTCGACGAGTCTGCCGAATGGTCTGGTCTCTGGTGGCTGCCAGGCGCCCCTGACGAGCAGGTCCCCGGTGTGCTCCGATACGAGCCGGAGGACGGCCTGGTTCTCTCGCTGATCGGAACGTTCGAGGATCGCATCCTCTCGAACCTCTCTCCGGGCATGACGGTGTTCCACGAGGGGAGCCGGACGTGGGATGTCATCCACGGTGCGGCCGAGCAGCGCGAGATCACCCTTCTTGGCTGCGTCCCGAACAGCAGCAAGCGGACCATCGGTGCGAGAGTGAAGAGCCCCGACAAGCAGATCGTGGTGGCGACGACCGCGATCATTGGCGCGCACGTCAGCGGTGAAGATGACGCGGCGTTCTCCGCGGCCGAGGTGTCGGTCGAGGATCTCGGGCTCTGGGCCGCGTCATCGGCTTTCGAGGGCTTCCTCGGGGCTTCCGACGGAAGGCCCGACGGAACCGGAAGCATCTCCGTGAAGCCGGTCGAGACGCAGTCGGTCGTGGTCGACGGGACCGAGTTCCGCCTGATGCACCGACACACGCTGCCGTTCTTCGATCAACGCAAGGGCGGGACCGTGGGGCGTATGCGCGACACGGCGTTCGTGCGAGCCGTCCCGGCGGACCCGTTCTCCGTGAGCGGGGCACGGGCAACGGCAAGGCTGGTGCAGGACTTGATTGCGCTCGCGACGCACCGTGCTGCTGGCGTGATCTGGCTCCGGTTGGAGGTGGCGGGGACCGGCCTTGTATCTCCGGGCGAGCGCCCTGCGCCGCCACGGCACGCTGATGTGCTCTGCTCGCCCTCTGCGCTCGGCAAGCACGATGGCAAGGCCGTTGACCACCACCGCGTCTTCTTTACCTGTGCATCGCTCCCGTTTAAAGAAGTCGTGCCGCGCTGGTGCGAGGCGCACGGTCGCCTGCAGGCGGCGACCAACATGATCCTGGGCCTCCGGTACGCGCCGGCTCGCTATGTCGAGAACAACCTCTTGACGGCTGTCGGCGCGGCCGAGGTGCTGCACCGCGGCCTTGGCATCGATGAGAAACCCTTCCCAGCGGACGAGTTCAAGGCGATGCGCGACGCGATGCTCGCGCAGGTACCGGAAGAGCACCGGGATAGGTTCAGGGGATCGATCCGCAACGATCCGACGCTCCGGGATCGGCTGTACGCCCTCGCCGCGCGAACTGACCGGGACGCGATCGCGCGGCTGATGCCGGACGTGGACAGATGGGCGAGGCGGACGACGCGGGCTCGCAACGACCTGGCGCACGAGGGCAGGACGCCGAACCACTCCGTCGATGAATTGATCGCCATCGTTGATGTGACGACGGCGGTCGTGATCCTCAATGTGCTGCACGAGCTCGGGCTCCCAGCAGAGCGGCAGCGCCAGATCGTGCAAGAGCACCCTCAGCTCCGTGCGACCGCCAGCACCGCGCGCAAATGGCTAGTCGCCCCGGGGGCCGACTCCTGAGAGGCCTTCCCTTCCGACTCGAAGGGGCGCGACGACTTGCGTCCGATACCGCTTAGGCCTCTGGGGACTTCAGGTAGTCACCCCTCCTGAATACCTGACGCTTCTTTCTTCGAGCGGGGCTTCATCAAGGCCGAGATCGTCTCCTTCGACGACCTGATCGCCGCGGGCTCGATGGCGGAGGCCAAGTCGGCGGGCAAGGTCCGCATGGAGGGCAAGGACTACGTGATGGCCGACGGAGACGTCGTCGAGTTCCGCTTCAACGTGTGACCTGCAGGTCGGGGCTGGGTTCCTCTGCTGCTTGCTCGTGATCAGGTGGCCGTTGCCAGCAGCTCTGGGACGGTCGAAGGCCCGAACACTTCAGCGGGGCGTGGGAAGGGCCCGGCCGTGCGTCCTAGGATCAGGCCGTGAGTGCGGTGACGGGGACCGGGATCCGGTCGCCGGAGTTCTGGCACGATCCGCGTTTCCCGCAGATCGAATCGAGGCGCTCCTGCAGGCAGAACTCCTGTTATCGGCCGCACACACATGATCGCTTCGCCGTCGGGTTGATCGACGAGGGGGCCAGCGAGTTCGTCGGGCGGTCCGCATCGCCGATGCGTCTCGAACCGCGCGACGTCATTCTCATCCCCGCCGGGCACGTCCACTCGTGCAACCCGGTCAGCGGCGACTGGGTGTACCAGATGATGCTCTTCGACCCGGAGTGGCTTCGCGTGCGCGCGTGGGCGCATGACGCGGCATTCGACGGGGCGATCCAAGTGCATCGCGACTCCGACGCGTACCGCCTCTTCGGCGCCGTGAACGCAGCGCTGTTCGAGGGGCCGCGGGATCTCGACAGGCTCGAACGGTCGCTTCGCCGTGCGTTCGCCGGGCTCGGAACCGCGAGCGTCCGACGCGAGGATCCTGTCGGCGCACCTGCACTCGCGGCCAGGCTCCGCCCGGTTCTCGACGTGCTCGCAGAGCGGCCGGAGGATCCGCGCCTCGATGATCTAGCGACCGACGTCGGTATGAGTCGATATCAGCTGATCCGCGCCGTCAAGCGCGCCACAGGTCTCACGCCGATCGCCTGGCGCAACAACGCGCGCGTCATGCGGGCGCGGGCGATGCTGCGAGGCGGCGAACCGATCGCCTCCGTCGCACACACCCTGGGGTTCGCGGACCAGAGCCACTTCCATCGCGTGTTCCGCGCCCACGTGGCGACGACGCCTGGCGCGTACATGCGCTGACGCAATTTCGTTCAATACGAGAGCGCCAGCCGGTCTCAGGATGGGGAGCGTCTTCGCCGCTCGTCCGAACGAAAGTGTGATGGATCAGTTTCTCGCCGTTGCCGTTGCCCATTTCCTCGCGCTGCTCATTCCTGGTGTCGACTTCTTCCTGATCGTCCGAACCGCCGCCGCCCACGGGTGGCGCAGCGCAAGCGGCGTCTGCGCGGGCGTCGCGTCGGCGAACGGGGTGTTCATCGTCGCCGCGTTCACCGGCCTCACCCTGGTGGGTGACGATCGGATCCTCGCGTGGATCGAGCTCGCCGGCGGTGCGTTCCTCATTTCCATGGGCCTCGCCTTCTGGCGTGCGCGGATCTCGCTCACCGTCGACGCGGAAGGTGTTGTGGGACGCGCAGCTTGGGCCAGGGGCTTCGGCCTCGGGCTCGCCTCCGGGCTGCTGAACCCGAAGAATCTCCTGTTCTACGTCAGCCTCGCCGCCACGCTGTCGTCGGCGACGACCGGGCAGCTCACGTTGTACGGAGCGTGGATGTTCTCCATCGTGCTGGCGTGGGACCTGTTCGTCGCCGCAGTGATGGGGGCCAAGCGAAGCCGCGCGATTCTCGCGCGGGCGCTCCCGTGGATCACCAAGGCCGCGGCGATCGTCGTGACGCTGTTCGGGATCGGAGCGGTGCTCGCCGCGGTGCGGACGCTTGTGGGGTGAGCGCCGCAGGCACCGGCGTTGTGAGGTCGCTCCGTGACGAAACGTGGTGGAGTTCCGCTCCAACGTGCAAGCCACCTGGACGCGGGAAGCTGGTCGGAGTTCGTTCACCTCGACGAGTGGCGCTCGATCGCTTCGCTCCTTCCCGTCGCGGTCCCGGGTGCTTCGTCCTCGCTGTGCGGCGGGGCTGCCCAGCTGGCGAGCAGCTGCATCGCCTCGGCGGTGCGGGAGCCCGGCTCGACGGTGAAGACGAGAATGACCAGTCCTGGATCCGTGGAGAGCTCGAAGGACTCGTAGCCGAACTCGAGGTCGCCCACGTCGGGATGGGTCAGCAGCTTCGTCCCGGAGCGGTGGCGCAGCACGTCGTGGGAGGCCCACAGCTCGCTGAACTCCTCGCTCCGGGTCGTGAGGGTGCCCACGATCTCGATCAGCTCCCGTTGCAGGGCGCGCGCGACGGCTTCGAGGACCTCACGGGACGCACCGGAGATCCTGCCGCGTTCGAGGCGTGCGTAGTGGTCGGCGCTGACCCCGGCGAGGTGCGCGACCTCTTCGCGGCGCAGACCCGGGACCCGGCGCGCCCCTCCGAAGCGGGGCACGCCGGCCTCCTCCGGGGAGAGCCTGGCTCGCCGGGAGGTGAGGAAGCTGCTGATCTCGGACCGGGAATCCATGTGCTCCTCGCTTGGCAGTCCCGATGGCGTCCGGCAGGCCTGACGCGACCGGGTCTCAGTGGGTGGTGTAGCCGCCGTCGACGGGCAGCGCGGTACCGAGGACGAAGCTGGCGGCCGGGCTGCACAGCCACAGGACCGCAGCCGTTACCTCGTCGGCGCGGCCGAGGCGGCCGATCGGCTGCTGCTTGATGATCTCGGCCATCGCCTCGGCCTGCCCCTCGAGCATGCCGGCGACCATGGGTGTCTCGACGACGCCGGGGCACACGGCGTTGATGCGGATGCCTCGGGCCGCGTACTCGACCGCGGCGCTCTTGGTGAGGCCGATGACTCCGTGCTTGGAGGCGTGGTAGGCGGCGCGCTCGGGCAGACCGACGAGACCGCCGAGGGAGGAGCAGTTCACGATCGCCCCCGAGCCCTGGGTGCGCATGTGCCGCAGCTCGTGCTTCTGCGCCGCCCATACGCCGCGCAGATTGACCGCGTTGACCTGGTCGAAGTCCGAGGCCGTCTCGTCGGCGGCGTCCGAGGGCGGGGCCTGGACGTCGGCGCAGTTGAAGGCCATGTCGAGTCGGCCGAGGGTCTCCACGGCCCGGTCGACCGCGGCTGCGACTTGCGCCTCGTCGGTGACGTCGCAGGCGATGCCGATCGCCCGGTGCCCGGCGTCCACGAGCGACTGCGCGGCCTGCTCGACGGCGTCGGCGTTGCGGTCGAGGAGCGCGACAGCGGCTCCGTTCTCGGCGAAGCCGCGGGCTGCGGCCAGTCCCATGCCGGAGGCTGCCCCGGTCACGAGGGCGACCTGGCCGTGGAAGTCGTACGTCGGGTCCGTCATGAGTGGAATTCCAATCCCGGTCTCGTTCTCCGCGTCTTGTGGAGCCCGTTCTGATTCAGCCGGACCCTGCGCTTTGACGCTATGCAGGACGCTCGGGCCCGAACCAGGACCTGTTGGACCACGGTTCGCCCGGCCACGCCTGAACGAGGTTGAGTCCCCGGTGACGACTTTCAGAGACCCGGGACGTCGCGGAGTTCCGCTTCAACCGATCGTGCTCGTGCGATGCTGACCCGACCGCAGGTGCTTGATCGGGGAGCGACATGGCAGCGCAGCGACCGGGAGCCCACTCGTGGGCGTCTCAGGTGTCGGACGAGGAGTTCCGGCTCTCGGAGCTCGACCTCCACGTGCTCGGTTCCCATCCGGAGATCCTGGCGGTCCTGGGACGCCGATGGCGCACCGGGCCATCGGCCGACACGATGGCGATGGCGGCGGCCCTGCCTGCGGGCCTCGGCGCGCTGGTGCTCGCGCCTGGCTGGTTCCGCCAGGCCCAGGGCGAGCCGTGGCTGGAGCCGGTCGACCTCGGCGACGGCTCGGCCTCGTCGTTCTTCTTCCTGGGCGCCCTGGTCGCATTGGCGGTCCTGGCGGCGCTGTGGCTCCGGCGTGGTCGGCTCCGCGCCGGGTCCGAGGTGTTCGCGGTCGTGTTCACGCTGGTTGCCGGGCTCATCGCGCTGCCGCTCATGGCGTCCGTCGACGTCGATGTGCTCGGGTTCGCCCCGGTCGCCCTCCCGGTCTGGGGTGCGACCGCAGCCGCGGTCGTCGTGCTCGGAGCGTTCACCCTGGCCTCGGCGGGGCGACGCGCCGGGGATGCCCGGGACTTCCGGATCACGGGCCCAGCAGACCTCGCTCGCGCGGATGCCCTGATCGCCGCGCTGCCGCCGCGCAAGGCCAAGGGCCTTGCTTCCGAGCGCACGCGGGCGGTGGGGCGGCTGCGGGAACGCGGCATGATCACCGCCGACGAGGCGGCAGCGGTCGAGGCCCTCCCGATCGGGTCCTCGGTCATGCTCGACGCCTGACGCTCCGCGATCGTCTACGACAGGTCTCGGAGATACGCCCGGTAGGTGGGCGTCCCACCGCCCCCGGCTCATGGCTTCGGGGTCCGTCCGTGCGGGCGAAGCAGGTGTCGTAGTCCGCATTCGACCGGAGGAGGCCAGGGGCCGGTCGCTGAGGTCGATCGCGACCGCGGTCGATTCGGGCGTGGAAACCTTTGCGGTGCTCGGCTGTTCAACCGGCGCGGTCCTGGCGCAGCCAGTTGATCGCGGGGCTGACGGCCACGACCGCGTCGATGTCGACACGCGACGACGCCACTTTCGGAAGCACCCACCCCGCCTGGCTCGCGCCCCACAGCACGGTGAAACTGGTGGGCGGATCGATGTCGAGGTACGTCGGGTGTTGAGCCACGCGATTCGGAGAGGGACGGCGGATGCGCAAGGACGACAACGGTGACTTCGTCGTTTCTCCCGACGAGATGTTCATCCTCCGGCAGGGCCTCTTCATCACCAAGAACCACCTGGACCCCGCGTTCAGCCAGGACCTCCACACGCTGACCGGCGTGAACCGCGAGGAGTTCGTCGGCTTGATGAAGCAGATCGACGAGCTCAGGGCGTGACTCGCCGTTGCTGCTCAGCCGTCGATGTCCAGGCGTGTCGCGATCGGGGCGGGAACCGGGTAGACGCGTTCTGCGGGCAGGAGTCGTTGGGCCTTGGCCGACTGGCCGGACTGGGCCAGTTTCGCGATCTTCCTCGTCTGCGGCGTGAGGTCGGTCAGGTCGACGACCCATTCCTCGGCGAACTCGCTGATCAAACCGCGGCCGATGCCCACCTGGATGCTGTAGTGGTTGAGCGCGGCACCGCGCAGCGACCGCTCCGGATCCCACTGGACGTGGACCGCGGCCTCGGCAACAGCTCGCGGGGCGGAAGTGGTCAGAACCGCCTGGGAGAGCGCTTCTTCCCAACCTTCTCGGGTGATCCGCACGGCGAGGATGCGTTCCTGGCCGCGCTTCTGCGCCCAGTTGCTTCGGTGCATGAGCCACCGGAACGACGGCTTGATCCACGTCATCCGGTTGAACGAGAACGGTGCCACGAACCGGTTGGCGCGCAAGGCGGGCTCGGCGATGTCGGAGGAATAAGCCTGGTACACGACGATCGTCCGTCGATCGAACTGAGCCCGAATCTGACGCTGCGGCAACACCTTCCGAACCCTGCCAGCCGCCAACCCGCGAAATCCACTGGTTTCCGCGCCGTCACTGCGTTCGGCAGGTCGCCCGGAAGGCTCCGGACCTGAGCGGTCAGCGGTGCCGGTGGGGCGTTAGTTTGCGCAGGTCGAGGTCGAGTTCGTAGGGGACCGAGCGGCGCAGGGCGTCTCGGAAGATTCCGGCCGGGGCGTACACGCCCGTCGGCTCGTCGAGCTCGTACACGTGCACTGCCGCGGCCGGGTTCTCGTCCTCGACGCACCAGTAGTGGCGGATTCCGGCGTCGGCGTACTTGCGCAGTTTGACCGTGCGGTCTCGGTGCGCGGACTCCGGTGAGGCCACTTCGACGACCAGCAGCACGTCCTCCGGCTCGTACCAGGTCCGGTCCGGGTCGAAGGGGACGGTGGTGACGAGCAGGTCCGGCTCCGGGCGGTTGCGGGCGTCGAGCCGGATCGTCATCTCCCGTTCGACCTCGATGCCGTTCGGGGCCTGGCGGGCGAGCTCGACGGTGAGGCCGGTGACGAGGCGGCCGTGCCAGGACCGCTGCGGGGTCGTCGTGAAGACGAGTGCTCCGTCGATCAGCTCGGTGTGCCGGGGTGCCTGGTGAAGGCGGTCCAGATCCTCTGCGAACCAGCCTTCAGCGCGGGGCGGGCGCATCCAGTCGGGCAGCGTGGACATGGGCCAACGGTAGCGAGCTGACGAGGACGAGGCCACGCGTCGGTCAGGCTTCGGTGGCTGCGAGGTAGGTGGCGAGGGCTTTTCGGGTTTGCTGGAGGCAGGTCAGGCGGTCGTCGATCGCCGTCAGCTCGGTGCGGAGGGTGGCCAGGAGGTTCGGGCACGGTTCGAGGACCGGGAGCTCACCGCGGGCGCAGGGCAGGACCGTGCGGATCGTTTCCGTGTTCAGGCCCGCCGCCAGCAGGTTGCGGATCTGGGCGACGACCGTGATCGCCTCCGCCGGGTAGTAGCGGTAGCCGCTCGGTGCTCGCTGCGAGGCGAGCAGGCCCTGCTGCTCGTAGTAGCGCAGGAGGCGTTGGCTGACCCCGGTCCGGCGGGACAGCTCGCCGATCTTCATGAGATCCGGCTCACGCGAAGTTGACTCTGCCATCGGTGTCAGACTTTAGCGTCAGCCGCATGAGAAGCAGTGGTGGGACCCTGGCGGCGCTGCTGGCCTGCGTGTTCGCCATCGGGTCCGCGGAGTACGCGGTGCTCGGGGTGCTGCCCGACATCGCGGGTGATCTCCGCGTTTCGGTCGGGACGACCGGCCTGCTCGTCACCGGCTACGCGCTCACGGTCGCCTTCGCCGGGCCGGTGTTCACCGCGCTGACCACGCGAGTTCCGAGGAAAGCGCTGCTGATCGGCATGATCGCGCTCTTCGCCGCGGGCAACGTGCTGGCCGCGCTCGCGGGTTCTTTCGGGCTGGTGCTGATCGCTCGCGTCGTCGCGGCGTTGGTGCACTCGACCTTCTTCGCGGTCGGCCTGGTGCAGGCCGTGTCGGTCGTCGGAGCGGAGCGCCGCGGCTGGGCGATCGCGGTGGTCAGCGCCGGGCTGAACCTGGCGACCGTGCTCGGCGCGCCGCTGGGCACCTTCATCGGCCACGAGCTGGGATGGCGGGCCACGTTCTGGGCGGTTGCGGGGGCGAGCGCGGTCGCCGCCGGGCTCATCGTCGTCGCGGTTCCGCGGTCGAGCGCGGTGGGCCCGCAGTCGGTGCGCGCGGAGATCGGGGCACTGGCCGACCGCGAGGTGCTCGTGGTCGTCGCGGTCACCGTGCTCGCGCAGATCGCGCTGTTCACGCCCTACACCTACATCGCCACCATCCTCACCGAGGTGTCCGGGTTCGCCACCGGGGCCGTGGCGTGGTTGCTGATGGCGTTCGGGGCCGGTGGCCTGGTCGGCAATGTGATCGGTGGTCGGTTGGCCGATCGGTGGCCGTGGGGTTCGGTCCGCGGGCTGCTCGCCGGAATGGTCTTCGTGCTCGGGGTTTTCGCCTTGGTCGTGCAGTACGCCGGTGCGGCGGCGGTGGGCGTCCTCGTGCTCGGCGTTGTGAGCTGCGCGCTCATTCCCGCGCTGCAGAGCCGGGCTTTCGCTGCCGCTGCCGCAGCGCCGACCTTGACGGTCGCGGTGAACACCTCGGCGTTCAACCTCGGCAACGCCGGAGGCGCGTGGATCGGTGGCCGGGTGCTCGACGGCGGGGCGGCACCGCACTGGTTGATCGGAATCGGGATCTTCGCCGCGGTCGCGGCTTGGGTGGCGACCGCCGCCCGGAGAAGTGCTGGAGTGGAAGGAAGAACTGATGTCGCTGTCGTTTGAGGTGCACGGGTCCGGGCCGGGGTTGTTGCTGGCGCACGGTGCGGGCGGGTCGGTTGCGGCCAACTTCCCGTTCATCGCCGAACTCGCGGAGAAGCGCACGGTGATCGCGCCGGACTACCCGGGATCGGGTGCGACGCCGAAGGCCGAGCAGCCGTTGGAGCTGGACCGGTTGGTCGACGACGTCGTCGCGACCGCGGTCGATTCGGGTGTGGAAACCTTTGCCGTGCTCGGCTATTCAACCGGCGCGGCGGTCGCGGTCCGCGCGGCGGCGCGGTATCCGGAGCGCGTCACCGCGCTGGTGCTCACGGCCGGGCTCGCCCACACCGACCAGCACCTCCATCTCAACCTCGACGTCTGGCAGCACCTCCTCGACACTCCGGAGGCGCTCGCGCCGTTCCTGGTGCTGAACTGCTTCGGGCCGGAGGCGCTGAACTCGATCGATGACCTGGACGGGGTGCTGCGCGGGGCGGCGGACGGGGTGCCGGTCGGAACCCGCGACCACATCGATCTGCTGCGCACCGTCGACGTCCGCGCCGATCTGCCCGGGGTCACCGTGCCGACGCTGGTCGTCGCGACCACTCAGGACACGCTGGTGCCGCCGCACCACTCGCGCGGACTGGCGAGCGCGATCCCCGGCGCGAAGCTCGTCGAGGTCGAGTCCGGGCACCTCATCGGTGTGCAGAACCCCGATGACTGGCTGGCGGCGATCCAGGAGTTCCTGGGGTGAGGTGGTCGTGAGTGCTTTGGGGCGTCATGGCGTCCCAAAGCACTCACGGCAGGTTTTCCAGCCTCTCGATGTGCTCCTCGCCCCATTCGCCGAGCGGCATCAGGGCGGTGCGCAGGGAATGGCCGAACTCGGTCAGCGAGTACTCCACCTTCAGCGGGACCTGGTGGTGGACCTCGCGGTGGACGAGGCCGCTGGCCTCCAGCTCGCGCAGCTGCAGGATCAGCATCCGCTCGCTGATGCCCGCCACCGCCCGGCGCAGCTCGCCGAAGCGCAGCGGCCCATCACCGAGGAAGAAGAGGATCAGACCTCGCCACTTCCCGCCCATCACGGCGATCGCCGCATCGAACCCGCAGGTGTACTTGCGCTTCGTCAACAGTGCTCCCAGACCGCCGGTGCCCTCCTGAATCCCATGCTAGGCGTCCCCACCGGCACGGACAGAAATGTCGGTACCGAACAAAAATGTCGGTACTTGTGTGGAATTTCGTTCCTGCGCAGGATTGGTGCAGGCGCCGCGCCGAAGTCGCGAACCGGCTGCGAAAGCCCATTCCATTCTTGATTCAGGAGCAGAAGCGCATGGTTGAGCAATCCCGCACGCCCGTGACCGTCCTCGGCCTCGGTTCGATGGGCAGTGCGCTGGCCGGAGCGTTCCTCGACGCCGGCCATCCGACGACCGTCTGGAACCGGACGGCGTCGAAGGCCGAGCCGCTGGTGGCCAAGGGCGCCGTGCACGCGGCTTCGGTCGAGGAGGCGGTTGCCGCGAGTCCGCTGGTGATCGCCTGCCTGACCACGTACGAGAACACCGTCGAAGCACTGGAGCCCGCCGCTGCTGCGCTGGCCGGACGTGCCCTGGTCCCGCTGAACAGCGGGTCGCCGTCGGGTGCGCGCCGGATGGCGGAGTGGGCGACCGGGCACGGAGCCCGCTACCTGGACGGGGCGATCAAGAACGTGCCGTCCGCCGTGGGCGCGGCCGACACCCTGCTCTACTACGGCGGTGACCGGAGCGTCTTCGACGAGTACGAGGCGGTGCTGCGGGTCATGGGCGGTGACACCGTCCACCTCGGTGCCGACGCGGACCTCGCCGCTTTGTACGAGATGGCGGTGGGCGGCACCCTGCTCCCCGCGCTGGTCGGGTTCTTCCAGGGTGCGGCGGCGTTGCAGGCGCGCGGGCTCGAGGTCGCGTCGATGGTGCGGTTCAGCGTCAAGTGGTTCGAGATGATCAACTCCGTGCTGCCCGTGTTCGCCGCCGAGATCGACAGCGGCCGGTACGACGACGCGGCGTCGTCGGTGAACCTGTTCCTGGCCGGAGCGGCCCACGACGAGGAGCTGGGCCGGGAGGCGAACATCGACGTGGCCTGGCACGAGCCGTTCCGCGAACTGCTGGAACGGGCCGTCGCGGCGGGCCACGGCGAGCACAGCATCTCCGCGCTGACGGAGGTGCTGAAGAAGCCCGCGTGAGGTTCGCGGCCGTCGGATTCGGGTCATCGCTGATAGCGTTCCGAGGATGACTGCTGCCACCGAGCCAGTGCTGGTGATTGGTGCGGGTGTGCAGGGGCTGACCTGCGGCGTCGTGCTCGCCGAGGCGGGTCGGGCCGTGCGGATCCGGACCGCGGACCGCCCGCGCGAGACCACCTCGGCCGCGGCGGGCGCGATGTGGGGACCGGCGCAGCTCCGGCCCGCCGAACGGGTGCTGTACTGGGTGACCCGCTCGCACGCCGAGTTCACCGCGCTCGCCCGCGAGCCGGGCTCCGGGGTGCACCTGGCCGGCGGGCGGATGGCCGCCCGCTTCGACCTCGGCGATGCGGTCCCGACCGAAGCCAGGCTGATCCCCGACCTGCGGCGATGCTCCCCGGAGGAGCTTCCGGAGGGCTTCGTCAGCGGCTACTGGGGAACCGTGCCGCTGATCGACATGCCGCGCTACCTCGACCACCTGGTCGCCCGGTTCCAGGACGCCGGGGGAGACCTGCAGATCAGCCCGGTCGCATCGCTGGCCGACGCGGTCGCCGAGTCCGGCACGGTGGTCAACTGCACGGGGTTGGGTGCGCGCGAACTCGTCGGCGATCCCGGCGTCCACCCGGTGCGCGGGCAGGGCGTCGTGGTGCGCAACCCCGGCATCGACGAGTACTTCATCGAGCTGACCGACTCGGGCGAGTTCGCCGCGTGCATGCCGCACGGCGACCACGTGGTGCTCGGCGGCGTGGCCGAATCCCAGGAGTGGCACCTCGGGGCCCGGCCGGAGGTGACCGAGGGCATCCGGCGGCGGTGTGCGGCGATCGAGCCGCGGCTGGCCGACGCCGAGGTGCTCGGCGAGCCGGTCGGGCTGCGGCCCGGTCGCGAGACGGTGCGGGTGGAGGTCGAGCACTACCGGGGCGGCCGGATCATCCACAACTACGGGCACGGCGGTTGCGGGGTGGCCCTGTCCTGGGGGTGTGCCTTCGAGGTCGCCGACCTCGTGGAGGGCTGACCGGGAAGGCGCCGGTGACGTTTCCCGGGCAGCGGTGCGGCATCAGGCCTTGAGCGCCTCGACCACGTTGTCGATCTCCTGCGCCAGCGAGGTGTCGTTGGCGGTGATCCCGCCCTTGGAGTGCGTGCTGCAGTGGAACACCACGGTGCGCCAGCGGATGTCCATGTCCGGGTGGTGGTTCTCGCTCTCCGCGATCTCGGCGATCCGGGTGACCGCCTGGATGGCCTGCGGGAAGCTGGCGAACTCCACGGTGCGGGACAGCTGAGCCCCGTCCTGCCGCCATTCCGGGAGGTGCTGGAGCGCGTCGGTGACCTGGGTGTCGGTGAGTAGTTCGGTCATGTGGACATGGTGGCGGCTCCGCACCCCGAACTCCACCGGGACGGGCGCCCACCACCCCGGCCCCGCTGTCGTCACCCGGGCGGTGGTCGGTTTCGTACGGAGTTGACGTTCACCCGGGTGAGCGGAGATCGACCGGCGCCGCGCGGGGCGTGGTGGCTCCTTGCTGGTCAGGCGGGGTTCTCCGGGCGTGGGCGTTCCATGTAGGTGGTGTCGGGCTCGGCGAAGCCGAAGGAGCGGTAGAGGCCGTGGGCGTCGTCGGTGTGCAGCATCCAGCGGAAGTCGCGGCCCGGGCCCTCCTCGACCATGACGCGCACGAGGGCCTTGCCGACCCCGTGGCCGCGGCCTTCCGGGAGGACGAACACGTCGGCCAGGTAGGCGCTGCCCACTCCGTCGGAGAACGCCCGGGCGAAACCGAGCTGCCCGCCGTCGGACTTCCGGTAGGCGCCGACCACCCGCCAGGCCTGGTCGACCTGCCGTTCGAACTGCTCGCGGGTGCGCCACTTGCCCCAGTACGCCTGCGTGGTCAGGAAATCCCACACCGCGTCGCGATCCACCCGGTCGCGAGAATCGTCCACCTCGAACTCCATGGGCGCCAGGCTACTGCGCGGGCGACCTCCGAGGACACGGGATTTCGGCGCGGCTTCCCGGGACCGGGTGGCGTTCTCAGAGTTCGGCGTGGAGGGCGGTCAGCAGCCGGTGGGCCCGGTCGTCGAAGCCCTCCGTGCGCATCAGGCAGGGGCTGAAGGCGAAGGACACGCCCGCGCTCGGCCAGCAGCCGAACAGCGAACCGCCGGCGCCGCTGTGCCCGAAGCCCTCGGCCACCGGCCCGTAGGTCCCGAGCGCGTCCTGGAGCTCGTAGCTGAGGCCGAAGACCAGCGGGCGGCCGGTTCCCGGATCGGTGCCGCGGCTCTCCTCGCGGCTGACCCGCTCCACTGTGGACCTGCTGACCAGCTCGCCGCTCACCAGCGCCGAGTAGATCGCGGCCATGCCCCGGGCCGAGGCCATCGCGCCACCGCCGGGCATGCCGGTGGCCCACCAGGCCGGGGTGTTCCACGGTGCGTCCTCGCCCAGCAGCGACGGCGGATTCCCGTACACCTTGTCGCGGTAGGCCAGCGCCTCCGGGGTGTTCAGCCGGTTGGCCACCCGGTAGTCGGATGCGCGCCAGCGCCTGCCGGTGCGCGGCCACTCCGGCTCCGGCAGGCCGAGCCAGAAGTCCGCGCCGAGCGGCTCGGCGATCTCGGCGCGCAGGAACTCGCCGACCTCCCGGCCGTCGGCCCGGCGGATCAGCTCGCCGGCCAGCCAGCCGAAGGTCAGCGCGTGGTAGGCGGTCGTCGAACCGACCGGCCACAGCGGGGCCTGCGCGGCCAGCAGCGCGGCCATCGCCCGGTGGTCCGCGGCGTCCTCGCGGGACACCGGGCGCTCCGGGTAGGGCAGGCCCGCCGAGTGCGAGAGCAGTTGGCGCACCGCGACGTCCTGCTTGCCCGCCGCGCCGAACTCCGGCCAGTAGCGGACCACCGGCGCGTCCGGATCGATCGCGCCGCGATCGATCAGCAGCGCCACACCGGTGGCCACGATGCCCTTGGTGCCGGAGAAGATCGGCATCAGGGTGTCCGTCGTCATCGGCTCGGCGCCGTCGGGATCGCGGTGCCCGGATTGCAGGTCGAGGACCTGCTCGCCGTCGCGGAACACCGCGAAGGCCGCTCCGGCGGCATCGGCCGCGACCACTGCCTCGAACTCCTCGGCGACCCGGTCGAAACCGCTCATCGGTCGCTCGCCTCCAGCTGGAAGTTCGGCGCGTCGGTCAGCAGCGACCGGGTGTACTCGTGCTGCGGCGCGGCGAACAGCTCGTCGGCCGCGGCCTGCTCCACGATCCGCCCGCCCTGCAGCACCGCCACCTGCTGCGCGATGTTGCGCACCAGCGCGATGTTGTGCGTGACGAACACCAGCGCCAGCCCCATCTTCTCGCGCAGGTCCCGCAGCAGGTCGACGATCGCCGACTGCACCGACACGTCCAGCGCGGAGGTGATCTCGTCGCAGATCAGCACCTCCGGCCGGGTGACAAGCGCGCGGGCGATCGCCACCCGTTGCCGCTCACCACCGCTGAGCTGGTCCGGGTAGCGCTCGGCGATGTCCGGCCGCAGCGCGGCCAGCTCCAGCGCCTCGATGACCCGCTCCTCGGTGCTCTTGCCGCCGTGATCACCGCCGAGCACCGAGATCGGCTGGGCGATCAGATCGCGCACGCGGCGGCGCGGGTTCAGCGACTCGTACGGGTTCTGGAACACGTACTGCACCTGGCGGCGCTGGTCCCGCGTTCGCTTCGCGCTGCTGGGCGCGAGCTCGCTGCCGCGCAGCAGCACCGAGCCCTCGTGCTTGGGGTGCAGTCCTGCCAGGCAGCGCGACAACGTGGTCTTGCCGCTACCCGACTCGCCCAGCAGCGCCAGGCAGGTACCGGGCGAGACGGCCAGCGAGACGTCCTGCAGCACCGGCGAATCGGTGTACCAGGCGCGGATGTTGCGCACTTCGAGCACCGGTTCCGCCGGCTCGGGCGCGGCGTCCGCGGGCCGCGGCTCGGCCACCAGCCGACCGGAACGCGGGTTCAGGCAACGGATCTCGTGCCCCGCGGCGACTTCCTCGAGGGCTGGGACCTCGCTGCGGCACTCGTCGGTCGCCGCGGCGCAGCGCGGTGCGAACGCGCAGCCGCCCGGCCGGTTCAGCGGGGACGGGGCCTGGCCGTCGATGGCCTGCATCGCCCGCTTGCCGTCGAGATCCGGCACCGCGAGCACCAGGCCTGCGGTGTAGTGGTGGTGCGGCTCGTTCAGCACCTCGTCGGTCGGGCCGGTCTCCACGATGCGCCCGGAGTACATCACCGCGATGCGGTCGGCCAGCTCGGCGACCACCGCCATGTCGTGCGAGATGTAGACGCCTGCCGTGCCGTGCCGCTCGCACATCTCGCGGATCGTGGCCAGCACCTTCTTCTGCGTGGTGACGTCCAGACCGGTGGTGGGCTCGTCCAGCACCACCACCTCGGGACGGCCCACGAACGCCATCGCGATCGCGATCCGCTGCTGCTGACCGCCCGAGAGCTGGTGCGGGTAGCGGCGCAGGAAATCGTCGTCGTCGGGCAGCGCGACCTCGGCGAGCACCTGCTTGATGCGCTCCCGCGCGGCGGCGCCCGAGACGTCGTGCACGGCTTCGGCGAGCTGGGTGCTCAGCCGCAGCGCCGGGTTCAGCGCCGAGGCGGGGGACTGCGGGATGTAGGCCACGCGGCGGCCGCGCAGCGCTGCGGCCTGCTTGGCGGGCAGGCCCGTGAGATCGGTGTCCCCGATGTGGATGCGGCCGTCGGCGATGCGGGTGCCGCGCTTGCAGTAGCGCAGCATCGCCAGGCCCAGCGTGGTCTTGCCGGAACCGGATTCGCCGATCAGGCCCAGGATCTCGCCCGGTGCCAGGGTGAGCGAGATGTCGGCGACGATGGCGGCTTCCGAGGGAACGCCCCGGATCTCCAGACCGACGGCGTCCAAGGCGAAGGCAGTCATCGACACCCCCTGAAGTAGCAGGAAAACAAGGCTGAGCTGGCTCGGTGCGCGGCGATCCCGCGCAACTTCAATTGAAATCGGACCTCTGATTTCAATTGAAATTGCGGATCGATCGGCGCGGGAGGGCTTTCGGCGGGCATCAGCGGGCCTTCTCGATGCCCCGGTCCACACCGGCCACCGAGCGGGCCAGGCCGTCGGCGACCAGGTTCGTGCCGATGGTCAGCACCGCGATCGCCAGCACCGGCAGCGCCACCGCCCACGGCTGGACGGTGAGGGCGATCCGGTTCTCGTTGATCATCAGGCCCCAGTCCGCCGTCGGCGGCTGCAGGCCGAGCCCGAGGAAGCTCAGGCCCGCGACCAGGCCGATCGAGTAGTTCAGCCGCAGGCCGAGCTCGACCAGCACGGTGCCGGTGACGTTCGGCAGGATCTCGCCGAGCAGGATCCGCACCTTGGACAGGCCGATCGCCTCGGCGGACTTGACGAAGTCGCGCTCGGCCACCGACAGCGTCGCCGCCCGCACCACGCGCATCACCCGCGGCAGGTGGCTGCCGCCGACCACCAGCACCAGCAGCCACAGCTCCGGGCCGACCACGCTCACGAACAGCAGAGCCAGCACGACCTGCGGGAACGCCAGCGCGATGTCGCCGAAGCGCATCAGCAGCTCGTCCAGCCAGCCGCGCCGGTAACCGGCGTACATGCCCAGCAGCGAGCCGAGCCCGACGCCCAGCAGCGTGGCCAGCACCGCCAGCACCAGCAGCGTCTGCCCGCCGTGCAGGAACCGGGTCAGCACGTCGCGGCCCAGGTTGTCGGTGCCGAACCAGGAGCTCCCGGTCGGATTGGAGAACGGCGTGTCGACGAACTCGGTGGCCGCGTGCGGCGCCAGCAGCGGGCCGACGATCGCGATCAGCACGACCAGCGCCGACAGGCCCAGCCCGATCTTCGTGTGCGGCAGCCGCATCGCGGCCCGCCAGACCCCGACCGCGCGCGGCGCAGCAGGGGCGGGAGTCGGCGCGGTGTTGGTTTTCTGCGCAGTCGTGGTCATCGCGCGGCAGACCTCACCTTCGGGTTGGCGGCCAGACTCACCACGTCGGCCAGCAGGTTCACGACGATGTAGACGGCCGCGATGGCCAGCGTCAGCGTCTGCACCACCGGCAGGTCGCGGTTGTTCACCGCGTCCACCAGCGCGAACCCGATGCCGGGGAAGCGGAACAGGAACTCGACGATGACCACGCCGCCGGCCAGCCAGGCCAGTTGCAGCGCGATCACCTGCGCCACCGGGCCGATCGCGTTGGGCAGCGCGTGCCGCAGGATCACCGTCCGCTCCGGCATGCCCTTCAACCGGGCCTGCTGCACGTACTCGCTCTCCAGCACCTCGATCATCGTGGCGCGCATGATCCGGATGATGTAGGGCGATACCGCGAGCACCATCGTCAGCGTCGGCAGGATCAGCTGGACCGGATCGCTCCACGCGGAGCCCGAACCGGTCATCACGTACACCGCTGGCAGCAGGTTCAGCACGCCGGTGGAGAACAGCAGCACCAGCAGGATGCCGACCACGAACTCCGGCAGCGAGGCCAGCACCAGGCTGATCACCGAGGTGGTGTGGTCGAAGGCCTTGTCGCGGCGCAGCGCGCTGTAGGTGCCGACCAGGATCGACAGCGGCACGCTGATCAGCGTCGCGCACAGCATCAGCGCCAGCGAGTTGGTCAGCCGCGAGCTCAGCAGCTCGGTCACCGGCATGCCGTTGGCGTAGGACTCGCCGAGGTCGAGCTGGAAGATGTTGCCCAGCCAGGAGAAGTACTGCAGCCACAGCGGCTCGTCGAGGTGCAGCTGCTCGCGCAGCGCGATCAGCCGCTCTGGGGTGGCCTCGCGGCCGAGGATGGCGCGCGCGGCGTCGCCCGGCAGCGCCTGGGTGGCCAGGAAGACCACCACGGACACCGCCCAGAGGATCACCAGGCCGAGCAGGATCCGCTTGACCAGCATTCGAGTCATCTGGTGCCCCCTCACTTCGCCAGCCAGGCGTGCCGGAATCCGTACGAGTTCAGCGGGATCCCGCTCTTGTCCGGGGCCAGCCCGACCACCCGGACGCTGTGCGCGTCGAGCTGGTTCGGGAAGCCCCAGACGATGTAGCCGCCGCTCTCCCACTCGATCTGCTGCGCCCGCGCCACGAGCTCCTTGCGGCGCGCCGCATCGGTGGTGCCCCGCGCTTCGAGCACCAGCCGGTTGAACTCCGGGTGGTCCCAGTGGGTTTCGTTGTACGGCGACTCGGGCAGGCTGCCGGAGCTCGCCTGCGCCAGGAAGTTCCGGGAGAACCAGAAGTCCTGGGCGAAGTCCCAGGACAGGTACATGTCGCCGAAGAACTCGCCGGTGTCCACCCGGCGGATGTTGACCGTGATCCCGGCGTCGGCGGCCTGCTGGGCGAAGACCTGCGCGGCCTCCACCACGCCCGCGGCCACCGGCGAGGTCACCAGCTCCACGGTCAGGTTCTCCTTGCCCGCCTCGCGCAGCAGCTGCCGGGCCTTGTTCACGTCGCGCTTGCGCTGCGGCAGCGCGGAGTTGAACAGCGGATCGGCCGGCGCGTACAGGTCGTTGCCGACCGTGCCGTGCCCGCCGAGCACCTGCCTGATCATCTGCTCGCGGTCCACGACCAGCCGGAAGGCCTGCCGGACCCGCACGTCGTCGAAGGGCGGCCGGTCCACCCGCATGGTGAACGGGATCCAGGAGCCGGTCTCCGACTCGAGCAGCCGCAGGTTCGGGTCCGCGTCGAGCACCCGCAGCAGCCCGAGCGGCACCTGGTCGATGGCGTCGACCTGGCCGCCGAGCAGCGCGTTGATCCGCGCGGTGTCGTCCGGGAAGTCGGTGATCACGATCTCGTCCACGTACGGTTCGCCGTCGCGCCAGTAGTTGGCGTTCTTGGTGAACAGGCTCTGCTGGCCGGGTTCGAAGGAGTCGTACTGGAACGGGCCGGTGCCGACCGGCCGCTTCGGGTCGTAGCCGACCGGCACGATCCCGTTGCCGTACTCGGCGAACTGGTCGGGCAGCGTGACGTCCGGGCGGGACAGGGTCAGCCGGACGGTGCGCGGGTCCATCGCCCGCATCGCGTTCAGGTCCAGCGAGCTCAGCCCGACCGCGCCGTTCTTCGGGTCGTCCGGGTCGGCGATCCGGCGCAGCGAGTGGATCACGTCCTCGGCGGTGACGGTCTTGCCGTCGTGGAACTCCAGGCCCTCGCGCAGCCGGATCGTCCACGTGATCGCCTGCGGGTCGGATTCGACGGACTCGGCCAGCGCGGGCTGGATCAGGTACTCGTCGTCGTAGCGCAGCAGGGTGTCGTAGAGCTGGAAGATCCGGGCCTGGTCGGGGTGCGTGACGGGGGCGTGCGCGTCCAGGGTGTCCTTGCTGGAGCCACCGACGATGCCGACCCGCAGCCGTCCGCCGTACTGCGGTGGGCCGGTCGGCACCGGTGCCTTGCGGACCGCGCCGCCCGCGCAGCCGGTGATCAGCGCTCCCGCGCCCACCGCTCCTGCGCCCGCCGCTGCGTACCGGAGGAAGTCGCGACGACTCGGGGCGTTCGACTGTCCTCTGCTCGCCATCCGGGCGGTACCTCCTGTGTCTCGCGGGGACGTGCGTCGGCTCGGCTCACGCCGGTGGGCCGACCCGTCCGGGCGGCCCGGCAGCTCCCCGCTGGTGTTGCGTTTCGAGGTGCGACTGATTGATCAGTCAATCGATCGCATCGACCTTCGCGGACCGAAACGGGGCTGTCAAGACGTCATGTGCTGGGTAGATATGTCAAGACCCTTGGGTTTGACGGCGGTCAAACGTTGTGACCTCTTGCTACTTTCGCAACGCTTGATCAGCTTTGCGCACCGCGCTTGGCCATGGGTTTCACCGGTGCCGAGCGAGGCTCGGCGGCGGCGGGCGCGGACCTCGCCACGCCCCGCTCGGCCGGTGGCGGGCCCGCGCGCCACCGGCGAGGCATCTCACAGTCGGTCCGCGCGGTCCGGTCACCTCTGGTCGCCGTGCCGATCCGGAGGGTCGCCGGGTTCTCGGGCGCCATCGCCCGCGGCACCGCCGATGCTGAGATCAGCCTGAGAAAGCGGTGCACATCTGGACACGGAGCGGGAGTTCGATGTCCGATGTGCCATCCGGTCGGCATGCTGGAGCGCATGGTGCCGCGCGTGTTGGTGGTGGACGACGAAGCCGGGGTTCGGGCCGCGCTGCGGCGCGGCCTCTCCGCCGAGGGCATGGAGGTGACCGTCGCCGCCGACGGCACCGAGGCCCTGCGCCTGGCGCTCACCGGTGCCTTCGACGTCGTCGTGCTCGACGTGATGCTGCCCGGCCTCTCCGGCTACCGGGTCCTGGAGCGGATGCGCGGCCAGGACGTCACCACGCCGGTGCTGCTGATCTCGGCGAAGGACGGCGAGGTCGACCAAGCCGACGGCCTGGACCTCGGGGCGGACGGTTACCTGGTCAAGCCCTTCTCCTTCCTGGTGCTGGTCGCGCAGGTCCGCGCGCTGCTGCGGCGGCGCGACACCGCTGGTCGTCAGGTGTGCCTGCGGGTCGGCGAGCTGGAGATCGACCGCGCGGGCCGCGAGGTCCGGTGGGCCGGGGAGTCGATCGCGCTCTCGCCCCGGGAGTACGGGCTGCTGGTCGCGCTGGCCAGCCACCCGGAGGCGGTGGTGCCCAAGGACGACCTGCTGCGCATGGTCTGGGGCGAGGAGCAGTTCGTCACCCGCAACGTCGTCGAGGTCTACATCGGTTACCTGCGCCGCAAGCTCGCCGCGGCCGGTGCCGGTGAACTGGTGCAGACCGTGCGCGGCCAGGGCTACCGGGTCTGCGCCCAGTCGGCATGACCGGCCGCCTGTGGCAGTGGTGGCACCGCCGCACCATCCAGTTCCGCACCAGCGTCGTGGCTGCCGCCGTCGCCCTCATCGGGCTCGGCGTGATCGCGCACGCCAGCACCGGCATCGTCGGCTGGCTCATGATCGAGTCGGTGGACGACGACCTGCACCGCACCGCGACCGCGACCGCGAAGCAGCTCGAGGACGGCGTTCCGGCGGCCTCGCTGTCCCGGCCGGACATCCGCGTGCTCGACGTCGCCGGAACACCGGTGGACTCGCTGCCCGACCCCGGCTTCTTCCGCTGGCAGATCGACCAGCTGCGCGCCGGCGGCGGCGTGCTCGACTTCGACCCGCCGACCGAGCTGCACCGCTGGCAGGGCGTCGTCGTGCCCGCCCCGGACGGTCAGCCGCTGCTGGTGGCCACCGGTGCCCGCCTGGTCGGATTCCTGGACGCGGCGGGCAAGACCAGTCGGCTGCTGGGCTTCGGTTCGGTCCTCGCCGCCTGCCTGGTCGGGCTCGCCACCTGGGTGGTGGTGCGCCGCGCGCTGCGTCCGGTGGAACGGATGCGGATGGCCGCGGCCGGGCTGCCGGAGGGCAGGAGGCTGCCGGTCCCGGAAGCCGCCGACGAGCTCCGCGCCCTGGCCCAGGAGCTGAACACGATGCTCTCCCGGCGTGATGCCGACACCGAACGACTGCGCCGGTTCACCGGCGACGCCGCCCACGAGCTGCGCAACCCGGTCGCCTCGATCCGAGCTCAAGCCGAGGTCGCCGTGGTGCACCCGGACCCGGAGCTCGCGCAGGAGACGCTGCAGGACATCGCGGTCGAAGCGCAGCGGCTGTCCGAACTGGTCGAAAGCCTCCTCACGCTGGCCAGAGCGGAGCGCGGGATGGGCACACCGGGGCAACCGGTGGATCTCGGTGCAGCCGCCCGGGCGGCTGCTGCCAGGCTCGAATCGCCCGACGGGCCGCAGGTCGTGATCGAGGCGCCGGCTGCTCCGGTGCTCGTCCTCGCCGATCCGGCCGAGATGTCCACCGTGCTGGACAACGTCGTCGGCAACGCGCTGCGCTACACGCGGACGGTGGTGCGGGTTTCGGTGTTCGCTGATGGCATGGGCGCCTCCGGGGCGGGGTGGGTGTGGTTGGTGGTGGACGACGACGGGCCGGGCATTCCGCCGGAACACCGGTTGCGGGTGTTCGACCGCTTCCACCGCGTCGAGCAGGACCGCGCGCGCAGCACCGGTGGTGCCGGACTCGGTCTGTCACTCGTGGCCGACGTGGTCCGCCGCCGGGGTGGCACGGTCCGGGCTGCGGTGTCTCCGGAGGGCGGCGCACGCGTCGAAGCTCGTTGGCCGGGGTACCGGCCGCTGAACTGACCGACCTCGCACCGGTACGGGGCCGTCCGCCGCTCCCCGCGCGGTGACCGCGAACACCGCGTGGAGCCGAGGCGGTCGTGATCGGCCGTACCGGGTCGGGCAAGATGTGTGCACGTGTCGGTTTTGCGGAGCACCGGACTGATCGAGGCACCTGTCGCCACGGTGGGAGCCGCGCTGCGGCACACGCGAACCGCCGAAGTCGGTTTGGCGGGCATCGGAGTCCGCGGCCGCGCCGCCACTCGTCCCGCCGCACTGCTCGTGCCCGGTGATGAGCTCGTCTTCCACACGCGAATCGCCCGCCTTCCGCTCGATCTGACCACTCGAATCGTGCGCGCCGACGCCGACGCGCTGAGTTCCGTGCTGGTGTCCGGCCCGCTGCCGGAGCTGCGGCACGAATCGGTGCTCGCCGCGGCCGGACCCCGGACGCTGCTGACCGACTCGTTGCACTGGACGACCCCGTTCGGGCCGCTGGGACGGCTGGCCGATGTCGCGATCGGCCGCCGCTTCGTGCTGAACGCGCTGGCCGCCAGGATCGACGCGGTCCGCGAACTCGCCGAGTCCTGGGCGAGCCGCTCGATCGTCGTCGGCGCCGCGATCGTCCACAAGGGACGACTGCTGGCGCAGCAGCGCAGCTACCCCGCGCCGGACGCCGGGCGCTGGGAATTGCCCGGCGGACGCGTCGAACCCGGTGAGGACGAGCCGACCGCGGTCGTCCGGGAGTGCTGGGAAGAACTGGCCGTCGAGGTGCGGCCCACCGGCCGGGTCGGCACCGACGTCCCGCTCAACAACGGGATGCTGCTGCGCATCCACGCGGCCGAGCTGGCGGACCCGGCAGCGATCCCGAAAGCCGTGGAGCACAACGAGGTCCGCTGGGTCACGGCGGACGAGCTGACCGACCTGGACTGGCTCGACGCCGACCAGGTCCTGGTCCACTCCCTCCGGCAGCTGCTGACCAACACCTGAAGAGCGGCGGCGGAGCCGACTGGAAGCGCATGGGATTCCTCCTCGCGATGACGGAACCGGTGGGGACGTCGAAGCAACCGATCACGCGTCCCAGGTTCCCGATGTCGATCAGGCGTTCGCAAGGCGAATAACTCGAACTAGTGAACGAATGGGCAGGTGGAGGCTGCCTCCGAGCGGGATGTGCCCGCCCGGAGGCAGCTCTCCGGTGTCTTCAGCGCAGGCCGGTGACGTGGAAGGCGGCCTGGAGGCGCGGCTGGGCTCGGTCGGCGGCTCGCTTCGCGCCGTGCGCTCGCACCCGCTCCAGCTCGGCCGGGTCGTTCAGCAGCTCCGAGGTGCGCTCGCGCAGCGGTCTCAGCTCCTCGATCACCGCTTCTGCCACCGCTTCCTTCAGCTCCGCGTAGGTGGTGGCCGATCCGGCCGCGGTGTACGGGCTCGTGCCGGTGCAGGCGGCCAGGATCTCCAGCAGGTTCGCCACTCCCGGCTGGTCGTCCGGGGCGTAGCGGATGCGGTCGAGGCCGTCGGTCACCGCGCGGCGGAACTTGCGGCGGATCACGTCCGGTTCGTCGAGCACGAAGACCACGCCGGGGGACTGCGGGCTGGACTTCTCCATCTTGCGGCCCGGATCGGCCAGGTCGCGCACCCGGGCCGCGGTCCTGGGCACCACCGCCTCGGGGACGGCGAAGACCTGGCCGTAGGAGGAGTTGAACCGCCGGGCCAGCGTGCGGGCCAGCTCCACGTGCTGGTCCTGGTCGCTGCCCACCGGGACCTGGTCGGCGCCCTGCAGCAGGATGTCCGCGGCCATCAGCACCGGGTAGGTCAGCAGGCCGACCCGCGAGCCGTCCTGCCCGGCACCGCGCTCCTTGAACTGGACCATCCGGGCGGCCTCGCCGTACGAGCAGGTGCACTCCAGGATCCAGTTCAGCGCGCCCAGCTCACCGGCCAGGTCGGACTGGACGAACAGCGAATCAGGAGCGATGCCCGCCGCGATCAGCACCGCGAACTGCTCGCGGGTGAGCGCGCGGAGCCGCTGCGGGCGGTGCGGCGTGGTCATGGCGTGCAGGTCGGAGACGAAGAACAGATCCGCGGGTTCGCGCTCGGCGGCCCACCGCCGCACGGCGCCGAGGTAGTTGCCGAGCTGGACGTGGCCGGACGGGGTGATCCCGGACAGGCGGGTCATGGGTCTCTCCTGTGGTTTGCACCGCCACCGGGATCGACCTGGCACTGCTCGGCCGCCCGGTGGGGCGGCCGATGTGCTGTGCGTCAGTGCGCTGCGTCGCGGGGCCGCCCTCGGACGGCCCACCAGGTGTTCGACATTGCGCGCACGGGCCAATGTTACCGCTTGGTGATCGGCAGCGGTCAAGTCGAAGAGTTACCGTGGAAGTATGTTTGTAGTGCTGCTGCAATACACCGCACCGGAATCGGATATCGACGCCCAGTTGGTAGATCATTACGAATGGGTGACCCAGCATTACGACGCCGGCGATTTCATCGCGGCCGGCCATCGCCACCCGCGCAGCGGAGCGGTGATCATCGCTCGCGCGATGTCCCGGGGGCGCCTCGACGCCATCCTCGCCACCGATCCGTTCGCGCTGCACAGGCTGGTTCGCTACGAGGTCATCGAGTTCCAGGCCCTGCGCACCATCCCGGAGCTGGTCAAGTACGCGGACCCGCTGACCCCGGTCGCCCACAAGTAGTCCCGAACAGCGTGCCGAGACCACGGCGGGCGCCGTGGTGAGATCATTTCGCCTTCTTTTTCTTTGCCTCTTTCTTGGCCTTCTTTTGCGCTTTCTTGACCTCTTCCGCCTTGGCGTCGCGGAGCAGGTTGCGCAGTGCCACGATCGGGCAACTCTTGCAAGGAGGTTGCGAGCGGCAACATTTCTTCTTGACCTTGATGGTGCCTTTGCCCACGTTGTTTCTTTCCAGTGCTCCGACGGCGTTGGGCACAGGGTAGGCGAACCTAAGCTCGGATGGCGAACTTGATGTTGCGGACCGGCCGCCGGGTGTTGCGCTGAGCACGCGGCGGCCGGGCCCGCTCCGCGTTGCACTACCCTGGAACGAGCCGCGCGTCGACGCACGTGCCCCGCTGGTAGTGGGGTGCCGTCCGAAAGAAGCTCCGCAGCAGCGGCGCAGTGGAGCCGCGGCAGGGCGCCCTGAGGGGTGTCAGGACCAGGTGTCCCGCACCCGAGAAGGTGCGCTGCGGCAACACCCGCACCCGGCCCGCAGTCGACGAACCCGCCGTTGCCCGCTTTCCGCGCCGAGCCATGGAGTACCCGCGTGTCCGCCACCAGCGTCGCCGCCCCCATTCGCAGCGATCTCCGCAACGTCGCGATCGTCGCGCACGTCGACCACGGCAAGACCACCCTGGTGGACGCCATGCTGCGGCAATCCGGTGCCTTCTCCGAACGAGCCGAACTGGTCGACCGGGTCATGGACTCCAACGACCTGGAGCGGGAGAAGGGCATCACCATCCTGGCCAAGAACACCGCGATCCGCCGGGAGACCGACGCCGGTCCGGTGACCATCAACGTGGTCGACACCCCCGGCCACGCCGACTTCGGCGGCGAGGTGGAGCGCGCGCTGTCCATGGTCGACGGCGTGCTGCTGCTCGTCGACGCCAGCGAGGGCCCGCTGCCGCAGACCCGGTTCGTGCTGCGCAAGACGCTGGCCGCCGGGCTGCCGGTGATCCTGGTGGTGAACAAGGTCGACCGCCCGGACGCCCGCTGCGCCGAGGTCGTCGAAGAGGCCCACGACCTGCTGCTGGAGCTGGCCAGCGAGCTCGACGGCGAGGTCGAGCTCGACATGGAGGCGATCCTCGACCTGCCGGTCGTCTACGCCTCCGCCCGCGCCGGCCGCGCCTCCCTGGCCCAGCCGGTGGACGGCGAGCTGCCCGCCGAGGAAGACCTCACCGCGCTGTTCGACGTGCTGCTCAAGCACGTGCCCGCGCCGGTCGCCGACTCCGAGGGCCCGCTGCGCGCTCTGGTGACCAACCTGGACGCCTCCTCGTTCCTCGGCCGCATCGCGCTGTGCCGCATCCACGCCGGGACCATGCGCAAGGGGCAGACCGTCGGGTGGTGCCGGGCGGACGGTTCGGTGGAGAAGGTGCGGCTCACCGAGCTGCTGATCACCCAGAACCTCGACCGGGTGCCGTGCGCGGAGGCCTCCGCGGGCGACCTGGTCGCCATCGCGGGCATCCCGGACATCACCATCGGCGACACGCTGGCCGACCCGGACAACGCGCAGCCGCTGCCCCGGATCACCGTCGACGACCCGGCGATCTCGATGACCATCGGCGTCAACACCTCGCCGCTGACCGGCCGCAACGGTGGCACCAAGATCACCGCGCGGCAGGTGAAGAGCCGGCTGGACGCCGAGCTGATCGGCAACGTCAGCATGAAGGTGCTGCCCACCGAGAAGCCGGACGCCTGGGAGGTGCAGGGCCGCGGTGAGCTGGCGCTGGCCATCCTGGTGGAGACCATGCGCCGGGAGGGCTTCGAGCTCACCGTCGGCAAGCCGCAGGTGGTCACCCGCACCATCGACGGCAAGCTGTGCGAGCCGTTCGAGCGGCTGACCATCGACGCGCCGGAGGAGCACCTGGGCGCGGTCACCCAGCTGCTGGCCGGGCGCAAGGGCCGCATGGAGACCATGGACGGCCACGGCACCGGGCGGATCAAGCTGGAGTACGTGGTGCCCGCGCGCGGCCTGATCGGCTTCCGCACCGAGTTCCTCACCGAGACCCGCGGCACCGGCATCGCCAACCACGTCTTCGAGGGCTACTTCCCGTGGGTGGGCGAGCTGCGCACCCGGCACACCGGTTCGCTGGTGGCCGACCGGGCCGGCTCGGCGACGACCTACGCGCTGCTGCAGCTGGCCGACCGGGGCAGCTTCTTCACCGAGCCCGGCAACGAGGTCTACGAGGGCATGGTCGTCGGGGAGAACCCGCGCGCCGAGGACCTCGACGTGAACATCACCAAGGAGAAGAAGCTCACCAACATGCGGTCGTCCACCGCGGACGAGCTGGAGCGGCTGGCCAAGCCGCGGACCCTGGCGCTGGAGGAAGCGCTGGAGTTCTGCGCCGCGGACGAGTGCGTCGAGGTCGGGCCGGAGGCGATCCGGGTCCGCAAGGTGACCCTGGACGGGACCACCCGCGCCCGCGAGCGCTCCCGCGCCAAGGCGCGTGACAACGCTTCGTGACGGGAGCTGCGCTCTCGAGTAGCTGAGCCGGGTTCCGGCGACCCCTTCGGTCGCCGGAATCGCCCGGAATGCCGGAACCGGTTTTCCGCGCGCCGAACGGGATTTCGCCGTTCTGCGGGCGGCTGGGGCGGGCGGCCAGCAGACTGGGCACCTACCCCGGTGTCGATCATCCGATCGACGGAAGGAACCATGGAGGGCCCTCGCGCGTCTTCCGCACGTGCGAGGCGCCCCGGTGGCCGGGGTGCGTTCGGGGGAGCAGACATGAGGGGAGGTTCGGCGTGTCCCAGGGTCGACGCCGCCCACTGGCTGCGGTCTCCCTGCTGGTGACAACCGCGAGCTTGGTGGCTGCCTGCACGAACGCGCCACCACCGCCGCTGGTGTCGGAAACCCCGACGACGCAGCCCCCGACGAGCACCGCGCCGGCCGAGCAGCCGATGCCGGTGGAGGTCGTGGTCGGGGTCGACGAGCTGGAGGGCGGGTTCAACCCGCACACCCTCGCCGACCTCTCGCCGACCAGCTCCGCGCTGGCCAGCCTGATGCTGCCGTCGGTCCACCGGCCCGGCCCGGACGGGCGGTTGCAACTGGACACCACGCTGATGGAATCGGCGGAGCTGGTGCCGGACCAGGAGAAGTTCACCGTCCGCTACCGGATCCGCCGCGAGGCGAATTGGTCCGACGGCGCGCCGATCGCCGCCGAGGACTTCGTCTACCTGTGGCAGCAGCTGCGCTCGCAGCCCGGCGTGTCCGACGCGGCGGGCTACCAGCTGATCGACGACGTGGCCTCGCGCCAGGGCGGCAAGACGGTGGACGTGACCTTCGCCAAGCCGTTCCCCGGCTGGCAGTCGCTGTTCAACAACCTGCTGCCCGCGCACCTGCTGCGGGACGCGCCGCGGGGCTGGTCGACGGTGCTGGACGACGGCTACCCGGCGTCGGGCGGGCCGTTCGCGATCCGGCAGATCGACCTGGACCGCGGCGAGATCATCCTGGAGCGCAACGACCGGTACTGGGGCCCGCCCGCGCAGTCCGACCGCATCGCGCTGCGCGCGATCGACAAGGCCCGCCAGGTCGAGGCGCTGCGCAGCGGCGACAGCCACCTCGCGGTGTTCGGCGCGGACACCGGGACCATGCAGGCGCTGCGGGATCTCGGCGATTCCGTGCAGCTGATCAACGTGCCGCGGCCGGCGACCGTGGAGGTGCTGCTGCGGCCGGACAGCCGCGCGCTGGCCGACATCAAGACGCGGCAGGCCGTGCTCGCGGCGCTGGACCGACCTGCGCTGATCGAGGCGGGCACCGGCGGTGGTCCCGCCGAGCAGCTGCAGTCGCACGCCCAGGTGCTCGCGCCGTCCGAACCCGGCTACACGCCGACGGAACCGGCCGGTGCGTTCCCCGCGAAGCCCGACCCGGCGCGGGTGGAGAAGCTGCTCGACGAGGCCGGCTACCAGCGCAGCGGCGGTGCCTGGATGCGCGATGGGCGACCGCTGAACCTGGTCATCGCGGCGCCCTTCGAGCACGAGTCCTACATCCGGGTCGCCGAGGAGGCCGCGCGGCAGCTGCGGGAGCAGGGCATCCAGGCGACGGTCGTGACGCCGACCGGTGATCAGCTGTTCGGCGAGATGCTGGCGGCCAACCCGAAGACGGGGGAGCCCGGCGGTGCGGCCTCGGTGGACATGGCGATCGCGCCGCGTCCCGCCGGTGGTGATGCGGCCGCGAACATGGCCGCGGCGTACGGATGTCCCGGCGTGGCGGCGGACAGCGAACAGCCGTTCCCGCACAACGCGGCCGGTTTCTGCGACGAGCTGCTGCAGCCGACCATCGACGCGGCGATGACCGGCCGGGTGCCCTTCGGTGAGGCGTCGTCGATCGTCGAGCCGGTGCTGTGGCGGGCAGCGGTCGCGCTGCCGCTCTACCAGCAGGCGCAGGTCCTGGCGCTGCGGCCGGAGGTGAAGGGAGTCGAACCGGGACACGGCATGTCCGGTCCGTTCTCCAGTGCGGCGCAGTGGCTCGGGACGTATGCGGACAACGACGGCTACTGAGGCGAATCCGCAGGTCAGTGACCGTGTGTGGTTTGTGGTGCTATAGCCCCCCAAACCACTCACGGGCCATGGCATACCGAAGCGGCTGCCACCGCCGACGCGGAAAGTCGGGTGCTGCGGCTTCCGCAGCCGTACGCAGAACGCGGGTGGAAGGCAAGAAGGGCACGCCGTGCGTTGGGTGGTTCGGGGCGCAGATTAGGCTGGACCGGTGACGCTGACGGCCCCACCGCGGTTGCTGCTGGTACACGCGCACCCCGATGACGAAAGCCTCTGGACCGGCGGGACGATCGCTCGCTATGCCGCACGCGGCGTGCAGGTGGTGGTGGTGACCTGCACCCTCGGCGAGGAGGGCGAGGTCATCCCCGAGAGCCTGCGCGGCCTGGCCGCCGACCAGGCGGACCAGCTCGGCGGCTACCGGGTCGGCGAGCTGCGCTCGGCCTGCGCCGCGCTCCACGTGACCGACCACCGCTTCCTCGGTGGCATCGGGCGCTGGCGCGACTCCGGGATGCTCTGGGAGCAGCCGGGATTGGCGAGCGCGCTGCCCGAGGCACATCCCCGGGCCTTCGCGACCGGCGCCGCCGATGAGCAGGTCGATGCGCTGGAAGCGGTGCTGCGCGAGGTCAGACCGCAGGTGGTCGTGAGCTACGCCGCCGACGGCGGTTACGGCCACCCGGACCACATCCGCGCTCACGAGGTGACCGTCGCCGCTGCCGCGAAGGTTCCCGAGGTGCAGCGCGTCTTCTACGCCGTGCCTTCGCGCGACACGCTGGAGAAGGGCTTGGCCGCCCTGGCCGAGGTCGAGGGCATGCCGTTCCAGCTGCCCGAACCGCACGAGCTGGCCAGCGTCGCGGACGAGTCGATCAGCACCGTGATCGACGTGTCCGAGCACCTGCCCGCCAAGATCAGCGCGCTGCGGGCGCACGGCACCCAGGTCAAGGTGTGGCTGGACCGGTGGGACAACGGTGCCGGCGTCGCGGCCTACGCGCTGTCCAACGGCGTCGCCCAGCCCATCGTGCCGACCGAGCACTACGTGCTGGCCAGCGGTGATCCCGCGGGCTGCGAGGTGGACCTGTTCGGCGGGCTCGGTGTCAGCGGCACCGAACCGGTGGGGGACCGTTGAGCGGGACGGACCGGTTGGTGTTCGGCTTCCTGCTGGTCGATGCCGTGATCCTGGCGCTGCTCGAGCTGCTCTTCCTGCCCTCCTACATCGGCACCGTGCAGTTCCCGGTCACCGCGGCGGTCGCGGCGGTGACCACGCCGCTGCTGGTGTCGGAGGCCGCGCGGCTGTCCCCGCGCCGCCGGATCGCGGGCGCGCCGATGGTGCTCTGGTTCCTGACCGTGATGGCGTTCGGCGTCTTCGGTCCCGGCGGGGACATGGTACTGGTCGGCAACGACTGGCGGACGCTGCTGCTGATCGGAGCCGGTGCGCTGCCGAGCGCGATGATGCTCGGCATCGTCCTGGGCAAGCGCGCCAAGTCCTGATCTCCAGCGGGATGTGGCGCATCGCACGTCGGCGGCGTGGATCGCTCCTGACGTGGGGAGTTCCAACAGGGCTTCAACAGAAGTGGTTTACGCCGTTCACGCCTGCGTCGTAGAGTCGGCAGCGCTCCCGAGCTGTGGGACCGGGTACGTGTCCTGGGTGGGTAGGAGAGATACTGTCAGCAGTCGCGGCAGGAGGTTCCTGCGCGCGACTAGGACAACGCTTCGAGCAGGAGTGCAACCGTGACCTACGTGATCGCCGAGCCCTGCGTGGACGTGCTCGACAAGGCATGCATCGAGGAATGCCCTGTCGACTGCATCTACGAGGGCGGGCGGATGCTCTACATCCACCCCGATGAGTGCGTCGACTGCGGTGCCTGCGAGCCGGTCTGCCCGGTGGAGGCCATCTACTACGAGGACGACGTGCCGGACGAGTGGGCTGCCTACACCAAGGCGAACGTGGACTTCTTCGACGAACTCGGCTCGCCGGGTGGTGCGGCGAAGGTGGGCAAGAAGGACTTCGACGTCGAGCCCATCAAGAGCCTGCCCCCGCAGGGCGAATGAGCAGCGCGACCGGCCCGGACACCACGTCCGGGCCCCGCGGACCGCAGCTGCCCGGCTTCCCGTGGGATTCGCTGGCCCGGCAGAGCGCCGCGGCGAAGGCCCACCCGGACGGCATCGTCGACCTGTCCGTCGGGACCCCGGTCGACCCGGTGCCGGAGAACCTGCGGCGAGCGCTCGCGGAGGTCGCGGACAAGCCGGGTTACCCGGCAACGCACGGCACGCCCGAACTGCGCGAGGCGGCGGTCGCCTCCCTGCAGCGCCGCTACGGGATCTCCGGCCTGGAACCCGACGCCGTGGTGCCGACCATCGGCTCCAAGGAACTCGTCGCCTGGTTGCCGACGCTGGTCGGCGTGCGACCTGGCGACCTGGTGGCCATCCCGGAACTGGCGTACCCGACCTACGAGGTCGGCGCGAAGATCGCCGGTGCGGAGGTCGTGCGGCTCGCGCCCGGCGAGCTGCCGCCCGCCGGGACCGCGTTGCTGTGGCTGAACTCCCCGTCGAACCCGACGGGTCGCGTGCTGGACGCCCAGCAGCTGGGCGAGTCGGTGCGGGCCGCGCAGGAGATGGGCGCGGTGGTCGCATCGGACGAGTGCTACCTGGCGCTGGGCTGGGACACCGAGCCGGTGTCGGTGCTGCACCCCTCGGTGGGCGCGGACCGGCGCGGCGTGCTCGCCGTGCACTCGCTGTCGAAGTCCTCGAACCTGGCCGGGTACCGCGCCGGGTTCATCACCGGTGACCCGGATCTGGTGCGGCGTCTGCTGGAACTGCGCAAGCACGCGGGCATGATCGTCCCGCGGCCGGTGCAGGAAGCGATCACCGCGGCGCTCAGCGACGACTCGCACGTGAGCGCGCAGCGCGAGCTGTACGCGGCGCGGCGCGCGGTGCTGCGGCCCGCGCTTGAGGCGGCGGGCTTCCGGATCGAGCACTCGCAGGCGGGCCTGTACCTGTGGGCGACCCGCGGTGAAGACGCGTGGGAGACGGTGGATTGGTTGGCGCAGCGGGGAATCCTCGCGGCGCCGGGCACCTTCTACGGCCCCGCGGGCGATCACCACGTCCGCATCGCCCTGACTGCGACGGACGAGCGCATCGCCGCAGCCGCCAAGCGCCTCGCGGAGTGATCAGACCTCGGCTGCTGCCGCGCTGAGGGCCTCCCAGGCCGAGCGCCACTGCGCGCGGCGTTCGGCCTTGCGCGCCTGCTCGCGTTCGACCAGGCGGCCCGCCACGAAGCCCACTGCCGCGTCCACCTCGTCGCCGAAGCCGTGGAGCAGGTCGCGCACCCGTTCCTCGGCCACGCAGGCGTCCTGGTGCTCGCCGAGCACGTCCTGGAACCGGCGGGCCGCTCTGATCAGCTGTTGCGATTCGCCGAGCACGGGCTGGGCGAGCTCCGCGGTGTAGCGGACGCGCTTGCCCAGGATGCGCAGCGCGTGCAGGTCGTCGTCGGCAGGGGATTCGGGTAGCCGCGCCACCGCTTTCTGGAGTTTGCGGAACTCGCCGAGCACTAGTTCGCGGAGTTCGCGCGAGCTGTCCGCATCGGACTCCTCGGAGCTGCTGCGGATCGCGGCGGTGAGTGCGCGCAGCAGGCCGAGGTAGCGATCGCTGTCCAGGGCGGCGAGCATTTCGACACGGGCGATTCCGTGCTCGGCCTCCAGACCCGAGATCAGCCGGGCGGCGGCGGCGCGCTCGCCGGCGGGCAGGTCGGCGCTCTCCTGGCGCAGCCGGTCCAGCAGGACGTCGAGGTCGCGGACCGGGCCCAGCGAACGGCCCAGCCAGCCGAGCTCCGCGCGCAGCGGCTCCGCCCAGCTCTCGTCCAGGAACGGCCGCGCGGCCCGCAGCATCGCGCGCATCCGGCGCACCGACACCCGCATCTGGTGCAGTTCTTCGGGATCCGTGCCGAGCCGCGTGCCCGGATCATGCGCGATCAGCGCGCGCAGCCGACCGTCCAGCCCGGCTCGCACGTGCTCGGCGATGGGGGCCTGCGGACCGGCCGTCACGGGTTCGGCGGGCAGATCGACGACGGTCGCGAGGTCGCGGTGCTGCCAGCTGCTGGCCATTGCCAATGATAAAAGCGAAAACCCCGATCCCCGCCTGGTCCGATCGGGCGCAACTGAACGGGGCCGGTCGACGCTGACCGGCCCCGGGACGTCGTCAGTCGTTGGCGTGCAGGGCGGCGTTGAGCTCGACCTTGCCGCCGGCGCGCTCGGTGACCTCCACCGCGCCGGTGGTGGAGTTGCGGCGGAAGAGCAGGTTGCTCGACCCGGACAGCTCCGCGGCCTTGGTGAGCGTGCCGTCGGGCAGCTTCACCTTCGTGCCCGCCGTGACGTACAGGCCCGCCTCGACGATGCAGTCGTCGCCCAGCGAGATGCCGACGCCGCCGTTGGCGCCGATCAGGCAGCGCTCGCCGATGGAGATGACCTCCTTGCCGCCGCCGGAGAGGGTGCCCATGATCGAGGCGCCGCCGCCGACGTCGGAGCCGTCGGCCACCACGACACCGGCGGAGATCCGGCCCTCGACCATCGACGCGCCGAGGGTGCCCGCGTTGTAGTTCACGAAGCCCTCGTGCATCACGGTCGTGCCGCTGGCCAGGTGCGCGCCCAGCCGGACCCGGTCGGCGTCGCCGATGCGCACGCCGGACGGGACGACGTAGTCGACCATGCGCGGGAACTTGTCCACGCCGTAGACGGTGACCGTGCCGCGCGCCCGCAGCCGCAGCCGGGTCGCCTCGAAGCCCTCCACCGGGCAGGGGCCGTGGTTGGTCCACACGACGTTGGCCAGCAGGCCGAAGATGCCGTCGAGGCTCTGGCCGTGCGGCCGGACCAGGCGGTGCGACAGCAGGTGCAGCCGCAGGTACACGTCGTGGGCGTCCACCGGGGCGTCGGCCAGCCGGCCGGTCTCGGTGCGCACCGCGACCACCTCGACCCCGCGGGCCTCGTCGCGCCCGAGCAGCGCGGCACCGGCCGCACCGAGGGACTCGGCGGCCTCCTCGGCGGTCAGCCGCGTGGTGCCGGGCTGGCCCGGCTCACCCAGCCGGACGGTCGGGAACCAGGTGTCGAGCACCGTGCCGTCGTCGGTCACGGTGGCCAGGCCCACTCCGTGGGCGCCCGTGGTCTGCGGATCGGGAGACTGTGCACTCATACCGGAAACGGTAATCGGCGCAGGTGGCGGCGGCCCGCACGGGGTGGCGGGGCGCTCAGCCCTTGGCCGCGGCCCGCAGGTGGCAGCCGGTGGTGATCGCCAGCACCGTCCGGGCCGCGGTGCTGAACCGGTAGACCGCGCCGTACTCGTCGTTGGCGGTGATCTCGTGGTCGCCGCTGCGGTCCACGATGATCTCCGGCTCGCCGAACCCGTACTCGCGGGTGAGCTGCCGGACGATGTCGACCGCCCGCGGCCAGGACGCGTCCGGCAGGTTGTCCGGCACCTGCCAGGACTCCAGCGCCCAGGCCTCCGCCTCGGGCACGTCCGGGAAGCCGTCGCAGCCGGCCTGGCTGAGCGGTTCGGACTTCACCCAGGTCAGCGGCCCGAGCTCGTGGTGGAGCCGGTCCCGCAACCGCTGCTGCAGCTGGCCGTACTGCGCGCTGATCTCCTCGATGCTGGGCCGTAGCCGGAGCAGGCTGCGCGGGTCTTCCACGGCTCCTCCCTCGGGTCGGACTGGGCTGCCGGACAAGATCATGCCGGAGATCACCGCCCGGGAAGGCCGGTTGGTGGCCCGCACCACCCGGTGGTCAGCCGATCGAGGTCGCCGCGACCTGGATGATCCCGAGTGCCAGCAGCGGCGCCACGACCAGCCCGAGCACGCCGACCACCACCGCGGTGAGGACGGGGCCCGGGCGGCGGACGCGCAGCCACAGCGCGACCGGGCCCGCCGCGATCACGAAGAGCGCGATGGCCGTCGTGTAGCCCATCGACGTGCAGACGCCCGGCCCGCCGGGCTCGCACGGGACGGAAGCCGCCCACACCCCGATGAACGCGGCGAAGGCGGCTTCCGGGATGGCGAGGAGGGTCGAGGCGATGGCGAAGACCAGCGCGACGACCCGCGCGCCCGACTGCTCAGTCACCTCTAGACCAGGTGGCAGCCGGTGCGGACCTGCATCACGGTGTTCACCTTGGTGCCCAGCTGCAGCCAGCCGCCGAAGGCATCCCGGATCTCGACCTTGTGGTCGCCGGGGCGGTCGACGATCACCTGCCGCTCGACGAAGCCGTACTCGCTGGCGACCTCATCGGCGATCTGCAGCGCGCGGGGCCACTGGTCGTCGGAGATGCTCCCCTCGTGCAACCAGCGGTTCAGCGTGTGCTTCTCCGCCTCCTGGACGTCCGGGAACTCCCCGCAACCGGCCTGACCGGGGTTGCCGTCGTCGATCCACGGTGTCAGGCCGATCTCCGCGGTGAACCGGTCCCGGATCTTCTGCTGCATTTCTTCGTAGCGCGCGGTGATCTCGGCCATCGTGGGCCGTTGCTGCAGCGTGGTGGTCTGGTCTTCCATGCTTCCCCCGTTGGGAGTGTCGGGCTGGCTCGCGCACCCGGTGACGAGCAGGGCGCTGAGGACGAGAAGGGCGAGCCGCCTCATGAGAACAGGTCCTTGATCTTGGAGCCGGTGTCGCTGCCGAAGTCCTTGACGCCCGACCACGTGTCGCTGCCGAAGTCCTTGACATCCGACCACGTCTCGCTGCCCCACTCCTGGGCTGCCGAGATGCCTTCCTGGGTCTTGTGCGGTACGTAGGAGATCACGTCGCCCACCCCGTCGGTGTTGCCCTCCACCGCCCGTTCGGGCACGCCGGCGACGACGGCCGCCATGTTGTGCTGGCTGGTGGTGTCCGGGTTGAGGTACTTGCTGTGGCCGGTGACCTCGCCGCCGTGCTCGGACTTCTCGGTGGACAGTTCGGTGAAGCCGTCCATGTGGGAGGGGTCGCCGCCGAAGCGGGCGAAGTCCGCCACCGGGTCGTTCTTGGCCTCCAGGAGGTAGGTGTGGCCCTCCGGGACGCCCAGGTCCTTGATGTCGTTGGTGCCCACGCCCGGTGAACCGTAGAGGATCGCGTCGTCCACCCCGTGGTCGCCGCCCTGCAGCGCGTAGCCGGTGGTCGTCGAGCCGTAGGAGTGGCCGATCGCGGTGAGGTGCGGATCGTTGTCGCGAGAGGCGTTGATGCCCTGGTAGAAGTCGTTGAGCTTCTCGCCGCCCTCCTTCGCGGAGCTGGAGCTGACCACCGAGTCACCGAGGACGTCGTGGGTCTCCGACCACTGCGGCGGCTCGTAGCCGATCCAGGTGACGGCGGCGACGTCGCCCTTCTTGCCGCTCTCGGCCAGCTGGAGTTCGGACTTCGCGACCAGCTCCTGCATCTGGTCGTCGTAGTTCGCGAGGCTGCCGTCCACCGTGGTCGTGAAGCCGGGGGTGAACACCGAGACGTGGTCGGCCTTGTCCACGTCGCCCACCGCCACCGCGGCCTTGAGCCGTTCGCCGCTGGGGTCGAGCACCAGCAGCTGGCGGGGCGGTTCCTCGTTGCCGATGGTCTCGCTGACCTTGTCGACGGAGGCGATCTTGGCGTTGATCTCGTCGAGCTTCTTCTGCTCGTCGTCGGTGACGCCGCCCTCCTTCAACCGGTCCCGCTCGGCCACGAGGTCCCCGCGGACGTTGTCGATGTTGGCCCGGTTGGCCATGTCGCGGGCGGCGGCGGGGATGCCGTCGCGGTTGCCCAGCCAGGCGGGCGGGGCTTCCATCAGGGCGGCGCGCTGCTCGTCGGACAGCGACTTCCACCACTCGGCGTTGGCCTCGGGGGAGTCGTCGGCGGGCTTGCCCGCGGAGGCGGCCAGGGCCTGCAGGTCGCCGGTGCTCGCCGCATCGGCCAGCGTGCCGCCCTCGCCCGGCTTGATCTCGTCCTTCTGGGCGGAGGTCAGCGCCTTGGCGAGTTCGGCGTCGGCCTGCTCGGCGTCGTCGAGGATCTTCTCGATGTCGGCCATCAGCTTGTTGCGGACCTGGAGGCGCTTCTGCTTGACCTCTTCGAGCTGGTCCTCGGGCACGTCCTGCGGCGGGGCGACGTCGCGGATGCCGCCCTCGTCGGTGATCTGGAACCCGTTGGCCTCGGCCTCGCGGTCGGCTTCCTCGATCCGCTTCTTGATCTTGGCGACGTCGTCGGCGGCGGAGGCCACCGCCACCCGCACGGTGGCGACCTCGGCGATCAGCGAGCGCATGCTGTCGACGAGCTTCGCGTGCTCGGCGGCGGAGGCGTCAGCGGCGGCACCGCTCCAGCCGTCCGTCTTCTTCGCGCCGTCCAGCTCGTCCTGCAGCCCGACGAGATCGTTGCGGCGGTTGCCGAGATCGGAGTGGGCGGATTCGAGCTCTTCGGGCTTCCAGCGGCGCACATCGGCGTAGGACACCATCGTTACCTCCCACCCGCGGCGTTGATGCCCTGCGCGCTGGACTCGTCGGAACCCTGGTACTCGTCAGCGCTCGCGGTCAGCGACTGGCCGTGCTTGTCCGCTGCCTTGCTCCAGTCCCCGATCGCCTGCCCCCAGCTCTGCGCGACCTGCTTGGCCGCACCCTCCGACCGGCCGCCGGGCATCGCTGTCGCGATGTCCTCGACCGGCGGCCCCAGCTTGACCTGCCCGGCCTGCTCGCCTGCCGATTTCGCACTCTTCCCGGCCTTGCGCAGCACGTCCGGGTCTGCCGTGAATGTCAACGCCCCACCTCCAGCGGCCGAAGCCTAGCGCCATGATCAGGGGTGAGATGTGCGATCCGGCGAACTGGTTCCCGCCTTCTCCGCGGGCCGCCCCGCCGCGCCGCCGGGCGTGCCGCCGCGCGGTAGCCTGCCGGTCGTGACTGCGTCGTTGGATCTCACCGCTGACCCCGTCGAGCTGACCGCCGCGCTGGTGGACATCCCCAGCGTTTCCGGCGGCGAGAAGGCCATCGCGGACGCGGTGGAGCAGGCGCTGCGCGCCCAGGCCCCGCACCTGGAGGTCGTGCGCAACGGCGACGCGGTGCTGGCGCGCACCAACCTCGGCCGGGCCTCGCGGGTCGTGCTCGCCGGGCACCTGGACACCGTGCCGATCAACGACAACCTGCCGCTGACCCGCACCGGGTCGGGCGCCGACGAGATCCTGCACGGCTGCGGGACGGTGGACATGAAGAGCGGCGACGCGGTCATGCTGCACCTCGCCGCGACGCTGGCCGAGCCCCGCCACGACCTGACGTTCGTGTTCTACGACTGCGAGGAGATCGAAGCCGAGCGCAACGGCCTCAACCGCATCGAGCGCGAGCTGCCGGACTGGCTGGCCGGTGACCTGGCGGTGGTCTGCGAGCCGTCGAACGCGGCGATCGAAGCCGGCTGCCAGGGCACCATGCGGATCGAGGTGCGCACCACCGGGACCCGTGCGCACACCGCCCGCGCCTGGATGGGCGAGAACGCGATCCACGCCGCGCAGCCGGTGCTGCAGCGGCTGGGCGAGTACACCCCGCGCAACCCGGTGATCGACGGCCTGCAGTACCGCGAGGGCCTGCAGGCGGTGCGGATCTCCGGCGGGGTGGCGGGCAACGTCGTCCCGGACGAGTGCGTGGTGACGGTCAACCACCGCTTCGCCCCGGACAAGTCCCTCGACGATGCGGAAGCCCACCTGCGCGAGGTCTTCGACGGCTTCGAGGTGACGGTGACCGACGGCGCGCCCGGCGCGCTGCCCGGCCTGACCGCCCCGGCCGCGGCGGAGCTGGTCGAGGCCTCCGCCTCGGAGCCGGTGGCCAAGCTCGGCTGGACCGACGTGGCCCGCTTCGCTGCCCGCGGCCTCCCGGCGGTGAACTTCGGCCCCGGCTCACCGACCCTGGCCCACACCAAGCAGGAGCACGTGGCGACCGCGGAGATCCGCCACTGCGCCGACGTCCTCACGCGCTTCCTGCGCTGACGCGCGCCGGGCGCCTCCCAGCGAGTTGCTCGCCGGAAGGCGCCCTGCGCCGCTCCGCGGCTCAGGCGATGCCGAGCACCGACCGCTCCGCGTCGTCCGCCGGCTCCGGCGCGCGCTGCTGCGGCAGCTCCGCCGACGGCTCCGCGCCGAGCAGCTCCGCTTCGCGCCCGGCCGCTCGCTCCGCTTCCGCGAGCTCCGCCTCCGGCTCCGGCTCCGCCGATGGCTCCGCGCCGCCGGTGGCGCCGTGCTTGATGGTGTCGACGAACTGGAGGAGCTCCACCGGGAACGGCAGGACCAGGGTGGAGTTCTTCTCCGCGGCCACCTCGACCACGGTCTCCAGCAGCCTCAGCTGCAGCGCTGCCGGGGTGTCGGCCATGACGTGGGCCGCGTCGGCGAGCCTGCGGGAGGCCTGGAACTCGCCGTCGGCGGAGATGACCCGGGAGCGGCGCTCGCGCTCCGCTTCGGCCTGGCGGGCGATGGAGCGCTTCATGGACTCCGGCAGCGAGACGTCCTTGATCTCCACCCGGTCGATGTGCACGCCCCAGCCCAGCGCCGGGCTGTCGATCATCAGCTCCAGGCCCTGGTTGAGCCGTTCGCGGTTGGAGAGCAGGTCGTCCAGGTCGCTCTTGCCGATGATCGAGCGCAGCGAGGTCTGCGCGACCTGGCCGACGGCGAACAGGTAGTCCTCGACGTTGACGATGGCGCGCACCGGTTCCTCGACCCGGAAGTACACCACCGCGTCCACCCGGACCGTCACGTTGTCGCGGGTGATGCCCTCCTGGGCGGGCACCGGCATGGTGACGATCTGCAGGTTGACCTTCCGCATCCGGTCGACCACCGGGATGATCACGGTCAGGCCCGGACCGCGGGTGAGCTCCTGCACCCGCCCGAAGCGGAACACCACTCCGCGTTCGTACTGCTTGACGACCTTGACGCCTGCGGCGGTGCAGAGGACGCCGAGCACGAGGATCACGATGAGCAGTTCGATGAGCATGGCTGGCTCCCGGGCTCGGATTCCGGTCGTGCCCGCGACCCGGCCGCTCGCCGCTGGATCCGCGTGGTGATCCGGCCGGGCCGTCGGCACCACTCGATCGTTGCATCGCAATCGTACGCTCGCGCAAGCGCGCGTGAATCCCCCGTGAACAGGCGTTTCCGCACGTCCCCGCGGCTCGGTGCCGGTCGGTGGCTGCGTAGGCTCGGGCGCATGACGATCGAAGGTCGGCAGGACGGCGCGGAGCGGCCCCAGGAGAAGCAACGCGGACCGGTGGTGCTGCGGCGGTCCCGGTTGAGCGAACCCACCACCACCGATCAGCGGCTGCTGGACTCCCGCGGCCCGTCGGACTGGGTGCACACCGATCCGTGGCGGGTGATGCGCATCCAGTCGGAGTTCGTGGAGGGCTTCGGGGCGCTGGCCGAGGTGCCGCGCGCGGTCACCGTGTTCGGCTCGGCCCGGACGACGCCGGATCACCCGGAGTACGCCGCCGGCGTCGAGCTCGGCGCCGCGCTCGCGAAGATCGGCTGCGCGGTGATCACCGGTGGCGGCCCCGGCGCGATGGAGGCGGTCAACCGGGGCGCCTCGGAGGCCGGTGGGCTGTCCATCGGGCTCGGCATCGAGCTGCCCTTCGAGCAGGGGCTGAACCCGTGGGTCGACCTCGGGGTCAACTTCCGCTACTTCTTCGTCCGCAAGACGATGTTCATCAAGTACGCCCAGGCCTTCGTCTGCCTGCCCGGCGGGTTCGGCACCATGGACGAGCTGTTCGAGGCGCTGACCCTGGTGCAGACCAAGAAGGTCACCAAGTTCCCGGTGGTGCTGTTCGGCAAGTCCTACTGGCAGGGCTTGTACGACTGGATCCGGGACAGCATGCGGGCGTCCGGCAAGATCGGCGACAAGGATCTCGCGCTGCTGCACCTCACCGACGACATCGACGACGCCGTCGGGATCGTGCAGGAGGCCTACGTTGCATGGGAGGCAACGCATTGACCAGTTCCGCACCGGTCGACGTCTCGGTCTGCGTCTACTGCGCGTCCGGACCGGTCGACCAGCAGCACCTCGACCTGGCCGCCGAGGTGGGGCGCAAGATCGCCAAGCGCGGCTGGACGCTGGTCTCCGGCGGCGGCCGGGTCTCGATGATGGGTGAGGTCGCGCGGGCCGCGCGCGCCGACGGCGGCCGGACCGTCGGGGTCATCCCGCACGCCCTGGTGGACAAGGAGATGGCCGACACCGGGGCCGACGAGCTGCTGGTCGTGGAGAACATGCGGGAGCGCAAGGGCCTGATGGACGCGCACGCCACCGCCTTCCTCGCGCTGCCCGGCGGCATCGGCACCTGCGAGGAGCTGTTCGAGGTCTGGACCGCCCGCTACATCGGCATGCACGACAAGCCGATCGTGCTGCTCGACCCGGACGGCCACTACCGCGGGCTGCTGGACTGGTTGCAGGGGCTGGTCGACAGCGGGTTCGCCAAGCAGCACTCGATGGACGTGCTCTTCGTGACCGCCGACGTCGACGAAGCGCTCGACGCCTGCGCCCCGTGACCGCGCCACTGCGGTTCCGCGACAAGGACGTGCCCCAGGACCGCCCGCTGGTGATGGCCATCGTCAACCGCACCCGCGACTCGTTCTTCGACCGCGGCCGGACCTTCGAGGCCGACGCGGCCACCGCGGCGGTGGACCGGGCGGTGGCCGACGGCGCGGACATCGTGGACATCGGCGGCGTCCGGGCCGGTGCCCAGGGCGAGACCGTGGACGCCGCGGAGGAGGCCCGCCGGGTGGTGCCGTTCGTGGCCGCGGTGCGTGAGCGGCACCCGGAGCTGGTGATCAGCGTGGACACCTGGCGGCACGAGGTGGCGCGGCAGGCCTGCGAAGCCGGTGCCGACCTGCTCAACGACACCTGGGCTGGCGCCGATCCGGAGCTGGCCGGGGTGGCCGCGGAGTTCGGCGTCGGCGTCGTCTGCTCGCACACCGGCGGGCTGCCGCCGCGCACCGACCCGTACCGGGTCCGCTACTCCGACGTGGTCGCCGAGGCGACCGCCGAGCTGGTCGAGCGGGCCGAGCGGATGGTGCGGATCGGCGTGCCCCGGCAGGGCGTGCTGATCGACCCGACGCACGACTTCGGCAAGAACACCTGGCACGGGCTGGCGCTGCTGCGCCGGGTCGACGAGCTGGTGGCGACCGGCTGGCCGGTGCTGATGGCGCTGTCCAACAAGGACTTCGTCGGCGAGACGCTGGGCACCGCGGTCGACCAGCGCCTGGAGGGCACCCTGGCGGCGACAGCGGTCGCGGCCTGGAGCGGCGCGAAGGTGTTCCGGGCCCACCACGTGCGCGAAACCCGCCGGGTGGTGGACATGGTCGCGGCCATCGCGGGCACCCACCCGCCGGACCAGGTCCTCCGAGCCCTGGCCTGAGCTGCATGAGTTTTCCGGGCCCGTTCTGGGTGGCGGTGCAAGCGTCGTAGGTGGGTCATGCGCCTGGCGGCGCATGCGACAACTTCCGGGGCACGGCACGTTGAGCGTCGCGGTTGTGGCTACCGGCTAGGACGCGAAGGTTCAATGGGAACTGCTGGTCAGGCGGTGCCGAGGGCGCGGTGCAGGAGGTCGGTGAGCGCCGGGATCGGGATGTCCGGGCGGACCTCGCTCAGGAGCGGGACCAGGCGCAGCCAGCGCGACTGCACCCGCCGCGGGCTGAGCGGGTCGCGGGAGAGCTCGTCCACCAGCTCGGCGAGCCGCCAGAGCGATTCGTCGCGGGCCATGCCCGGCTCCGGGTGCTGCTCCACCACGCCGATCAGCTGCGCGAGGTAGTCGCGGAACTGCGTGCGCGCGTGGTCACGCGGCGCGTAGGTGGTCGCGGCGTCCAACCGCGAGGCTCCGGACGTCGTTGCCGGGGCGCTTCTGTCGGGCACGGCGAACGCCTCCTGGTTGCTCGCGCGGCTCATCCGACTCCGCAGTGTGCTCGGATTTGCCGGATGTCAACGCATTTCCCAGTTGACTCCACCCGAACGGCGCACTGTGATCGAGGTCATCGAACACCGGATCGCGAAAGGACTTTGGTCCTCTTGTGCAAGAGCGGTGACAGTGGTCGGAAATAACCGTAGAGTCGCTACTTGTGAAGGCTGATGCGCTCCGCGGCCACTTGGACGCCCTCTTGCTGGCCACGCTCGACGGCAGGGCGTTGCACGGCTACGCGATCATCGAGGCGCTGCAAGAACGCAGCGGTGGTGCTCTGGATCTGCCGACCGGCACCGTCTACCCGGCGCTGCGCCGACTCGAGCGCGCCGGGTACGTGCAGAGCACCTGGAGCACCGTGGGCGGCCGCCAGCGCCGCACCTACCGGCTGACCCAGGCCGGTGTGCAGACGTTGCAGGCCGAGCGGCTGGCGTGGCGCGAGTTCACCAGCGCCATCGAGGGCGTTCTGGAAGCCGCGCCGGCGAAGACCTGACCGTGGCCGCGGCGGTTCGCCGTCCGTGCCACGATTGACGACCGTGGCTAGTGCGCTCATCTACCTCTTCGCGGTGCTCGCCGTCGCCGCGGTGGTGTACCTGCTCGCGACGCTCGTCTTCGGGCGCGGCGAGGAGCTGTCCCCGCTGCCGCCCGGCTCGACGCCGACCCGCCTGCCCCCCGCCGACATCGAGGGCGCCGACGTGCGCGCGCTGCGGTTCCAGCAGGTCCTGCGCGGCTACAAGGCCTCCGAGGTGGACTGGGCGCTCGAACGGCTCGCCGGGGAGATCGACGAGCTGCACGGCCGCATCGCGGTTCTGGAGCGCCAGCTCGACGTCGCGGGCGAGCAGCTGCAGGAATCCCGCGCCGCGCGCGCCGACGAGCCGGAGGACTGAGCCGTGCGCCCGGTCGAGCTGCGGTTCACCGTTCCGGTCCAGGCACCTCCCGAGGTGGTGTGGGCCGCGGCGACCGACTGGGCCCGGCAGGGCGAGTGGATGCTGGGCACCGAGGTGCACCCGGTCGGCGACGCGGACGGGCCCGGCGGGCGGTTGATCGCGGTGACCGGTTTCGGCGGGCTCGGCTTCGTGGACCGGATGGAGATCGTGGAGTGGGAGCCGCCGCGCAGCTGCCGGGTGGAGCACGTCGGTGAGCTGGTTGTCGGTGCCGGCGGGTTCGATGTGGTCCGGTGCGGGAACGCGGCGTCGACCTTCGTCTGGTGGGAGCGGCTGACCCTGCCGACCGGCGCGGCGCTGGTCTGGCCGGTGGTGCGGCCCGCGTTCATCTGGGGCATGCGCCGGTCGCTGGCCGCGTTCGCGCAGTTCTGCCGCGAGTACGACAGGAGAGGGAAGTGAGCGGATCCGGCGCCGTGCTCGGCGCGGACGGCAAGACCCGGTGCCCGTGGGGCGCGGGACACGCGGACTACACCGAGTACCACGACCGCGAGTGGGGCGTCCCGCTGCGCGGCGTCGTGGAGCTCTTCGAGCGGATCACCCTGGAGTCGTTCCAGTCCGGGCTGTCCTGGCTGACGATCCTGCGCAAGCGCGAGGCGTTCCGCAGCGCGTTCGCCGGCTTCGAGCCGGAGAAGGTGGCGGCCTTCGACGACTCCGACCGGGAGCGGCTGCTCGCCGACGCGGCCATCGTCCGCAACCGGGCGAAGATCGACGCGGCTATCCGCAACGCGGGAGCCGTGCTGCGGCTGGACGAGCCGCTGGACGACCTGCTCTGGTCGTTCGCCCCGGAACCCCGCCAACACCGCCCGGCCACGCTCGAGGAGGTCCCGGCGATCACCCCGGAGTCGACGGCGATGGCCAAGGAGCTCAAGCGCCGCGGCTTCGTCTTCGTCGGCCCGACGACCTGCTACGCCCTCATGCAGGCCACGGGAATGGTCGACGACCACCTCACAGACTGCTGGCGAGCGAGCTGAGTGGCCCCTCGCTACCGCTGCCTCGGTGGTGGTGAGCTTTTCGGCAGGCCATGGCCCGTGAGTGTTTTGGGGTGCTATGACGCCCCAAAGTGCTCACGGGCCCTGACCAGGCACGTCCGTCAGCGGCCGGTGAAGTTCGGGGTGCGCTTGGCGACGAAGGCGGACACCGCTTCCCGGTGGTCTGCCGTGGCACCGGCTTCCGCCTGGGCTCCCGCCTCGACCGCCAGCGCTTCGGCGAGGCCTTCGGCCGCCGCTGCCAGCGCGGTTTCCTTGATGCGGGCGTAGGCGAACGTCGGGCCGGCCGCCATGCGGGTCGCCAGCTCCAGCGCCGCGCCGGTCGCCTCGCCCTCGCCGACGACCCGGTTCACCATGCCGATGCGCAGCGCTTCCTCCGCGGCCACCGGCTCGGCCAGCAGGAGCATCTCCATCGCGCGGCCGTAGCCGATCAGCCGGGGCAGCGTCCAGGACGCGCCGGAGTCGGTGGACAGGCCGACGTTGGCGAAGGCCATCAGGAACTTCGCGTTCGACGCCGCCACCCGCAGGTCGCAGGCGTAGGCCAGCGATGCGCCCGCGCCGGCGGCGGTGCCGTTGACCGCCGCGATCACCGGCTTCGGCATGCTGGTCACGGCCCGGATGATCGGGTTGTAGTGCTCCTCGACCGTCTTCAGCGGGCTCGGGTCGTCGGCCTCCAGCAGCGCGACGTGCTCCTTGAGATCCTGCCCCGCGCAGAACGCCTTGCCCGCGCCGGTGATCACCACGGTGCGCACCGAATCGTCCGCGGCCGCGTCGCGCAGCGCGCTGATCAGGGCCTGCTTGAGCTCGACGTTGAGCGAGTTGAACGACTCGGGGCGGTTCAGCGTGAGCAGGCGCACACCGGCGGTGTCCTCGGTCAGCAGTACGTCGGTCACTTCGAACTCCTTGCCTCGCGGTCCGCTGCGGCATCTCGGCCGGGACGGCGCGCCGGGTTCCAAAGTGGACTCCGCGGCTCGCCCGATGTCCCAGGTGGACAGTGTTGTCGCAGGTCGCCGGGGTGATGGCGGCGGTGATCCGCCGTGCGCGGCGACCAGCGGCGCGCCGGCTGCCGCGGGCCGTCGCCAGGTGGCCCGCGACGACCCCGAAACAGCCCGCACGAGCGGTGAGTCTGCCAGCCCCGGCGGGCATTCGACCAGCGCACGGGCGACACGAGTTGATCGGTTCGGTTTCGTCCCAGCCTCGGGATGGGGGAGAATGGGGGTGAACCCGAGCTGGTTGTGGCGATCAGCGGGGTAAAGAGTTCACGGAGGGAGCACGCTATGGCGGCCATGAAGCCCCGGACCGGTGACGGTCCCCTCGAGGTGACTAAGGAGGGACGCGGCATCGTGATGCGCGTTCCACTTGAGGGTGGTGGGCGGCTCGTCGTCGAGATGTCGGTCGAGGAGGCCAAGAACCTGGGTGACGCCCTGGAGTCCGCCACCGGCTGAGGCCGCCGGCCGGCGATCTCGGAGGTGCTGCGGCAGGACAGCCGCGCGGTGCCTCCGCCCGCCGAGGCCGCAGTGCAGCGTCGACGACGAGTGGCGAGCACTCTTCGCCGCGGTCGGGCCCCGGTGCCGAGGACGGCACCGGGGCCGTCGTCGACTGGCAGGTCCCCGCGGTCGGCTGCGGACCGTGTCCGACCGGGTGACGACGGTAGTTTCGAGTGTGCGCGGCCAGTCCGTGCAGGAAGGTCTTCTCGTGTCCGGTGCCTCAGTGTTCCGCCCCGCCCAGCCGGCCCGCGATGCGGATCCGGCGCTGCCCGCGATCCCGACCGCACTGGTCGAAGTGGACGTCGTGCGGCAGTGGCGGGACGGCGTGCCCGGTGCGGTCCCGGTCTTCGACGGCGAGTCGGGACCCGATCTGGCCGCCGCGGCTGAACAGTTCGATGTGGACGCCGCGGTGCTGGAGGCTGTCGGCGTGTCGGCCTCGGCCGGCGCGGTGCGCGCGCTGCCGCTGCCCACCGGTGGACTCGGCTGGGCCGTCGGAGTCGGCTCCGGCGAGGCCGCGAAGTGGCGCAGCGCGGGTGGTGCGCTGGCGCGCGCGGTGCGCGAGCGGCTCAACGGCGTGGCCGAATCCGACGACGAGACCGGTGATCTCGGCGAGGCGTCCGACGCGGACTACCTCCAGGTGAAGCTGCCCGCCGACGTCGACGGCGAGATCGTCTCGGCGCTGACGCTGGGCCTGGCGCTCGGCGGCTACCGGTTCCGCGTGTCGCGCGGCCCGGTTCCGCCGCGGCTGCGGAAGGTCCTGCTGGTCGCGCCGGAGGGCGCCGACGTGGCGGCGCTGGGCGAGCAGGCCCGCCGGGCCCGCGAGCTGGCCGCGGCGACGGCCCTCGCCCGCGACCTCGCGAACACCCCGTCCAACGTCAAGGACCCGGCCTGGCTCACCGGCATCGCCGCCGAGCTCGCCGCCGACGTCCCGGACCTGACCGCCACCGTGCGCGACGAGAAGTGGCTCGCGGACAACGGTTTCGGCGGCATCCTCGCCGTCGGCGGCGGCTCGGCGCGGCCGCCGCGGCTGCTGGAGCTGACCTACCGCCCGAAGGACGCGGCGGGACCGCACCTGGTGCTGGTGGGCAAGGGCATCACCTTCGACACCGGCGGCATCTCGATCAAGCCCGCCGAGGGCATGCACCTGATGCGCACCGACATGTCCGGCGGCGGCGCGGTGATCGCGGCGCTGCTGACCATCGCGCGCCTCGGCCTGGCGGTGCGGGTCACCGGCCTGGTGCCGTCGGCGGAGAACCACGTGTCCGGCACCGCCTACCGGCCCGGTGACGTCGTCCGGCACTACGGCGGCACCACCACCGAGGTCGGCAACACCGACGCCGAGGGCCGGATGGTGCTCGCCGACGCCATCGCCTACGCGGTCGACAAGCTCGAACCCGACGTGCTGGTGGACGTCGCGACGCTGACCGGTGCGATGAAGGTCGCGCTCGGCCTGCGCACGGGCGGCCTGTTCGCCTCCGACGAGCGCCTGGCCGAGCAGGTCAGCGCGGCCGGTGCGGGCGTCGGTGAGGCCTGGTGGCGGATGCCGCTGCTGGAGGACCACGCGGAGGCCGTCCAGGGCGAGCTGGCGGACGTCAAGCAGACCCCGGCCGGACCGGGCGGCATCACGGCGGCGCTGTTCCTCCGCGAGTTCACCGGCGGCCTGCCGTGGGCGCACCTGGACATCGCGGGCCCGGCGCGGGCGGACAAGGACTACAACGAGGTCGTGTCGGGCGCCACCGGGTTCGCGGCCCGCAGCCTCGTCGAGCTCGCCGCCACCCTCACCAAGCCCTGACGCGGCGGCCACCGCGGAACGTCACCCGGGTGATGGTCGATTTCGCGCGAAATCGACCGCTCCTGGGGTGACGGCGAAGGTGCGGAAGGTTCGGACCGCTGGTGGTTGGGGGCGGTCGGCGGGCCAGGCCAGGCCGATCGTGCGGTGGGCCGGTGGGTTCAGCGGGATCTCGACGGTGTCCGGGGCCGGGCCGGTGTCGGCGGGCGGTAGCACCGCGACGCCGAGCCCGGCCGCGACGAGGCCGCGCACGGTGTCGACTTCCTCGCTCTCGAAGGCCAGTCGCGGCTCGAACCCGGCGCCTTCGGCCAGCCGCACGAAGATCTGCCGCAGGCCGTAGCCGGGGCGCATCGCGACGAAGTCCTCTGCGGCGAGATCGGCCAGCGGCAAGGTCCGGCGCCGGGCCAGCCGGTGCCCGGCGTGCAGCACCGCGACCAGCGGTTCCTCCAGGATCGTCGCGCTCGCCCAGCGAGGATCGCCCGCGGGTAGCGGCGCGATCAGGCAGAGGTCGATCTCGCCCGCCCAGGTCCGGGCGAGCATGTCGTCGCGCGCGCCCTGGACCAGCGAGAACCGCACCTGCGGGTGCTGGTCGCGGAAGCCGCGCAGCAGCGGCGGCACCAGGTTGCTGCCCATCGTGTGCTGGAACCCGAACGTCACCTGACCGCGGTCCGGGTCGAGCTCCTCGACCACCGCGCGGCACCCGGCCTCCAGGCGCTGCATCGCTTCCTCAGCGGCTTCGGCCAGCAGCGTGCCCGCGCGGGTCAGGTGGATGCCGCGCCCCTGCCGGGCGATGACCGGGGCCCCGAGCTGTTCGCCCAGCCTGGCGAGGGTGCGGCTCACCGTCGGCTGTGGAATGCCCAGGATTTCCGCAGCTCGTGTGAGATGGCCCTCGGCGGCCACGGTGCGCAGCACCGCCAGGGCGGGAGCCAGGTGGGCCGCGAGCTGGGGCGCATCGACGGGCGCCTGCGATTGATTCGCCATCGCATCGATGATGCGCCATCGACGTATTGGACGCATCAATCGGTGCTGCTTAATTTCGGTCGCGTGGACCAGGCACGAACCAATCGAATCCGCATCGCGCTGCTGCTCGGAGCGTTAGCGCTGTTCGCGCTGCTCTACGCGCCTCAGCCGGTGCTGCCGCAGTTCGCCGAAGCGTTCGCGCTGGCTCCGGGGACGGTTGCGCTGCTGGTCTCGGCGGCGACGCTCGGGCTGGCGGTGGCGGCGATCCCGCTCGGCGCGCTCGCCGAGGCCGTCGGCCGCCGCCGGGTCATGATCGGTGCGCTGCTGGTGGCTGAGGTCCTGGGCCTGCTGCTGCCGTGGATCCCGGTCTTCCCGGTGCTCGTGGTCGTCCGCCTGCTCCAGGGCATCGCGATCGCCGGCCTGGCCGCGGTGGCGACCGCGTACCTGGCGGAGGAGACCGGTGGGAAGAACCTGGGTGCGGCCATGGGCCTCTACGTCGCGGGCACCACCATCGGCGGCATGACCGGCCGGCTGCTGGGCGGTGTGGTCGGCGACTTCGCCGGCTGGCAGGGCGGAGTGCTCGCCGTGGCCCTGCTCGCGGCGGTCTGCACCGCGTTCTTCGTGGTGCTGCTCCCGGCCGAGTGCAACCACCAGCGCAAGCCGCTGTCGCTCGGCCCGCTGTTCGGCGGCCTGCGCGCAGCGCTGCGCGATCCCGTGCTCTACGGGCCGTACCTCGTCGCCGCACTCGGCATGGGCTCGTTCGTCACGGTCTACAACGTGCTCGGCTTCCGCCTCACCGCGCCACCGCTGCTCGTGCCGCCCGCGCTGGCCGCACTCCTCTTCCTCGCCTACGCGGCGGGCACCGTGACCTCGACGCTGGCCGGGCGGGCCGCCGACCACTACGGGCGCACGAGGGTCCTGCTCACCGGGCTCGCGGTGACCGCGCTCGGACTGCTGCTGATGCTGTCCGACGGCCTGGTCATGATCGTGCTCGGCCTGGTGGTGTTCACCGGTGGGTTCTTCGCCGCGCACTCGGTGGCCAGCGGCTGGGTCGGCGTCCGGGCGTCAGCGCAGGCCCGCAGCCAGGCGTCGGCGCTGTACCAGCTGGCCTACTACGGCGGCAGCAGCGTCGGTGGCGTGGTGGGCGGCGCGGCCTACGGCAGCTGGGGCTGGTCCGGGATGACGGCGCTGCTCTGCTGCTGGCTCGCCGCCGCGGCCGTCGCGGTGTGGATCGCGCAGATCAGGTCGCGTCGGAGTCGAACGGCGGGCGCTCGCCGGGCTCCAGCGGTCGCTGCGGCGGCTTCGGCTGGCTCGACGGCGGAGCGTGGCCGTTGCCGTTCGAGTTGAGGTCGAGCGGGTTGTCCCCGTCGAACAGGTGCTTGGTCACCGCGGTGCGCGGGTTGAAGTCGCGGATGCCGCGCAGGTCCTCCAGCGGCTTGCGCAGGTCGTCGAACTCCGGTCCGAGCTCGGACTTGATCTGATCGCGCGCCCCGGTCGCGTACTCCTTGACCTGGCGGACGGTCTTGCCCAGCCACGCCGCGCCCTGCGGCAGGCGCTCCGGGCCCAGCACGAACAGACCGACCACGATGAGCACGAGGAGCTCGGGCCAGCCGATGCTATCGAACACCTCTCGACTACCTCCGGGTCCTCGCCGCCCGCGGACCAGCACCGCGCGAGCTGCCAACACCCCCAGCGTACCCACCGGCTGAATCCGGTTGGAGGGGGAAGTGGCCCAACACGGTGCCTTCCCGCGGAGGTGCGCAGGCGTTCACTTCAGCGTCACGTCCAGGACGAGCTCGCGGCCCTGCCGCACCACCGCGACCGGGATCCGCTCGCCGACCTGGTGCCGGTCCACGGCCACGACCAGCTCGTCGGCGCTGCCGACCTTGCGCTCGCCGACCCGGATGATCACATCGCCCTCGGCGATCCCGGCCGCCGCCGCGGCGCTGCCGTCCTGCACGTTCTGCACCTGGGCGCCGTCGGCGAGGCCGTCGCTCACCGACTTGGCGTTGACCCCGAGGTCGGCGTGCTGGACGTGGCCGGTGCGGATCAGCTCCTGGGCGATGCGCCGGGCGTCGTCGATCGGGATCGCGAAGCCCAGCCCGATCGAGCCGCCCTCGCCGCCCGCGCCGAGCGTGCGGATCGCGCTGTTGATGCCGACCACCGCGCCGTTGCCGTCGACCAGCGCGCCGCCGGAGTTGCCCGGGTTGATCGCGGCGTCGGTCTGGATGGCGTCGATCACCGCGTTGGTGTCGGTGCCCTCCCCGGCCAGCCGCATCGGGCGGTGCACCGAGCTGACGATGCCGGTGGTCACCGTGCCCGCCAGGCCCAGCGGCGAGCCGATGGCGATCACGTCGTCGCCGACGGTGAGGCTGTCGGAGTCGCCGAGCTGGGCCACCGTCGGGTTGGACACCTCGACCTTGATCACCGCGAGGTCGGTCTTGACGTCGCGGCCCACGATCCGCGCCGGGGCCCGCGTTCCGTCGTGGAACACGGCGGAGACCTGCGCGTTCGGGGTGTCGGCGGCCATCGAGACGACGTGGTTGTTGGTCAGCACGTAGCCCTCGCCGTCGATGACCACGCCCGAACCGCTGCCGCCCTGCGCGCCGACGCGCACCTCGATCGAGACCACGGCGGGCACCACGCGCTGCGCGACGGCGGCCACCGTGCCCTTCGGCCGCTCCTTGGCCGGTTCGACCTCGGCCAGCGTCACTGACGGGTTGAGCAGCGGGTTGCCCTCCTCGGCGGTGATCCGGCCCAGGAATCCGCCGGCGAGGCCGACGAGCAGGGCGACCACGGCGAGGATCGCGAGCGCGCGGGGCTGCACGCGGCGGCCGAACAGGACTTCGCGGGCGCTCAGCAGCGGGCCCGTCTCCTTCGGCTCCGACTCCTCGTCCTGCTCGGCGGAGGCGGCGGGCGGACCGAGCATCGCGCCCGCGGCCGGGTTGCGCCACGGGTCGCGCTCGTCGGAGTTCCACAGCACCGGCTCCTCGGCCGGTTCGGGCGTCACCGGCCGCTCGCCGGGAGCCCGCTGGAGCTGTTCCGCGCTGTCCTCGGGGCGGCCGAAGGCGCTGGCCAGCGGGGCAGCGGGGGGAGCGGTGCGCTCGATGCCGCGCACCGGGGCGTTGCGCCGGTTCGGGTCGAAGCTGCCGGTCACGCCCTGCGGGCGGCGGAAGGAGGAGCTCTGCGCCGGGTCGACCGGCGGGCGGTGCAGCGGCTTCGGTGCCAGGCGGGGCGGTTCCGCGGAGCCGTTCACGGTGGAAGGTCGCGGGGCGGCGCTGGCGGGCACGCCGCGCGCGGGGGACGGGGACGCCCCCTGCCACGGGTGCACCGGCTGCGCCGGCCGCCCGTTGGATTCTGGCCGGCCTGCGCGGGGCTCGTCCCGACGTCCGTGTTCGTCGTCCGGGCCCTGCGCGGGCGTTCCTGGCTGGTCGGTCATCGCTCCCCGGGCATGCGGTCGGACTCGTCCCTTCGAGTGGATCACACGGGCGAGACTCCCGTGCCACCGGCACCTGGGCCCACTGCCGGTGCGCCCATTCTGCCGGGCGAACGGTGAAGTCCGTGTTGGAGAGGCGAAGAAAACCGCGGCGACGCGGTTCCGATCAGTTCTGCGGGGCCGCGCTCGACGTGGTAGTCGGTGCGGGTTCGGCGGCCGGAGGCACGACAGCGGCCACCAGCGGCGCCGGCGGCTCGGCGCGGGTCGTCGTCTCCGGCGGCAGCGAATCGCGGGCGGAGGCGGGCACCACGGCGAACTCCCCGCCCGGCTGCGGGCCGGGCAACCCGGGGATCGGCCTGCCGTCCTCGTCCGCGGGCAGGTTCATCAGCGCGAGCGCGCCGAGCACGAGGCCGGAGAACACCACGCCGGCGCCCTGCTTGGTGCGGCGGCCCATCCGGCGGGCCGGTTCGGGCTCGCCGCCGGGATCACCGGCAAAAGGGCGGGAGCTCCCCAAGGGTTGCTGCCCGCCGCCGAGCGGCGTCGTGGAACCCAGGACGGCGCCGGTGCCGAACCGGCGCGCGCGGTCGGGGCGGGAGACGGTGACCAGCTGGCCGTCCTCGGTCAGCGCGAGGCCTTCGGGCTGGCTCGGGAGCTCGGCGTGCGCCGGTATGGCCTGCAGCGCCTGCAGGAGGGACGGCGAGATCGACGGGGTCCCGGCAGCCTTCACCGCGGCCCGGGCCTGCCGCTGGGCGGCGGCGTCCGACGTGCACGCGGGGCACCGGGCCAGGTGGGCGGCGGCGCGGTCATGGGCGTTCGGGCTCAGTTCCCCGTCCACGAAAGCGACGATCGCGTCCAGCGCGAGGTGCTGCTCGGGCAGACCCCACCCACGCAAAACCGTCATCCGTCTCAAACCTCCCGGGCTTGCTCGCGGCGAGACTCCAAGGTGGCCTTCAGCATCTGGCGTCCGCGGTGGATCCTGCTGCGCACGGTTCCGAGCTTGACGCCCAGCGTCGTCCCGATCTCCTCGTAGGAGAGGCCCTCGACGTCGCAGAGCACCACTGCGGCCCGGAACTCCGGGGGCAGCTCGTCCAGCGCCGACTGCAGGTCGGGGTCGAGGTGGGTGTCGTAGAACACCTGCTCCGGGCTCGGACCGCCGCCCGGCAACCGGTCGGTGTCCTCGGGCAGGCCCTCCATCCGCAGGCGGGACCTGCGGCGGGCCATGTCCAGGAACAGGTTCGTGGTGATCCGGTGCAGCCACCCCTCGAACGTCCCCGGCTTGTACGAGGCGAGCGAGCGGAACACCCGGATGAAGGTCTCCTGGGTCAGGTCCTCCGCGTCGTGCTGGTTACCGGTCAGGCGGTACGCCAGCCGGTACACCCGGTCGGCGTGCTGCCGCACGACCTCGTCCCACGACGGCGGGGTCCAGGCGACCTCCTCAGCGGGCGAGACGGTGCTGGGTCGAACACCGGTGCTCGGTCGAACACTGGGGGCCACACTCATCGGCTGAGTTGCCATTGGGCGAAAAGCCACCTCCTGCGCTTTGCATCTACCAGAACGAGCGGGTCGGGCTCGTTGTTCCCGGCCCTTCGGAGTGGAGACGCCGACTGGTGTCGGTCATGACGCCACTACTCTCGTCTGCGCTGGTGAGGTGGCCTTAATAGAGGCCTGAGAACAGCCTGAGAACCTAGCGTGAGCTACGTCTCACCGAGCGTCGCCGGAAACGGCCCACTAACGATGTCGACCGCGCGGGTCACGGATGAGCACAACATCGATAACCTTTCGCGTTGTGATCCCCGAGACGCCGCTCGGTGCCGGGCCCGCGGGCCGCGAGCAGACGCCGCTGCGCATGCCCGATGGCCCGCAGGGCACATCGGTCGGTGCGTCGCCGCTGCACGTGCTGCGCTTCCTGGCCGCGGCGTTGCAGGCGAAGGCCGCCGTGGAGGTCGGCACCGGCTCGGGCGAGACCGCGCTGTGGCTGCTCCGCGGCATGGTGCCGGACGGCGTGGTGACCTCGATCGACGCGGACGCCTCGGTGCACCGCGAGGCGCGCGGGACGCTGCGCGACGCGGGCGTCCCGGCCAGCCGCACCCGGCTGATCGCCGGCCGCGCGGTCGACCTGATGCCCCGCCTCACCGAGGGCGGCTACGACCTGGTCTCGGTGAACATCGCGACCACGGAGTACCCGCAGTACCTGGAGCTCGGCCTGCGCCTGCTCCGGCCGGGCGGGGTGATCGTCTTCGCCGGTACCCAGCTGGCCGGGCCGGACACCCGCAGCGCGATGGCCCAAGCCCTGCGCGAGCTCATCCGCGAGGTGCAGTCCGACGACACCCTCGTCCCGGTCACGCTCCCGACCGGGCCGGGTCTGCTGGCCATCACCAAGCGCATCTGACCCGGCGAAGGGCATCCCCGGCTGCCCGGAGATGCCCTTCTCGGCTGGTCAGGCCGGGGAGACGGAGAGTAGCTTGCCCGCCAGGCCCCGGGAGCGGGTGGACAGCCGCTTGGCGATGTCGTTGAGGACCACCGCGGCCGGGGAGTCCGGCGCCTCCAGCACCAGGGGCGTGCCCGCGTCGCCCGCCTCGCGCAGGCGCGGGTCGAGCGGGACCTGGCCGAGCAGCGGGACCTCGGTGCCCAGCGAGCGGGACAGCGAGTCGGCCACCAGCTGACCGCCGCCGGAGCCGAAGACCTCCATCCGCTGGCCGTCGGGCAGCTCCATCCAGGACATGTTCTCCACCACGCCGGCCAGCCGCTGGCGGGTCTGCATGGCGATCGCGCCCGCGCGCTCGGCGACCTCGGCCGCCGCCTGCTGCGGGGTGGTGACCACCAGGATCTCGGCGTTCGGGATGAGCTGGGCGGTGGACAGCGCCACGTCGCCGGTGCCGGGCGGGAGGTCCAGCAGCAGCACGTCCAGGTCGCCCCAGAACACGTCGGCGAGGAACTGCTGCAGCGCGCGGTGCAGCATCGGGCCGCGCCAGACCACCGGGGTGTTGCCCGGGGTGAACATGCCGATCGAGATGACCTTCACGCCGTGCGACTGCGGCGGCATGATCATCTTCTCCACCTGGGTGGGCTTGCCGCCCGCCCCCAGCATCCGCGGCACCGAGTGGCCGTAGATGTCGGCGTCCACCACGCCCACCGACAGCCCGCGCTCGGCCATCGCGGCGGCGAGGTTCACCGTCACGCTGGACTTGCCGACGCCGCCCTTGCCCGATGCCACGCAGTACACGCGGGTCATCGAGCCCGGCTCGGCGAACGGGATGCGCGGTTCGGCGGCGTCGCCGCGCAGCGCCTTGCGCAGCTCGGTGCGCTGCTCGTCGCTCATCACGTCCAGCTCCACCTGGACGGAGCCGACGCCCTCGACGGCGGCGACCGCGTCGGTGACCCGCTGGGTGATGGTCTCCCGCATCGGGCAGCCCTTGACCGTCAGGTAGACCTCGACCAGCACGGCGCCGCCGTCGCCGATGGACACGCTCTTGACCATGCCCAGGTCGGTGATCGGCCGCCGGATCTCCGGGTCCTCGACCTGGCTGAGGGCCTTGCGGACGGCGTCCTCGGTGGGCGCGGACTGCGTACTGGTCACGGTTACCTCGGCAAGCTGTTGGGAACTTCGCGGAGAGGACCAAGGTTCTCACACGGCCCCCTCGGGGCGATTCCAATGCTACGGATCGGTAGCCCGCCCGGAACAGGGGCGATGGCGACCGGGGCCGGTTCACGCGGGGTGACCATCGGGTGTTCGGCGGGGGCGCTGCGCAGTCGGGTGAACGCGGACCGTAATATCAATCTTCGTGGCCGAGACGGCTCTTGATCGATTACCGACTCGAAATGAATTGCTGGCGTACCGCAGTTTCCTCCGCGCGCACGCCCGGGTCACGCGTTGCCTGGAGGGCGACCTGATCGCCGAGCAGCGGCTCACGCTGGCCGCCTACGACGTGCTCGAAGCGCTGGCCGAGGCGCCGGAGCACCGGTTGCGGATGACCGAGCTCGCCGACGTCGTGCTGCTGTCCCGCTCCGGGGTGACCAGGTTGGTGGACCGCCTCGAACGGCTCGGGCTGGTGCGGCGGGTCCGGGTGGATTCCGACGGCCGGGGAGTGCAGGCGGTGATCACCGAGAGTGGTGAGGACCGGCTGCGGACGGCGCTCGCCACGCACCGCAGCGGCGTCGCGCGGTACTTCCTGTCGGCGACCGCGGGCGAGCTGGAGGCGCTGGTGCGCACCTTCGAGCGGCTGGCCGACGGGGGTGTGCCGTCGCCGCCGGGTCAGCGTGCGCAAGCATGAGGACGTGCCAGAAGCGAAGTACTCGACGTCCGAGGTGATCCGCGCGGTCGGGCTGGTGCGGTTCGCCGACCGCAGGCTGTTGCTGGTCCGCGCCGACTACCAGGACGCGTTCTACCTGCCCGGCGGCAAGATCGACCCGGGCGAGACCGAGGTGCAGGCGCTGCACCGGGAGGTCCGCGAGGAGCTGGGCGTCGAGCTGGTGGGGCCGGACTTCTACCGCCGCTACGAGACGGACGCGGTCGGCCAGGGCGAAGGTGTCCAGGTGTCGCTGAGCTGCTACTCGGGCGAGCTCGACGGCGAGCCCGTCCCGGCGGCGGAGATCGCCGAACTGGCCTGGATGACCCGCGAGGAGTACCTGGCCCGCCCGGTCACGGCGCCCGCGATTGTCGCCCTCTACGCCGACCTCGACCCCGCCTGATCAGGGCGGTCCGACGCGCCGGAGCCCGCCGCCGCGGTGGCGAACTTCCGCAACTTCAATGGAAATCACCTCCACGATTTCAATGGAACTTGCATCCCCCGTCGGCGTGTCGAACGCCCGACACGCCGACGGGGCGTCGGGATCCACGCGATTTCAATGGAAATTGGACGTCCAATTTCCATTGAAATCGCATCCAACCCCGTCGACCCCGTCGACCTCGTCCGACCTCGTCCGACCTCGTCCGACCTCGTCGACCTCGTCCGACCTCGTCGACCTCGTCCGACCCCGTCGGCCCCGGTCGACCCCGGTCGACCCCGTCGACCCCGTCCGACCCCGTCGACCCCGTCCGACCCCGTCGACCTCGTCCAATCCCGTCGACTCCGTCCGACTCCGTCGACTCCGTCCGACTCCGTCGACTCCGTCCGACTCCGTCGACTCCGTCTGATCAGGGTCGGCTTCGGCGTTTGTCCGCTGTGCTGGGCAGGCCGGGGAGCTCTTCGCGGAGGCGGTCCAGCTCGCCGCGCAGGTAGTCGCGGGTGGCCACCTCGCCGATCGCCAGGCGCAGGGCCGCCAGCTCGCGGGCCAGGAAGTCGGTGTCGGCCTTGGTCTGCTCGGCGCGCGCCCGGTCCTCCTCCAGCGAGATGCGGTCGCGGTCGTCCTGGCGGTTCTGCGCCAGCAGGATCAGCGGCGCGGCGTAGGACGCCTGGGTGGAGAAGGCCAGGTTGAGCAGGATGAACGGGTACGGATCCCAGCGCAGGCCGACCGCGAACAGGTTCACGCCGATCCAGGTGACCACGAAGAGCGTCATCCAGAACAGGAACGTGCCGGTGCCCAGGAACCGGGCGATGCGCTCGGAGAACCGGCCGAAGAACTCCCGGTCGAAGCTGATCGACAGGCGGTGCGCCGGTCGGGGTTGGTCGAGTCGGCGATGGGTCAGCAGCTCGGGCATCAGCGCGGCTCCCGGTTCGGCGGTGGGTTCGGTTCGGCTTCGGGCAGCCCGCTCTCCCGCCAGCCCTCCGGCAGCAGGTGGTCGAGCACGTCGTCGACGGTGACCGCGCCGATGAGGTGCTCCTCGTCGTCGAGCACCGGACCGCAGACCAGGTTGTAGGCGGCGAAGTAGCGGGTCACCTCGGTCAGCGGGGCCTGCGCGGACAGGCACGCCAGGTCGGTGTCCAGCGCACCGGCGACCAATGTGGACGGTGGTTCGCGGAGCAGCCGCTGGATGTGCACGCAGCCCAGGTAGCGGCCGGTCGGGGTGGCCGACGGCGGTCGGCAGACGAAGACCAGGCTGGCCAGCGCCACCGGCAGGTCCGGGTTGCGCACCAGGGCGAGGGCCTCGGCGATGGTCGCGTCCGGTTCGACGACCACCGGTTCCGGCGTCATCAGGCCGCCCGCGGTGTCGGAGGAGTACTCCAGGAGCCGTTTGACGGGGGCCGACTCCTCCGGCGCCATCAGGCCGAGCAACCGATCCTTGTCCACTTCGGACAGCTCGGAGAGCAGGTCGGCGGCGTCGTCCGGGCTCATCGCCCCCAGCACGTCCGCGGCGCGCTTGTCGTCGAGGTGGCTCAGCAGGTCCTTCTGGTCGTCCTCCGGAAGCTCCTCGACGACGTCGGCGAGCCGTTCGTCGTCCAGCGCCTCGGCGACCTCGTAGCGGCGCTTGGTCGGCAGCTCGTGCAGCGTGCTGGCGACGTCGACGGCGCGCATCGTGTCAAACATGGCCAGCAGCTGCTGCACGCCCTGCGGACGGCCGGTGACCTCGGCGAATCCCAGACCGCTCACCTGGTCCCAGGCCAGCACCCGGGTCGGGCCCCAGCGGCCGAGCCTGCCGGTGCGCTCGCGGACCGCCAGCTTGCTCAGCTGCCAGTCGCGGGTGCGGGTCTGCTCCAACGCGACGTCGACCAGCACGGCGGGAGTGCCCGCCGGGTCGACGGCGACCCGCGCGTCGAGGAGCTGGCCGAGCACCAGCAGTTCGTTGGGGCGCTGGTGGAACTTCCGCAGGTTCACCGATCCGGTCGCCAGCGTCACCGCGTTGGGTTCGATCCGGGTGACCCGCAGCATCGGCACGAAGATGCGGCGGCGGGTGGGCAGCTCGACGACCGCGCCGAGGACGCGCGGCGGCCGCCGCCCGATGCTCAGCCCGGCGACCACGTCGCGCACTCGACCGATCGATTCGCCATCCGGCCCGAACACCGGGAGCCCGGCCATCCGGGCGGCGAAAACCCTGGTCGCGGCAACCACGCGATCAGGTTAGGCACTGATCGGTCGGCCCGCCGCCTGGACGAGCCGGGTGACCTTCGGCACGCACTGCACCGCCGCTCGGCGTGGTACGACACATGCAGCTCTCGTCGTTGAGGAGTCTGTCGGCGGATGCCGTCCGCGCCTTTTGAGCGGCGGCAGCCGCTTGGACCACTAGGCGACCACCCCAGCAGAACAACCACCAGCCATCTCTCAGGAGGACAACGTGGACGGTCGACGTGCCCGGCGCAGCTGCCTGGCGGTGCCCGGTTCCAGTGCGAAGATGATCGACAAGGCGCGCGGTCTCGCCGTCGACCAGTTCTTCCTGGACCTCGAGGACGCGGTGGCGCCGCTGGCCAAGGCCGAGGCCAGGGACCGGATCGTCGGCGCGCTCAACGAGGGCGGCTGGGAGGGGAAGATCCGCTCGGTGCGGGTCAACGCGCTCGACACCGAGTGGACCTACCGCGACGTGGTGACCGTCGTGGAGGGCGCGGGCGCCGAGCTCGACACGATCGTCCTGCCGAAGGTCAGCACCGCCGAGCACGTGCGCTGGCTGGACCTGACGCTGACCCAGATCGAGCGGGCGACCGGGCTGGAGGTCGGCCGGATCGGCATCGAACCGCAGATCGAGGACGCCGCGGGCCTGGTCGAGGTGGACGCGATCGCCACCGCCTCGCCGCGGGTGGCGGCGCTGGTGTACGGCCCGGCGGACTTCATGGCCTCGATCAACATGCGCTCCCTGGTGGTGGGCCACCAGCCGCCGGGCTACGACGTGGGCGACGCCTACCACTACACGCTGATGCGCATCCTGATCGCGGCCCGCGCGGCCGGGGTGCAGGCCATCGACGGCCCGTACCTGCAGATCAAGGACGTGGACGGGTTGCGGCGGGTCGGCGGCCGCACGGCGGCGCTGGGCTTCGACGGCAAGTGGGTCCTGCACCCGGCCCAGGTGGACGCGGTCAACGAGCTGTTCTCGCCCCGCCAGGAGGACTACGACCACGCGGAGAACATCCTGGACGCCTACGAGTGGCACACCTCGGCGGCCGGTGGCGCGCGCGGCGCGGCGATGCTCGGCGACGAGATGATCGACGAGGCCTCCCGCAAGATGGCCCTGGTGATCGCGGGCAAGGGCCGAGCGGCCGGGATGACCCGAACCGACCGCTGGACGCCCCCGGAAGCATGACCGGAGACCGAGGCCCCGCCGGCTGAGCGGTGGTTGGTCCGCGAGGGTTGAGGTTGCGGGGCATTGGGGGTCAGAAATGCCGTTCCGGGGCCACCGGGCGGTGTTCTCGCGGTAGGTTTCGGATGATCCGCAGGTGTCGACGGAGAGGGCGGATTCCGAGGTGGCCACCGCGGCTGGAGCGGAGAACGAGCAGGAACTGCGCTTGGCGCTGGCGATGCGCGGCGGTGCGAGCATGGCCGTGTGGATCGGCGGCGCCGTCGCCGAGATCAACCGGCTGCGCACCGCGCTGGTCGACGCCGACGACGGAGCGCACCCGTGGGCCGCGCTGGCGCAGCTGTCCGGCTACGACTCGGTCGCCGTCGACGTGCTCGCCGGCGCGTCGGCCGGTGGTCTCAACGCCACGCTGCTGGCCACCACCCTGGTCTACGGGATGCCCTTCGACCGGATGCGCGAGATCTGGGTCCGATTGGGCGACGTGGAGGCGATGTCCCGGCCGCTGCCCAAGTTCTGGCAGCCCAGCCCGCCGTCGTTGCTGGAGGGCGACGACTACTTCCGCACCGAACTGGTGAAGGTCATCACCGGCAACGTGCCCGCCGAGCCGGACCTGCCGAACAACCGCGCCGACCTGCTGCTCACCGCGACCCTGCTGGACCCGGTCGTGGAGCAGCGCCTCGATTCGCGCTCCGAGCCGATGCTCCAGGAGCGGCGCACCGCGTCGTTCTCCTTCCAGCACCGGGGCCGGGCGGGCGATCCGCTGTCCGACTTCGGCGCGGGCGAGAAGTTCGGCGCCACGGTGCTGCGGCTGGCGCACGCGGCCCGCGCCACCTCGGCGTTCCCGTTCGTCTTCGAGCCCGCTCAGGTGTTCTCCTCGCTGGGCGAGCCGCCAGCGGGCGAGCCGAACATGGTCGGGCTGTTCTCCGAGACCACTCCCGATTCCGGGAGAACGCCGTTCCGGGTGATCGACGGCGGTGTGCTGGACAACATCCCGGTGTCGGCGGCGATCCGCGCGATCACCGAAGCCCCGGCGGACCGCCCCACGCAGCGGTGGCTGCTGTACCTGAACCCGGACCCCGTCGCATCCCGCACGCAGCGCCGCGAGCCGGGGCACGCCGTGCCGGTCACACTGACCGCGCTGCGCGCCCGCATGACCCAGGAATCGCTGCTGGCCGACCTCGACGCGCTGGCCGACCACAACCTCCTCGTGGAGCGAACCGCCTTGCGGCGCAAGGCTTTGTTCGCCCAGCTGCACGCCGCGCCCGACGCGCAGCGGCTCGCCGCCCTGGCGAGCCAGGTCGCCGCCGTCGGGCCAGACCACGCCGTGGTGCGCTCGGAGCTCGACGCGCAGGCCGCGTACCGGTTGCTCACCGAGCCCGCGGGCAGCGAGGACGGGCGGCTGCTGCCGCCGGTGGTCGGTGATCCGCTCGCGGACTGGTCGGCGCAGGCCCGGACGCAGCTCGCGCGGCGCCTGTCGGACGGGCTCCGGCGCGACGCGACGACGCGCGTCTTCGACGACGCGCACAGCCTGCTCGCCGCGATCCAGGAGTGCCTCGGCTGGGCGTGGGACATCGAGCGGTGGTCACCGGAGAGCCGGGAGATCGGGCGCTGCAAGTCGGTGCTCTACCGGTTGCGCACGTTCGCCGAGGTGCTGGAGGGCCACGCCGACCGGTACTGGATCAACGGCGCGAAGCTGGAGCCGATCGTCGAGACCGCCGAGCTCGACGAGTGGGTGCAGCGGGTGCTCCGCCGCCGGATCCGGTTGCAGCACGCGCTGCCCACGCCGATCGCGCCGCTGCTCGGCGAGGTGCTGGGCGAGGCGGAGGGAGGCGCGGACTTCCAGCGGGTGCTGGCCGAGTTCGCCGCCGAGCTGCGGTCCATCGTGGAGTCCTCGGGCGGGGACGCGGTGCCGGACGCCAACGGGATCGACGCGGTGGCCGAAGCGCGCAAGCTGCTGCACCGGGTGGCCGACCGGCTGGCCGCGTTGGCGCCGCCGCGCGAGCGGTGCGACGAGCCCGAGCAGATCGGCTACTCGCTGCTGGAGCGCAGCGATCACCGGGACGAGGTGCTCCAGCAGCTGGTGGTGCTGACCTCGCCGCTGGACGTGGGCCGGGTGCCGGGTTCGCGGATCAACCTGCTGCGGGTGGTCAGCGACGAGCAGAGCCCGCTGCCGTTCGCGGCGCTGCGCCGCGGCGAGGGCGTGCCGCTGCGCATCGCGGACAAGATCCGCGGCCTGGACATCGGCAACTTCGGCGCGTTCCTGTCCGCCAAGTGGCGGGCCAACGACTGGATGTGGGGGCGGATGGACTCCGCCGCCGCGCTGGTCGGGCTGCTCACAGATCCGGCGCGGCTGGCGCGGCGGCACAGCGGCTCGGAGGAGCTCGGCGATGCGCTGCAGGCGATCGTCAGCCGTCCGACGAAGGCCGAACTCGGCGAGCTGGACGAGGCGCAGGCCAAGCAGTGGCGCGGTTTCCTGGCCGAGGTGTGGGCGCGGCACGCCGGTGAGGTGCGCGCCGAGCTCGACGCGCTGTTCGCCCGGCCCGACGACGAGCACCCGCTGACCGCGACCCGCGACCTGCTCACCGAGCGTCTGCAGTGGACGATCGCGGCGGAGGAGGTCCCGTACGTCGCGACGGTGGCCGCGGGCGCGGACCAGCGCGGCGGTGGCCGGCCGCCGACGCCCGCGCCTGCGCAGCTGTCGAGCGAGGTCGAGCGCTACTCCGTCGGCCGCCAGCGGTTCGCCGACCTGGGCGAGCGGCGCGCGCTGTCGCTGGCCACCCGCTTCGGCATGCTCGCCTACCGCGCTGCCCGCCCGTCTGGAGGCGGCGTGCTGCCGTGGCTCGGCCGCCGGGCGATGACGCTGGTCAAGCCGCTGGCGCTGGCGGTCGTCTACGCCTTGGCCGCGCCTCGGCGAGTGGCGCTGCTCGGCCTGTTCGCCGCCACGGCGGTGGCGTTCACCGGGATCGGCGGGATCGGGCAGGTGGGCCTGCAGACGATGTCCGCGGACAGTTACGAGTCTCAGCTGTCCATCGCGACGGCAGTCGCCCCCTACCAGGGATATTGCCCGTTCGGCGGCCCGTGCGAGGGCGGCGGTGAGGACTTCGGTGAGGGCGGCGGTGAGGACTTCGGCTGGTTCGCCTTCGCCCCGGTGCAAGGGGACTGGACGGCGATCGCGGACTTCTCGGGAACCTCCTTCGGCCCCGGTGTGCTGTTCGCGATGCTGCTGGTGGCGGTCTTCGCGGTGTGGACGGGCAGCCGGATCGGGCTGCGCTTCGGCCGCGGGCTGGCGCGCTGGCTTCCCGCTCTGGCCATCGCCGCAGTGCTGCTCGCCGCGGAGTACTGGCTGTTCAGCACCGGGTTCCGCCTCGGACCGCTCGGCCTGGTGCTGGCGGCGGTGCTGCTGACCTGGCCCGCGGCGATCGCCTACCGGACCGGTGCGCGCATCGGCGCGACCGTCCTGACGGCACTGGTGTTCGGCGGAGTGCTGCTGCTGGCCGAACCGGACGCCTACAGCGGTGGCGGCTGGATCCTGCTGGCGACGGTGCTGGCTGCCTACGCCCACATGCTCCTGCTGAGCACCGTCGACGTCCTCGCCCCGAGGCCGCGGAACACTGCCACCCGGTGACCTCCCGACGCGCCGGTGGTGCGTCCGGTCGTTCCGCAATCTCAATTGAAATTGGACCTCTGATTTCAATTGAAGTTGCGTGGTGCGGGTGCGTCCGAGGTCGGACGTGCTCGTGGTTCGTCGGGTGGTAGTGCGATTTCAATGGAAATCGGGGACGTGATTTCCATTGAAATCGCGGTGGTCGCCTAGAACCGTTCCTTGCGGACGGGCGGCACCGGCGCGGTGTGCGGGGTCGCCTCGGTGAGCGGAGCGGCTGTTCCGGCGACGGCGGCCAGCTGCGGCAGGGTGAGGCAGGACATCCGGTTCGCCGCCGCTGCGCCCCACGCGTCGAGGCCCGCTTTCGGCAGGTCGCGGGTGGACGCCACGACCACGATGTTGCCCGCCCGGTGGCGCAGCAGGACGGCGGGCTCGGCGAGGACCAGGACGTGCGGGAACACCTCGCCGACGGCGGCGACCGCGCGCAGCGCGAACTCCAGCTCGCCGCCGTCCCAGAGGTTCGCCGCGCAAAGGCCGCCGGGCCGCAGCACCCGCGCGAGGTCGGTCAGGAACTCGACGGTGGCCAGCTCGGTGGCCACGCTGCCTGCGCGGAAGACGTCGAGCACCACCAGATCGGTGCTCCCGTCCGGCGCTTCCCGGATGCCCGCGCGCCCGTCCTGCACGCGGACCTCCAGCCCCGGCACCTCGTCCAGCGCGAGGTGCTCGCGCACCAGCTCCACGAGCGGTTCGTCGAGCTCGAACGCGGTCTGCGCGGAACCGGGCCGGGTGGCGGCGACGTAGCGGGGCAGCGTGCACCCGGCGCCGCCGAGGTAGGTGGCCGACACAGCGGTCCCCGGCGGCCAGTGCCGGTCGACGGCCTGCGCGATCCAGGCGACGTACGGGAACTTCAGGTAGGTCGGGTCGGCGAGGTCGACGAAGGACTGGGAGATGCCGTCGACGGCCACGGTCCAGCCGGCGGCCCGGTGCGGATCGGGGATCAGCTCGGCGTCGCCGAACCAGACCGCCCGTTCGATGCCGACCCGCTCCACGGCACTCACCCCCACCCAGAACCCTAGCCAAGGGCGCCCAGGGCTTGCGCTCAACCCGAGTTGAGCCGACAGGCTACGGCGGCGAACGCGCCACGAGATCGGTCGCGCGTTTGTCCGGTGTCAACCGCAGTTCTGCTCAACCGCACCTCAGGGGACCGTGATGCAACCCAGCCACAGGAAACCGCGAAACGCGAGCTCACTCGCTAACGCAACCACCACTGTGAATCGCGGAGAGGCGGGACTGGGAGAGGCGGGACTGCTGCTGGCGCTGGCCTGCGCGGGTTCGTTCGTGGTGATCCTCGATGCCACGATCGTCTCCGTCGCGCTCCCCGCGATCCGCGCCGAACTGGGGTTCAGCGACACGACGCTGCCGTGGGTGGTCAACGCCTACACCCTCGCCTTCGCGGGGTGCCTGCTGCTCGGCGGTCGGCTGTCGGACGTGTACGGCCAACGCCGCATGTTCGTGCTCGGCATGGGTCTGTTCACCCTGGCCAGGACGGTGGGCGGGCTGGTCTCCTCGGCCGAGCTGCTGCTGGCCGCGCGGGCCGTGCAGGGCATAGGCGGAGCGCTGCTGATGCCGGTGACGCTCTCGCTGCTGACCACGACGTTCACCGAGCCCGCGCAGCGCGCGCGGATGCTGGGCACCTGGAGCGCGGTGGGCGCGGTGGGTGCGGCAGCCGGGCCGGTGATCGGCGGGCTGCTGACCGAGTGGGCGGGCTGGCGGTGGGTGTTCTTCGTCAGCGTGCCGATCGGGGTGCTGGCCGTCGTGGCCGCGCGGGCGACCTTGCCGCCGCGTCCGGACGACGCGGTGCGGCCGCGCCTGGACGTGCTCGGCGCCGTGCTGGTCACGGCGGGCCTGGTCGGCATCGTGTACGCGGTGATGCACTCGGCCGATGCGGGCGCATCGGTGTGGCCGCCGCTGTTGGCGGGCGCTGCGGTGCTGGGCGTCTTCCTGGTGCACCAGGCCCGGTGGTCGCGGGAACCGCTGGTGCCGCTGGGCATCTTCCGGCTGCGGTCGGTCAGCAGCGGCAACGTCGTGATGTTGTTGCTGGGACTGGGTTTCTTCGCCAGCCCGATCCTGCTGTCGCTGTACCTGCAGGACGTGCACGGCTGTTCGCCGCTGCACGCCGGGCTCGGGTACCTGCCGATCGGGGCCGCGCAGTTCGCCGGAGCTCAGCTCGCCGGACCGCTTTCGGTCCGGCTGGGCGTGCGCCGCGCGGCGGTGCTGTCCTGCCTGTCCGGCGCGGCGGGCCTGGCCGGCGTCGCGCTGCTCATCGGGGTGCACGCCTCCTACGTGACCTCGGTGATGCTTCCCGGCCTGGTCTTCGGGTTCGGCACCACGGCAGCGTTCACTCCGATCACGGTGGGCGCGACCAACGGCGTCCCGGAGCACCAGAGCGGCTTGGCCGCCGGACTGCTGAACACCGTCCGCCAGACCAGCGGCGCGATCGGGCTCGCCGTGCTGAGCGTGCTGTCGGCGGCCGTGGCCGCGTCGTGGCGGGCGGCGCACTCCGGCGACGACCTCAACGCGCTGGCGCACGGCTACACCGCCGCCTTCGCCGCATCGGCGGCCTGCCTCGCCGTCGCGGGAATCATTGCCGCGGTGGCGATGCCCGGCGATCAGCAGGGCGCGGGGAGCTCGGTCTCGGCGCGGAAGCCCGGGCAGCGCTCGGGATCGCCGGGGGAGCGGCAGCCGAGCAGTCGGTCCAGGTAGGCGCGGGCGTTGGCCAGTTGCTCCTGCTGCCGTTCGATCTCCTCGATCCGCGCGGCCACCCCGTCGAGCCAGCCCGGCCCGTTGAGCATGAGCGCGATCTGCTCCAGGCCGAACAGGCCGCTCGTGCGCCACTCCTTGATCAGGGCGATGCGGTAGAGCTGATCGGTGTCGTAGCAGCGCTTCCCGGCGCGCCGGTGCGAGGTGATCAGCCCGCGCCGCTCCCAGTAGTGCAACGTCGACACGGCCACCTCGAAGTGGTCGGCGACGACTCGGATGGGGGTCAAAGCGGTCACGGATCCATTCGACCGCACTTCGATTGGTAAGGCAAACCTAACTCATCGTTCGCGGGTGCGGTGCGGAGTGTCGTGCCCGGCCTCGCGCTGCCCCGGGACGCCGACCGGCTCCCAGCCGCGCCGGGCGCGTTCCGCGGTCCGGCTGCGGTAGACGACGTACGGGCGGAACAGGTACCGCACCGCGGCGAAACCGCTCAGCGCGTGCACCAGCCTGGTGAACGGGAACAGCGCGAACAGCAGCATGCCCACCAGCACGTGCGCCTTGAACGACCAGGGCACGTCCACCATCAGCGCCACCTCCGGCTGCAGCACGAAGATGCTGCGGAACCAGGGCGAGACGGTGGCCCGGTAGTCGTAGCCCTCGGTCACGCCGTTGGCCAGCACGGTGGTCAGCAGCCCGAGCAGGATCGCGCCGACCAGCACCAGGTACATCGCCTTGTCGTTCACGGTGGTCGCGGAGAACACCGGCCCGTTGCGGCGCCGCCGGTAGATCAGCAGCGCCACCCCGATCAGCGTGCACACCCCGGCCAGCGCGCCGAGCCCGACCGCGACCAAGTGGTAGAGCTGCTCGGACACGCCGAGCGCGGCGGTCCAGGACTCCGGGACGAGCAGGCCGATGACGTGCCCGACGATCACCACCAGCAGTCCGAAGTGGAACAGCGGGCTGGCGAACCGCAGCAGCCGCGACTCGTAGAGCTGCGAGGACCGGGTGGTCCAGCCGAACCGGTCGTAGTGCCAGCGCCACAACGACCCGACCACCAGCACCGCGATCACCACGTACGGCGCGGCGCCCCACAGCAGCACGTCCCACGTGCTCATCGCGGACCTCCGAACGGTTGCAGCGGCCCGGCCATCCCCACCGATTCCTGCGGCGGGCCGGTCGCGGCGATGCGCTTGGCCGAGCGCAGGGCTTCCGGCGTCGGCGCGGGCAGCGTTGCCAGCACCGCCTCGACGCCGTGCGCGTAGACCGTGCCCTGGTCGCGCAGGGCGGCGGCGAGCAGGGTGAGCCCGGCGTGGTGGTCGACCAGCAGCGCGGTGCCGCGTTCCTGGTCGGTGGTGGCGGCGAACTCCAGCACGACGGTCAGGTGGTCCGGCAGCTCGTCGGCCGGCGGCAGCACGCCCGCCGCCCGGTAGATCCGCTTGAAGTCCACGATCGCGCGGCCCCGGTTCCGGGTGTCGCCGGCCGTCCAGTAGCTGAGGTACTGGCAGCAGCGGCGGCGCAGGTCGAAGGTCTCGACGTAGTGCTGCTGCGCGGCCAGCAGCGACGCCGTCTCCAGGTGCCGCACCAGTTCCAGCAGTGGATCTCGTTGTGCGGCGGGGAGTTCCGCGCATCCCGCGCGCAGCAGCGGGAGTCGTTCGAGGAGTTCCTCGTCGGGGTAGGCGAGCAGGAACGCTGCGATCCGGTGGGTCAGCGCGCGTGAGCGGTCGAAGGTCATCAGCGGTCCTCGCCATCGGGCGGGAACAGGCCCTCGGGCGTGCCGCGGCCGTCCCAGTTGAGCAGGTTCACCCGGCGCGAGCCGTCCGGGGCGGTGAAGTGCTCCGAGCTCTGCCGCTGCTTGAGCAGGTGGAAGTTCTCCACCGCCATCGGCACCTGCGCCCCGGAGATCTCGCCGAACGGGCCGGACTCGTACATGCCCGGCCCGCCCTCGTAGTCCAGCGAGCAGCCGGGCTCGTCGAGCTGCCCGGCGAGTTCGGCGTGCGCCTGCGGGATGACGTAGCGCTCCTCGTACTTCGCCAGCGCCAGCAGCCGGTACATCCGCTCCACCTGCGGCACGTCCAGCCCGGCGGCCTCCGGGATGGCCGGATCCGGCGGACGGCCGAGGTTGATGTCGCGCATGTAGGCGCGCATCGCGCCGAGCTTGCGCAGCGCTGCGGTGACCGGTGCGGTGTCCCCGGCGGTGAACAGCTCGGCCAGGTACTCCACCGGGATCCGCAGCGCGTCGATCGCGCCGAAGAGGTTGCCCACGTCCTCGCCGTCGTGCCCGGTCTCCACCAGCTTGTCCACCACCGGCGACAGCGGCGGCACGTACCAGACCATCGGCAGCGTGCGGAATTCCGGGTGCAGCGGCAGGGCCACCCGGAAGTCCTTGATCAGCGCGTGGATCGGGGAGCGCTGCGCGGCCTCGACCCAGTCCGCGGGGATCCCGGCGCGACGCGCGGCGGTCACCACCTCCGGGTCGGCGGGGTCGAGCAGCACCTCCAGCTGCGCCGGGTACAGGTCGTGCTCGTCCGGCACCGAGGCCGCTTCGAGCACGCGATCGGCGTCGTAGAGCACCACGCCGAGGTACCGCAGCCGGCCGACGCAGGTCTCCGAGCACACCGTCGGCAGCCCGACCTCCATCCGCGGGTAGCACAGCGTGCACTTCTCGGCCTTGCCGGTGCGGTGGTTGAAGTAGACCTTCTTGTACGGGCAGCCGGTGACGCACATCCGCCAGCCGCGGCACTGGTCCTGATCGACCAGCACGATGCCGTCCTCGGAGCGCTTGTACATCGCGCCGGACGGGCAGGAGGCGACGCAGGACGGGTTGAGGCAGTGCTCGCAGATCCGCGGCAGGAAGAACATGAACGTCTCTTCGAAGGAGCGCCGCACCTCGTCGGACAGCCGCCGCAGCACCGGGTCCTGCCGGGTGAGCTCGGGCGATCCGGCCAGGCTGTCGTCCCAGTTGGCGCTCCAGGAGATCCGCATCGGCTCGCCGGAGATCAGCGACCGCGGCCGGGCCACCGGGATCTGGTCGCCGGCCGGTGCGGAGATCAGGTTGTCGTAGTCGTAGGTCCAGGGCTCGTAGTAGTCCTGGATGGCGGGCAGCTTCGGGTTGGCGAACAGCGACAGCAGCCGCTTGACCCGGCCGCCGCCGCGCAGCTTCAACCGCCCGCGGTGCAGCCGCCACCCGCCGCGCCACTTCTCCTGGTCCTCGTAGGTGCGCGGATATCCCTGCCCCGGACGGGTTTCCACGTTGTTGAACCACACGTACTCGACGCCGCCGCGGTTGGTCCACGCCTGCTTGCAGGTGACCGAGCAGGTGTGGCAGCCGATGCACTTGTCGAGGTTCATCACCATCGCGAGCTGGGCCATCACGCGCATCAGTACTCGACCTCCTGGCTGCGGCGGCGGATCACGGTGACCTCGTCGCGCTGGTTGCCGGTCGGGCCCAGGTAGTTGAACGCGAACGAGAGCTGGGCGTAGCCGCCGACGAGGTGGGTGGGCTTGAGCAGCAACCGGGTCAGCGAGTTGTGCATCCCGCCGCGCAGCCCGGAGATCTCCGACTTCGGCACGTCCACCACGCGGTCCTTGGCGTGGTAGACGTACACCGTGCCGGTCGGCATCTTCTGCGACACCACGGCTCTCGCCACCACCACGCCGTTGCGGTTGACCGCCTCGACCCAGTCGTTGTCGCGCACGCCGATCCGCTCCGCGTCGACTGGGCTCAGCCAAAGGTCGGGCCCGCCGCGCGAGAGCGCCAGCATCAGCAGGTTGTCCTGGTACTCGGAGTGGATCGACCACTTCGAGTGCGGCGTCAGGTAGCGCACCGAAACCGCTGCGCTGTCAGGAGATTCCGGCTCGCCGAACAGCCGGTGGATGTTCAGCGGCGGCCGGTAGACGGGCAGGCCCTCGCCGAGGTCGGCCATCCAGTCGTGGTCGAGGTAGAAGTGCTGGCGGCCGGTCAGGGTGTGCCAGGGCTTGAGGCGTTCGACGTTGACCACGAACGCGCTGTAGCGGCGCCCGCCGTGCTCGCTGCCGCTCCACTCCGGCGAGGTGATCACCGGCACCGGGCGGGCCTGGGTGTCGGCGAAGGTGATCCGCCTGCCCTCGTCGGCCTGCGCCAGGTCGGCCAGCCGCACTCCGGTGCGCCGTTCGAGCTCCCGGAACCCCGCCACCGCGATGCGGCCGTTGGTGGTGCCCGACAGCGCGAGGATCGCCTCGCAGGCGTCCACGTCCCGCGCCAGCGACGGCCGCCCGTCGGCCACCCCGCCCCGCACGGTGCCGTTCTGGTGCCGCAGCCGCTCGACCTCCTGGTCCGGGATGACGTGCCAGCCCTTGTTGCCCACGCCGAGCGTGTCCACCAGCGGCCCGAGCGCGGCCATCTTCGCCGCCACCGCCGGGTAGTCGCGCTCGACGACGACGAGCTTCGGCATCGTGACGCCCGGAACGGCCTCGATCTCGTTGCGGGTCCAGTCGCGCACGACACCGCCCGGGGTGGCGAGCTCGTCCGGCGTGTCGTGCAGCAGCGGGGCCGCCACCAGGTCCTCGCGCACGCCCAAGTGCGTCTCGGCGAGCTCGGAGAACTTGCGGGCGATGGCGTGGAAGGCGTCGAAATCGCTGCGGGTCTCCCACGGCGGGGCGATCGCCGGGGTGAAGGCGTGGACGAACGGGTGCATGTCGGTGGACGACAGGTCGTGCTTCTCGTACCAGGTGGCGGCCGGCAGCAGCACGTCGCTGAACAGGCCGGTGCTGGTCATCCGGAAGTCCAGCGAGAGCAGCAGGTCGAGCTTGCCCTCCGGGGCGCGCGGGTGCCAGCGGACGTCGTGCGGGCGCCGGCCCGGCGGCGCTTCCTCGGCCCGCAGCGCCGAATCGGTGCCCAGCAGGTGCTTGAGGAAGTACTCGTTGCCCTTCGCCGAGGAGCCCAGCAGGTTCGCCCGCCAGACGGTGACGATCCGCGGCCAGTTCGCCTCGTCGTCCGGGTCGGTGCAGGCGAACTTCAGCCGCCCGGAGCGCAGTTCGGCGATCACGTGCTCGGCCGGGTCCGCCTTGGCCGCGCGAGCCTCGGCGACCAGCTCCAGCGGGTTGCGGTCGAACGTCGGGTACGACGGCATCCAGCCCAGCCGCGCGGACTGGGCGATGCAGTCCGCCATCGACATGCCCCACAACTTCCCCGGGCCGAGCGGGTGGATCAGCTCCTCGGCGCCGAGCGCGTCGTAGCGCCACTGGTCGGTGGCCAGGTACCAGAACGCGGTGCCGATCATCTGGCGCGGCGGGCGGGCCCAGTCCGCCGCACCGGCCAGCGTCGCCCAGCCCGTCGCCGGGCGGCACTTCTCCTGCCCCACGTAGTGCGCCCAACCGCCGCCGTTGACGCCCTGGCAGCCGGTCAGCGTCAGCAGGGCCAGGAACGCGCGGTAGATCGTGTCGGAGTGGAACCAGTGATTGGTGCCCGCGCCCATCAGGATCATCGACCGACCACCGGATTCCTCGGCGTTGCGGGCGAATTCGCGGGCCACCCGGATCGCCTGCGCGGCCGGGACCCCGGTGATCTCCTCCTGCCACGCCGGGGTGTGCGGCCGCGGATCGTCCAGTCCGCGCGGCCACTCGCCCGGCAGGCCGGGCCGCCCGACGCCGTAGTCGGCCAGCACCAGGTCGAAGACGGTGGTGACCAGCCGGCCGCCGAGCCGGATCGCGGGCACGCCCCGGCGCAACCGGGCGCGGCGGTCGTCGGGCACGTCGAAGCGCGGGAGCTCGACGGCGACGGCCTCCGCCGCGGCGTGGTCGAGCAGGCTCAGCTGCGGCTGCACGTCGCCGAGGTCGAGGTTCCACCGCCCGGCGCTCGCCTCGTCGAAGCGGAAGCCGAGGCTGCCGCCCGGCACGTGCTCGCGGCCGGTGCGCTCGTCCACCAGCACCGGTTTGAAGCGGTCGTGCGCGCCGGTGGCGCCGAGATCGGCGGCGGTGACGAACTTGTCCGGCACCAGGCCCTCGCCGGTGTCCCGCAGCGCGACCAGGAACGGCAGGTCGGTGTAGCGGCGCGCGTAATCGGCGAAGCGCGGGGCCTGCCGCTGCACGAAGAAGTCGCGCAGGATCACGTGCCCCATCGCCATGGCCAGCGCGCCGTCGGTGCCGGGCTGCGGCGCCAGCCAGGTGTCGGCGAACTTGACGTTGTCGGCGTAGTCCGGCGAGACCACCACGACCTTCTGGCCCCGGTAGCGGGCCTCGGTCATGAAGTGCGCGTCCGGAGTGCGGGTGACCGGCACGTTCGAGCCCCACATCACCAGGTAGCTCGCGTTCCACCAGTCCGCCGACTCGGGCACGTCGGTCTGATCGCCGAACACCTGCGGCGAGGCCACCGGAAGATCGGCGTACCAGTCGTAGAACGACAGCATGGTGCCGCCGATCAGCGAGGTGAACCGCGCGCCTGCGGCGTGCGAGACCATCGACATCGCCGGGATCGGGGAGAACCCGGCGATCCGGTCCGGCCCGTATCGCCGGATCGTGTGGACGTGGGCGGCGGCGACGAGCTCCACGGCCTCGTCCCAGCTCGCCCGCACCAGCCCGCCCTTGCCGCGCGCCCGCTGGTAGCGCCGCCGCAGCTCGGGATCCTCCACAATGGACTCCCATGCGAGCACCGGATCTCCGGTGGCCGCCCTGGCGCGGCGGTACATCTCCAGCAGCACTCCGCGCACGTACGGGTAGCGCAGCCGGGTGGGCGAGTAGGTGTACCAGGAGAACGCGGCCCCGCGCGGGCAGCCCCGCGGCTCGTACTCGGGTGAATCCGGCCCGACCGACGGGTAATCGGTCTGCTGCGCCTCCCAGGTGATGACGCCGTCCTTGACGTAGACCTTCCACGAGCAGGAGCCGGTGCAGTTCACGCCGTGCGTGGAGCGCACCACCTTGTCGTGGCTCCACCGGTCCCGGTAGAAGACGTCGCCCTCGCGCCCGCCGACCAGTTCGAGGGTGCGCAGGTCGGCCGAGACCTCGCCGGGGGCGAGCAGCTTGCGGGTGCGCAGCAGCAGGTCGGAGACCGGCCCGTCGAGTCCCGCTTCCGGTCGCTTGGCCATTCGCCGGACTCCTTCGCGAGTCGCCGGGGTTGGTGACCGCCGCTGATCGCGCGTCGATTCGCCGCGCGCGACTGCGGCCCGCAAACTCGACGATTAGGCCGACCAGCGCAGCACGCAACTCGGCGACCGGCCGGCCACCGCCGGGTGTCGCGCACCCGAGAAAGCCCCGTTTCCCCTGGTCAAGCCCCGTGAGTGCTTTGAGCTGCTATAGCGCCACAAAGCACTCACGGGCCACCACCAGCGGAAACGGAGCCGACGAGGGCGATTTCGCGCGGAATCGCGCCGGAACGAACCGAGAGCCGAGGTGTTCGCAGTGGTCAGTCATCCCGCGCCCGCCCACCTCGGGCTGGCGGCCGAATCCGCCCAGAAGTGGATCGTGCTGGGCGTGTCGACCCTCGCGTTCGCGGTCAACTTCTGGGCCTGGGCGCTGCTCAGCCCGCTCGCCCCCGGCATCGGGCAGCGCCTCGGGCTGGCACCGTTCACCCAGTCGATCCTGGTGGCGCTGCCGGTGATCATCGGCTCCGTCGGCCGGATCCCGGTCGGCTCGCTCACCGACCGCTACGGCGCGCGGCCGATGTTCACCGCGCTCAGCCTGCTGACGATCGTGCCGGTGCTGCTGGTCGGGCTGTTCCCGGACGCGCTGCCGGTGCTGATGATCGGCGGCGTGCTGCTCGGCCTCGGCGGCACGACCTTCGCCGTCGGGGTCCCGGCGGTCAACGGTTGGTTCCCGCCGGCCAACCGTGGCACCGCGCTCGGCGTGTTCGGCGTCGGCACCGGCGGAACCGCCGTGGCCACGTTCAGCACGCTGCCGCTGGCCAGCGCCTACGGCCAGTTCGCCCCGTTCCTGGTCGTGTCGGTGGCGCTGGCCGTGGTGGCGGCGCTGTCCTGGGCGCTGCTGCGCGACCCGGCCGACCGCACGGCCCCGGCGGGATCGGCCTTCAGCCGCACCGTCGAGACCCTGCAGCTGGGCGTGACCTGGCAGCTCTCGGTGCTCTACGCGCTCACCTTCGGCGGCTTCGTGGCGTTCAGCGTCTACCTGCCCACCTACTTGAAGACCGCCTACGACCTGACAGCGGCGGACGCGTCGACGCGCACCGCCGGATTCGTGGTGCTGGCCGTGATCGCCCGGCCCATCGGCGGCTGGCTGTGCGACCGGGTGCACCCGGCGACCGTGCTCGGCGTGCTGTGCTCGCTGGCGGCGCTGCTGGCCGTGCTCGCCGCCTGCGAGTTCCCGCTGGTGCCGGTCGGCACGATCGCGTTCCTCGGGCTGGCCGCGGTGCTGGGTGCGGGCGCCGGAGCGGTGTTCGCGCTGGTCGCCAAGCTGGCCCCGGCGGACCAGGTGGGCGCGGTGACCGGACTGGTCGGCGCGGCGGGCGGCCTCGGCGGCTTCTTCCCGCCGCTGGTGATGGGTGCGATCTACGGCACGGCCGGGCAGTACACCTGGGGCTTCGCGCTGCTCGCGCTGGCCGCGGTGGGCTGCGCTGCGCTGGCGCTCACCGTGGTCCGCCGCGCTGCCGCGGCCTGAGAGGCTGCCTGGTCGGACATCAGGAGGCCCGGGTTCCGCCGAGCGACCACCCGCGGGGAACAGCCGCCACCAGGCACTGACGTCCTCGCCGCTCACCCGGTTGGGGATGCGTGTTGCGCGGGGTACCGACATGATCTCCGGGAAGCCCTCGCAGGGTAGCCTGATGGGGGAAGGGACATTGCGGCGGAATTCGGGCTCGCCCACCGTCGCGGTTCCGGCCTTGGCAGCACTTTTCACGGAGGTGTCAGCGGTGTCCAACCCATTCACCGGCGCGAGCCGGCCGACGCCGGGCACACCCAACCTGCCCACGCCGCCGAGCGGCTGGCCGATCGGCTCCTACGGCACTTACGAAGAGGCGCAGCGCGCCGTGGACCACCTCGCCGACAGCGACTTCCCGGTGCAGGAGGTGACCATCGTCGGCGTCGACCTGATGCTCGTCGAACGGGTCACCGGACGGCTGTCCTGGGGCCGGGTGCTGGGCGGCGGCGCGGCCTCCGGCGCCTGGTTCGGTCTGCTGGTGGGCCTGATCATGGGCATGTTCACCCCGCAGGGCAACTGGTTCGGCCCGGTGCTGGCCGGCCTCGGCGCGGGTGTGCTGTTCGGCCTGGTCTTCGCGGCGGTCGGCTACGCATCGACCCGGGGCCGCCGGGACTTCTCCTCGGCGAGCCAGCTGGTCGCGGGCCGCTACGACGTCCTGGCCCAACCCCGCCACGCGGAGCAAGGCCGAGACCTCCTCGCCAAGCTCGCGATGAAACCCCCGCCCACCCAGTAGGCGCGCAGTCCATCCCGGCGACGCCGGCGATCTGCGGATTCGACCAGAAGCGGACCCAGGACCCCGCGGGACAGCGGGAGCCTGGGTCTCTCGCTATTTCGGTGAACTCCTCCTCAAGGAGGAGACGATCCGTCCCTGGGCAGGAGGACGCGCAGCGCCCACCGCGAGATCGTTCAACGCATGCAGCGACAGACCATCGCCGCGCTGACCGCCTGCCTGGGCGGTCTCGCGTACACGACCTCGAAAGTGCTCCTCGCGATGCGGGCCGAGCTCGGCATCCACGGCTTCCCCGCCCCGGCCTCGTCCTACGCGGCCTGGCAACCCGAGCAGATCGCTCTCGCGCAACTGGGCAACGCGGCCGTCGGCCTGGTGACTGCGATCTGCGCGTTGCTGCTCCTCTGGGACGGGGCTGCCCGGGTCCGCGCCTTCCGGTGGCCGCTCATCGTCGTGTCCTGGCTGGGCATCGCCATGATGGCCGCCGGCGTGGTCGGGTTCTCCCTGCGTGCGTTCGGGGTTGTCCCGGCTCTCGGCCCGCCCGCGGTTGGATGGTCCACCTATTCGGCTCTGGCGGTCGGTGCGGTCTGGGTGGTGTCGTGGGCCATCGCCACGGTGGGGTTCACCAGGGGTCGACGGCTGACGACCGCCGGATGACGGCGCCGTTCGGCCGAGTTGCCCCTGCCGAACAAGGCAGCGCTGTGCGGCTTTCGGCGCATTGCCGGTTTCGCCGATATTCACGGGTTGGCAACAAGGGTCGCGGCGGCCTTGCCTCGATTGATCAAGAAGCCTAGCTTTCCAGCACCGGCTCACCGCCGGTGGTGGCAGGCGACGAAGCCCCGCGATGCTTGGTCGTGGCTGCGACCAGCAACCGGGAGGACCGATCGTGAGAGTTCGCCGCACACGCCGCGCGGCTGTGCTGGGGGCGTCGCTGGTGTGCGCATCCGCGCTGACCGCGTGTGCCCCGGCATCGAGCGCGAACACCGTGAACCTCTACAGCGCGCCCGAGGAGAACCTGCAGCAGAACGTGGATCGCTGCAACGCCGAGTCGGGCGGCCGCTACAACATCGTCTACCACAAGCTGCCCCGCGACGCCGACGGCCAGCGCGAGCAGATGGTGCGCCGCCTCGCCGCCGGTGACACCGGGCTGGACATCCTGTACCTGGACGTCACCTGGGTCGGCGAGTTCGCCGAGGCGAAGTGGATCCGGGAGTGGACCGGGCAGGACAAGGCGGACGTGGAGCGCGGCACCCTGCAGGGCCCGCTGCAGACCGCGACCTGGGACGGCAAGCTCTACGCGGCGCCGAAGAACACCAACGTGCAGCTGCTCTGGTACCGCAAGGACCTGGTGCCCGAACCGCCGGAGACCTGGCAGGAGATGATCGCAGGCGCCCAGCGCCTGAAGCAGGAGGGCAAGCCGCACTGGATCTCGCTCACCGGCGCGCAGTACGAGGGCGTGTACGTGCACTTCAACACGCTGGTCGAGTCGGCGGGCGGGCGCGTCATCTCCGAGGACGGCCGCACCGCCGTGGTCGACGACGGCGCGGTGCAGGCGATGCAGGCCCTGCGCGACCTCGGCACGGCGGGCGTGACCAGCGCGTCGATGAACAACGCCAAGGAGGACGACGCCCGGCAGGAGTTCGAGACCGGGCAGGCCGCGTTCCAGCTGAACTGGCCGTTCGTCTACGCCTCGATGGTGGAGAAGAAGCCCGAGCTGGTCGACAAGGTCGGCTGGGCGCGGCTGCCCGGCCTGCGGCCCGGGGTGCCGAGCAAGTCCACCATCGGCGGCGCCAACTACGCGGTGAGCAGCTACTCGACCAAGCCGGACCTGGCCTTCGAAGCCACCAAGTGCCTGCGCAACCCGGAGAGCCAGAAGTTCTCCGCGCTCAACGACGGCGTGCCGCCGACGATCGAGTCCGTCTACGCCGAGCCCGAGATGGCCGCCGAGTACCCGATGCGCGACACCATCCTGGAAGCCCTCAAGGACCCGGGCGTGCGGCCGGTGACCCCGGCCGCCCAGAACGTCTCCACGGTGCTGTCCAAGATGCTGTCCCCGATCGGTGAGATCGACCCGCAACCCACTGCGGTCCGGATGCGCACCGAGGTGCAGAACGCCTTGGAATCCAAGGGAGTGATGCCCTGATGGTGCAGCAGCAGGACGCCCTGCCAGTGGCGAAGGCGATCAGCGAGGGCAAGAAGGCGGAGCGCAAGCTCGGCTGGCTGCTCTGCGCCCCGGCCGCGCTGGTGATGCTCGCGGTCACCGGCTACCCGGTCCTCTACGCGCTGTGGCTGTCGTTCCAGCGCTTCGACCTGAAGTACCCGGACCAGCGCGAGTTCGTCGGGCTGGACAACTACATCACCGTGCTGGGCAACGGCTACTGGTGGACCGCCTTCGGGGTGACCGTGCTGGTCACCGTGGTGTCGGTGGCCATCGAGTTCGTGCTGGGCATGGGCCTGGCGCTGATCATGCACCGGGCGCTGGTCGGCCGCGGCCTGGTCCGCACCGTCACGCTCATCCCGTACGGGATCGTCACCGTGGTGGCGGCGTTCAGCTGGCGCTACGCGTGGACGCCGGACACCGGCTACCTGGCCAACGCGATCACCCCGGACGGCGCACCGCTGACCGAGCACGCCAGCGCGCTGGCCATCGTGGTCCTCGCCGAGGTCTGGAAGACCACGCCGTTCATGGCGCTGCTGCTGATGGCCGGGCTGGCGCTGGTGCCCGACGACCTGCTCAAGGCGGCGGCGATGGACGGCGCCGGCCCGTGGCAGCGGTTCGTGAAGGTGATGCTGCCGGTGATGAAGCCGGCCATCCTCGTCGCGGTGCTCTTCCGCACCCTCGACGCGTTCCGCGTCTTCGACAACATCGTGGTGCTCACCTCCGGCGCGCAGGACACCTCCTCGGTGTCGGTGCTGGCCTACAACAACCTGATCAAGGGATTGAACCTCGGGATCGGCTCCACCATGTCGGTGCTGATCTTCATCGCGGTCGCGCTCATCGCGTGGATCTTCGTCAAGCTCTTCGGCACGGCCGCGCCCGGTAGCGACGACAAGGGGAGGCGCTGATGGCGGGCGTGGGCGGGGCGGAGACCCCCGCGCGGAAGGCCAAGTGGACGGTGCTCAACGCCGTCGTCGTGGTCTACGCGCTGCTGCCGGTGCTGTGGATCCTGTCGCTGTCGTTCAAGACGCCCGAAACGCTGTCCGACGGCAACCTGATCCCGCGCGAGTGGACGCTGGAGAACTACGCGGCGATCTTCAGCACCACCGAGTTCACCCGCGCGCTGCTGAACTCCATCGGCATCGCGCTGATCGCCACCCTGATCGCGGTGGTGCTCGGCACCATGGCCGCCTACGCGATCGCCCGGCTCGACTTCCCCGGCAAGCGGCTGCTGGTCGGGGTGTCGCTGCTGATCGCGATGTTCCCGCAGGTGTCGCTGGTGTCCCCGCTGTTCGAGATCGAGCGGGTGCTGGGGCTGTTCGACACCTGGCCCGGGCTGATCCTGCCCTACATCACCTTCTCGCTGCCGCTGTCGATCTACACGCTGTCGGCGTTCTTCCGGGAGATCCCGTGGGAGCTGGAGAAGGCGGCGAAGATGGACGGCGCGACGCCCGGTCAGGCGTTCGCGAAGGTGATCGCACCGCTGGCCGCGCCGGGCGTGTTCACCACCGCGATCCTGGTGTTCATCTTCTGCTGGAACGACTTCCTGTTCGCGATCTCGCTGACCTCCACGGAGAACTCCCGGACGGTGCCGGTGGCGCTGCAGTTCTTCACCGGCAGCTCGCAGTTCGAGGACCCGACCGGGTCGATCTCCGCCGCGGCGGTGGTGATCACCGTTCCGATCATCTTGTTCGTGCTGTTCTTCCAGCGACGCATCGTGTCCGGACTGACCTCCGGCGCAGTGAAGGGGTAACCGAAGTGGCCGAGATCGTGCTGGACAAGGTGACCAAGCGCTATCCGGACGGGGCGCTGGCGGTCAACGAGGTGAACCTGGAGATCGCGGACGGCGAGTTCGTGATCCTGGTCGGCCCGTCCGGCTGCGGGAAGTCCACCACGCTGAACATGATCGCCGGTCTGGAGGACATCAGCGGCGGCGAGCTGCGCATCGGCGGGGAGCGGATGAACGAGCGCGCGCCGAAGGACCGCGACATCGCGATGGTGTTCCAGTCCTACGCTCTGTACCCGCACATGACGGTGTTCGAGAACATGGCGTTCCCGCTGCGGCTGGCCAAGGTCGACTCGACGACGGTGCGCACGAAGGTCGAGGAGGCGGCCAAGATCCTCGACCTGACCCAGCACCTGCAGCGCAAGCCGGCCAACCTCTCCGGCGGGCAGCGGCAGCGCGTCGCGATGGGCCGGGCGATCGTGCGCAGCCCCAAGGCCTTCCTGATGGACGAGCCGCTGTCCAATTTGGACGCCAAGCTGCGGGTGCAGATGCGGACCTCGGTGTCGAAGCTGCAGAAGCGGCTCGGCACCACGACGGTCTACGTCACCCACGACCAGACCGAGGCGATGACGCTGGGCGACCGCGTGGTGGTCCTGCGCGGCGGTGTGGTGCAGCAGGTGGGCGCGCCGCAGCACCTCTACGAGCACCCGGCGAACCTGTTCGTGGCGGGATTCATCGGCTCCCCGGCGATGAACTTCGTGCCGGTCGAGGCCGCCGAGGGCGTGCTGCGCAGCCCGCTCGGCGACGTGCCCCTGGGCGACCGCCTGCGCCGCGCCCTGGAAGCCGCGGACGCCCCGCGCGAGCTGGTCCTCGGCATCCGCCCGGAGCACTTCGAGGACGCCGCGCTGCTCGACGACGCAGCCCGGGCCTCGGGCGCGACGTTCCGCGGCGAGGTGGACGTGGTGGAGGAGATGGGCTCGGACAAGTACGTCTACTTCACCCTGCACGGCGGGCGAGCCAGCACGGCGGAGCTGGACGAGCTGGCCGCCGACAGCGGCACCTCCGAGGTCCCGACCGACGAGGGCCAGGTGGTCACCCGCCTCTCGGTGCAGTCCGGGGCCCGCGAGAACCAGGAGCTCGAAGTCTGGTTCGACCCCGACAAGATCCACCTCTTCGACCCCGGCACCGGCGCCACCCTCACCTGATCGGCGGGCGCCCGAAGTCCTGGGTCCAGTAGACGCGGAACTGGCTCGACGGGACGTCGACGTGGCCGATGCCGAGGTCGGTGAACTTGCAGTCGAGGATGTTGCCGCGGTGCACGGCGGTGTCCATCCACTTCTGGAAGACGACCTCGGCCGAGTCGTAGCCCGCGGCGATGTTCTCGCCGATGTAGTCGCCCGGGTAGCCCGCGGCGCTGGTGCGGCCCGCGGGCTGGCTGCCGTTGCTGCCGGTGTGGTCGAAGAAGTTCCGGTGCGCCATGTCGGCGCTGTGCCCGGTCGCCGCCTCGCCCAGATCGGTGTTCAGGCGCAGCGGCGGGCAGCCGGCGTCGGCCCGGGCGCCGTTGGTCAGGTCGAGCATCTGCTGCTCGGCCGACGGCGTTCTAGCCGCCGGGTGCAGCGTCCCGGCGCTGAACAGCGCCAGAACCGCGGCAGTTGCGCACAGAGCCGACATCCGCGACCACCCCCGCCGTTGGAAAGCCGTGTCCGGTGGGAGTTATAACCGCGAAACGATCGCAGTGCGCGTCGAGCCACCGAATTGCGGCCGACGCAGGCGCGTGCTTCTCCAGGCCACAGTGGACCAATCGATCAAGCCTGATTGGAGATCAGCACGAAGAGGGTGAAGATCCATCCCACGAGCAGGGCTACGAGGATGGTGAGCTTGTTGGTCATCAAGCGAGTCATGGCGGTGCCTCCGACGTGAACAACGAGGATCTGCAAGAGATTCGCCCTCACGATGTGGCCCGCGGTCGATCCCGGCAGGCGTCAGCGCACGGCGGCGCGTGGCGCGGCGGGAACCGCGTCCCACATCGCGCCGGGTTTTCGCTGCACCCACGAGGTGTGCCGGAACAACTGCTCCGCGATCTGCCTGCGCGTCAGCGGACTTCGCCGCGGTCGAGTCGCGGTGCTGAGGCGCCGATGCCTGACCCGCCCTTGGTGCTGCAGCAACAGGTGCATGACGACCTCCTCACGCGCGGACACCGCCCGAACGGGGCGGGCGGTGGAGAACGGCAGGTGGCGCGCCTGGAAGAAGACCGGGCGCGAAGTGACCCCGAACAGCGTATCGTCCGAGACCCGGACTTCGTTACCGAGTGCCATCACAGCCACTTGTTCCGCCGGAAGATCTTGAACAGCACCACGCAGGCGACCAGCATCACCACGAGCACTCCCGGATACCCGTAGATCCACTTCGTCTCCGGCATCGCGTCGAAGTTCATCCCGTAGATCCCGGCGATCATCGTCGGCGTCGAGATGATCGCGACCCACGCGGAGATCTTGCGCATGTCGGTGTTCTGCTGGAGCGTGATCTTGGCCAGCGTCGCGTCCACGAGCGTGGTCAGCAGCTCGTCGAAGGAGCCCACCATCTCCGAGACCTTCGCCAGGTGGTCCTCGACGTTGCGGAAGTAGGAGCGCACCTCGTCGGCGACCATCGGCGTGTAGCCCTCGGCCAGCCGCTGCATCGGCTTGGTCAGCGGCAGCACCGCCCGGCGCAGCTCCAGGACTTCGCGCTTCATCAGGTAGATCTGCTCGGCGTCGACCTTGGTGCGCGGCTCGAAGACGTCGGCCTCGATCTCGTCGATGTCGTCCTGGATGGCCTCGGTGACCTCCAGGTAGGTGTCCACCACGTGGTCGGCCACGCCGTGCAGCACCGCGGACGGGCCCAGCGCCAGCTGCTCCGGGTCGGCCTCCAGCTGGCTGCGCACCTGGCCGAGCCCGGCGTGCTTGCCGTGCCGGACGGTGATCACGAAGTCGCGGCCGAGGAACACCATCAGCTCACCGGTGTCGACGATCTCGCTGGTCGCCGACCGGCGGTCCGACGACAGGTAGCGGACCGTCTTGAGCACCATGAACAGCGTGTTGTCGTAGCGCTCCAGCTTCGGCCGCTGGTGGGCGTGCACGGCGTCCTCCACCGCGAGCTCGTGCAGCCCGAAGGTGTCGGCGAGCCCGTTGATCTGCTCCTCGGTGGGTTCGTGCAACCCGATCCAGACGAACCCGGTGCCGCGGCGGCGCACCTCCTCGACGGCGTCGGAGTGGTTCCAGCTGCCCTCGACGCGGTGCCCGTCGACGTAGATCGCGCAGTCCACCACGTAGTCGGACGTCGGCGCGGGCGCGCGGGGAGTGCTGCGGGGCGCACGGCTGCTTCGGTTGCGCAAACCGAGCGAGGGGAGGTTGGGCACGGCTGCCTCCAGGAGTCCGGGGCGCGATCCACCCGGGTGGATCGTCCGGGGGAAGGCGTGCTGCAGGGGTCTCGCTGCTCACGCATCCCGGCCGGGCCCGGGCCGGACTACCGGCGAACGGGCGCTCCGGCGGGGATGCGGTTGGTACTGCACGGAAGAGCGCTATCGGCGCTATTGCCCACGATCCCTCACCTCCTGCGGTCGTCCACCCGGTGCGGTGGTCCTCTCGTCGGCCAACCGGCAACGATACTCCGTCCGGGTACCGTCGCGGCAACCGCTCTCGCCGAACATCACGCCGCGCACCGGGTCGCGGGCGGAAACGGGTGAATTGGGCGATGTGGGCGAATGCGGTGCCGTCCGGGTCCGATTCGGACGTTCACGCTTAACCCGGTCGAATTCCGGCGATCACTCGTTGCGGGGTAAACAATCCCAGGCGTGCAGGCAGTCCGCCAAGCCCTCGGTCAGGGCGCCGTCGGCGTCGAGTGTGGCGAAAGTCGCACTGTCCGCCCAGATGGCATCGGCAGCATCGTCACCAGCGCAAAGGGTCCAGTCATTGGTCCGGCAGGAGTAGTCGAGGATCTCGTAGGTGCCCTGCGGCGCCGGCCGGAGGACGCGGCCGACGAGTGCACCCACGGTGACCGAAAGCCCGGTTTCCTCCTGGACTTCGCGCTGTACCGCCGAATGGTCGGTCTCGCCCTGCTCCACTCGGCCGCCCGGTAGCGACCACTTCCCGGCACTGGGTGCATGAGCGCGTTTGACCAGCAGCAACCGGCCGAGCGGGTCGTGAATCACGGCTCCGACGCAGCGGATCACAGGGTTCTCCGATACGATCATCGACACGGAGGGTAGTTGATCCGAGCCTGCTCGGAGACGACTGACCCAAGTGCGGTACAAAGCTGCCGTAAAGCGGCGAAGTGCGGTACAACGGATCAGCAAACGCCTGCGCTACTCAAGGGCATTTTCGGACGGGGTGCGTGACAGTGAACATCAAGAAAATCCTCACGTGGGCCGGAGTTGCTTTCGTTCTGTACTTCCTGTTCACCGCGCCGGTGCAAGCCGGTGGCGTGGTGACCGGCATCACGGATGGCCTGAAGGGCGCTGCTGAGGCCGTCATCACCTTCATGCAGAACCTCATCCAGTAAGCGCGAGCCGCGGGAGGCGGGTGCCTTGTTCGCTCCGAGGGATCCCGACGAGTACCTGCTGGACACCGAACGCAGGGTGATCCGCGTGCGGCGCCATTGGGCGTGCTTGCTGTGGGATCTCTTCGAGGCGATCGGCCTGCTCGTCGGCCTGGTGATGGTGTCCTACCTGCTGCCGGCGGGGAACGCCTGGTTGTTCCAGAACATCCTCTGGTACGCCGGACTGGTCGTGCTGGTGCGCTTCACCTACCAGGTGCTGGACTGGTACGTGGAACGCATCGTCGTCACGGACAAGCGGTTCCTGCTGACGACCGGCATCTTCACCACCAACGTGGCGATGATGCCGATCACCAAGGTCACCGACCTGACGTTCGCGCGAACCCTGATGGGCCGGGTCTTCGGATACGGCACGCTGGTCGTGGAGTCGGCCGGTCAGATCCAGGCGCTCAACCGCATCGAGTACGTGCCGAACCCGACCGAGGTCGAAGACGCGATCTCCGGCCTGGTCTTCGGTGACAAGAAGGGTCAGCAGCAGGACCGCTTCTCGATGCTCAAGGCACGCCGCGCCGCGGTGGGCAAGCGCAAGGCCGCCAAGCTCTGAGCGGAGATCGGCCCGGCGGGTGTTCGGCCCGCCGGGCCGCTCGCTGCCGGGACAGTGGTCGGCGGGCTTCATCGGGCATGGGTCACACTGGTGGGTGTGCGAATCGACCTGCACACGCATTCCACCGAGTCCGACGGCACCGACACACCGGCTGAGCTGGTGGCGACGGCCGTCGCGGCCGGGCTGGACGCCATCGCGATCACCGACCACGACACCACCGCGGGCTGGGCGGAAGCCGAGCGCGCGGTGCGCGAACTGGCTCAACCGGGCGGTTTTCGGCTGGTGCCGGGTGCCGAGCTCTCGTGCTCCTGCCCGGACGGCAACGGCCGGACGATCACGGTGCACCTGCTGGCGTACCTGTTCGCCCCGGACTCGGCCGCGCTCGTCGCCGAGCAGTCGCGGCTGCGCGCCGAGCGGCGGACGCGGTTGCACGAGATGGCCCGGCACATGGCCGCCGACGGCTTCCCGATCGATCCGGACGGGCTGATGGCCGGGCTGCCGCCGGATTCGCCGGGCGGTCGCCCGCACCTCGCGCGGGCGCTGGTCGACGCCGGGACGGTGGCCAGCGTCAACGAGGCGTTCGCCAGGTTCCTCGGTGGCAGCGGGCGGTACTACCTGCCGCGCACCGACACACCGGTGCACCGCGCGATCGAGATGATCGCCGATGCCGGCGGCGCGACGGTGCTGGCGCACCCCTTCGCGACGGCGCGCGGCCCGGTGGTGAGCGAGGAAGTGGTCGCGGAGCTGGCCGACCGCGGTCTGGCGGGCATCGAGATCGACCACCCCGACCACGACCCGGCGACGCGCGAGCGGTTGCGCGGACTGGCCGGCGAACTGGACCTGATCCCGACCGGGAGCAGCGACTACCACGGCACCAACAAGACGATCCGCATCGGCCAGGAGACGACCCCGCCCGACTCGCTGGACCGGCTGGTCGACCGGTGCACGGGCAGCAAGGTGATCGGCTGAGAGCCGATAGGTGTTTGCTCTGCGTGGGTGGTCGCTTGGCGGAACCTGAGTGCTTCCCTGGACCGCGGGTGCCCCTCCTGATGTATGTCCGATACACGGCGGAGGGGCCGTCCTCGCCAGGAAACCACTCAGAACCCGCCGGTGGCCGACCTGCGTGCGCACTCGAAGCGGCTGGCGCCGCTTGCACAGGCGCGGACGGCTACGCCGACAGTTCTGATCGGGGCCGGTCGAGGGGCAGCCGCAAAACTGCGTACTGTGGGTCGCGTGCAAGGGCAGCTAGGCCTTGAGGGCATTCCCAGCAAGTTGGTGCGGGTGACTCCGGCCCGCCTGTCGAACTGGCAGCAGTGCCCGCGCAAGTACCGCATGACCTACCTCGATCGTCCGACCCCGCCGCGCGCCGGTGCCCGGGCGAACGCCACGCTCGGCGCGGTGGTGCACAACGCGCTGCGGGCCTACTTCGACCTGCGCGTCGACCAGCGGTCGCCGGAGCGGGCCGCGATGCTGGTGCGGGAGCACTGGAAGTCCGACGGGTTCGCGGGCCCCGAGCAGGCCGCCGAATACCGGGAGCGGGCCCAGGAGTGGGTCCGCGGGTACGTGGCCGAGCTGCCTCCGGCCGAGACCCCGGTCGCGGTCGAGCGGTGGGTTTCCGCACCTGCCGGGTCGATCATCGCCGAAGGCCGGGTGGACCGCATCGACGAGCGCGACGGGGAACTCGTCGTCGTCGACTACAAGACCGGCAGGTACGGGCTCAGCGTCGACGACGCGCGGGAATCGCTGGCACTGGGTCTCTACGCCTTGGCCGTGCGCAAGCAGTTCCACCGGACCTGCCGCCGCGTCGAGCTGCACCACCTGCCCACCGGAACCGTCGCGAGCTGGGAGCACACCGCGGAATCGCTGGCCGCGCTGCGGGATCGGGCCGAGCAGCTGGCCGCTGAGTTCCAGAGCGCTGCCGACGAGCTGTCCTTCGGCGGTGATCCGGAGGCGCTGTTCCCGGTGCGGACCGGGCGGCACTGCTCGTGGTGCGAATTCCGGTCGCACTGCGCCGAGGGCAAGCAGGCGGCGCCGGATCTGCCGTCCTGGTCTGCGTTGGAAACCTGATGAGCAGGCGATTCGATTACGAGCAGCCGCGCGAGTCGCGGCAGTTCCGAACGCGGCCGATCCCCGTCGACGGAGCCCGGGGACGGCACTCGCGCCGGGCGCCCAGCCGGAGCGGGAGCGCGATCCGCGGGCTGAGCGGTGCACTGGCGGTGGGTTCCCTGGTGCTCGCGCTGGCGCTCGTCGGCGTGCAGTTCTGGGCGACGGGGCAGGGCCAGCAAGGGCCCGGTCTACCTGCGGTGATCTCCCAGCTGGTGACGTCGGTGGCGGCCGTGGCGGTGCAGGCTGTCGCCGATCGCCGCCGCGATCTGGTCGGTGGGCTGGCGACGCTGGGCGTGTTCGTCCTGGTGCTCGGCTCGCTGTGGTTCTGGTGGTGGGCCTGACGCCGGTCAGCGCAGGGCGACGAGGGTGTCGCCGCGCTGCTCCAGCACGACCGGGCCGACCGAGTTGAGCTGCACCGGGCCGGTGTAGCCGGCGCGGTCCACCGGGATCACCCGCTCGCGGTGGCCGGTGGCGGGATCCAGGACGGCGAGCCCGTCCAGCACCGGGACCAGCAGCTTCCCGCCGAACTCGATGCCCGGCCCGGTGGTGTCCGGGGCGGTCCACAGCGGGGCGAGGGTCGCCGGGTCGAGCGCGACGGTGTCCGCGCCGGTGTGCCAGTAGATCCGGTCCTCGACGGTGGTGGTCGACTCGACCTGCACGTTCGCCCGGAAGTCCGGGGTGCCGACGCGGACCGGGTAGTGCGCCACCTCGCGGCCGCTGTTGTCGAGCACGACCACCGCGGAGTGGTCGCGCTGCACCACGGCGACGTGCTCGTCGGTGACCGCGACGACTCCGGCCGAAGCGCTGCCCAGCCCGACGCTGAGGACTTCCTCCGGCTTCTCGTCGTCCTCCGGCCGGGTCTTGACGACCGTGACCCGGCCCAGCTCGCGCGGGCAGTTCTCGATCACCGCGGTGCGCTCGTCGCCGACTGCCAGGGAGGAGTACGTGCAGTCCGGGCGCTGCATGTTGTTGTCCGGGTTCTTGATGGCGGGCGGGATGCCGAACTGCTGGGTGCGCACCAGGTCCGAGCGCCAGGACTCGAAGGTCCGCTGCCCGGTGGCGGTCACGTAGGTGCCGTCGGAGAGCAGCTGGGTGCCCGGCTCGGCGTCGGAGTTGCGCTGCGGCCCGCGGACGCCGGTCGGCCCCCGCAGCGAGGTGACCTCGCTGCAGTTGAGGGACTTGCGGAAGACCGCGATCGCGCGGTCCCACTCGGCGCCGACCGTGCACAGTGGAATGTCGCGCGCGTAGCGCCAGGCGACCAGGCCTGTCGCCGGATGGCGCCCGAGGACCTCGTTGCCCGCCCCGGTCACCACCGCCGGGCCTGCGACCACGGGAACCGGGGTGGCGGGGCTCGGTGCCCGCCACGCCTCGGTCAGCGTTCCGGGAACGCTGTCGACCCACGGCGGATCCAGCACCGGGTGCGTGGCGACCTCGGAAACGGTGGCCCGGGCATCGCTGTTGATCCACAGCACCGTGCCGGTGACGACCACGGCCACCGCGATCAGCGCGACCACGACGAGATCGGTACGCGTACGCCGCTCCGGCCGGACCACCATCACTCCTAAAAAGGGCGAGCTCTCGTCGAGCGCGAGCTTAGTGCCTGTCCGCAACCGGGAGGTGCCCGCCGAGCTCACCGGCTCCTGAACTGGCAAGACCGCTGGTTTCGCGCGAAACCAGCGGTCTTCTCGTGGACCGGGTGGCGATCTCTGCCCGAAACCGCCACCCCGCGGTCTCCGCTACGCGCCGCCGCCTTCGGCGTTGCCGCTGCGCGCCGAGCCACCGGCTTCGCCGGCCTGCTCGCCGCCGCCCGGGCGACGCCTCCGGCGTCGGCGGCGCGGCCGCTCACCGGCGTCGGCTTCGCCGCCTGCGGCGGGCGCCTCCGGCGCCGGCGCGCTGGCCTCGGCTCCGCCGCCGCGGGTGCGACGGCGCTGCCGGGTGCGCGCGGGCCGGGTCTCGGCGTCGCTGTCCTGGCGAGCGCCGGTCTCGGCCTCGCCGCGCGACTCCTTGCCACCGCGGGTGCGGCGGCGGTTGCGCAGCGGGCGCTTGGCCTCGCCCTGCGTCTCCGGCTCGGCGTCCAGGCCTTCCCGGGTGCGCTTGGCCAGCGGCAGCCGGCCCGTCACGTCGGTCGGGATGTCGAGGTCGGTGAACAGGTGCGGCGAGGTGGAGTAGGTCTCCACCGGCTCCGGCTTGTCCAGGCCCAGCGTGTCGCTGATCAGCTTCCACCGGGGCTCTTCGTCCCAGTCGACCAGCGTGATCGCGACGCCCTCGCGGCCCGCCCGGCCGGTGCGGCCGATCCGGTGCACGTAGGTCTTCTCGTCGTCCGGGCACTGCAGGTTGATCACGTGCGTGACGCCGGCCACGTCGATGCCGCGGGCGGCCACGTCGGTGGCGACCAGCACGTCGACCTTGCCGGAGCGGAACGCGCGCAGCGCCTTCTCGCGGGCGCCCTGACCGAGGTCGCCGTGCACCGCGCCGGCCGCGAAGCCGCGCTCGGTGAGCTCGTCGGCCAGCTTCTGCGCCTGCCGCTTGGTGCGGCTGAAGATCATCGCCAGGCCGCGGCCCTCGGCCTGCAGGGCCTTGGCGATCAGCTCGCTCTTGTCCATCGAGTGCGCCCGGTAGACCAGCTGGTGGGTGCGCTCGTGGACCGCGCTCTCATCGGCCTGCTCCGCGCGGATGTGCGTGGGGCGGGTCATGAAGGTGCGGGCCAGGGTCAGGATCGGGCCCGGCATCGTGGCCGAGAACAGCATGGTCTGCCGCTGCTCGGGAACCATGCGCAGGATCCGCTCGATGTCCGGCAGGAAGCCCAGGTCGAGCATCTCGTCGGCCTCGTCGAGCACCAGCCCGCGGACCTTGCCGAGCACCAGGTGGCGCTGTTCGGCCAGGTCGAGCAGGCGGCCCGGGGTGCCGATGACCACGTCGACGCCCTTGCGCAGGGCGGAGATCTGCTCCTCGTACGGGCGGCCGCCGTAGACGGCGACGGTGCGCACGCCCAGGTGCTTGCCCGCGTCGGTGAGGTCGCGGGTGACCTGCAGGCACAGCTCGCGGGTGGGGACCACGACGAGCGCCTGCGGGGTGCCGTCGCCGGGCACCTCCACGCGGTGCAGCAGCGGGACGCCGAAGCCCAGCGTCTTGCCGGTGCCGGTGCGGGCTTGACCGATCAGGTCCTCGCCGCCCATCGCCAGCGGCAGGGTCAGCTCCTGGATGGCGAAGGTGCGCTCGATGCCCGCTTCGCTCAGCGCCCGGACGATGTCCGGGTGCACGTCCAGCTCGGCGAACGTCGGGGCTTCCGGGTTCGCGGCCACGGCCGGGGTGGTTTCCTCGGGGCTGCCGCCCCCGTTGGGATCTTCGAGGCCGTCGGGGGCCTGGCTGTTGGTGAACGTCAGAATGATCGCCTCTCTCGGTACCTGCGCGCTCGCGTCCCGGCTCGGGCCGATCCGTGGCGACGTCCTCCCGGCACCGCGGCCTGCCGTTTCCAGCCGCTCGCTGTGCTCGTGGTCACCGACGTGATGATGCGCGCCTTTGTTCGCTCAGCGGTGGTGATCCGCTGCGGTTCGTTCCTCTCGGCGTCGCGTGCGCCAAAGCCGGCGTGCGATCTCACGTGGGCCGCGTTCGCGCCGGCAGTGGTCCGGGGGCCGTCCCGCTCGGGCCTCGCTCGCCCGGATCGTGACGTTCGGGGAGCCAGCCCCGCGGTGCTCGACCGGTCCCGACCGGTGCGCCGCCCGCTGGACGCCGTAGCTCCTCCGATGCCCGAGGATACCTGTTCGCCCGCCGTTCTCGCCGTGGTGCGCGTAACTCGGGCGTGCCGCCGGTTAGGCTCGCAGGCATGAGTGAGGCTGACCAGAGCACGGCGCTGCCCGGAGAAAGTGACGAGCGTTACTCGGAAGGTGTCGTGGATCTGCTGGCGGCGCTGGCCTACGGCGAGCTGACCGCGTTCGACCGCCTCGCCGAGGACGCGCGCACCGCCCCGACGCTGACCGGGCGCGCGGCGCTGGCCAGCATGGCGGCCGCGGAGATGGGGCACTACCGGCTGCTGGAGGAGCACCTGGCGGGCCGCGGGGTGTCGATCGGCGAGGTCATGGAGCCCTTCGCCGAGCCGTTCGAGGCGTTCAACGCCTCCACCGCGCCGCACTCGTGGCTGGAATCACTCGTCAAGGCCTACGTGGGCGACGGCCTGGCGGCCGATTTCTACCGCGAGGTGGCGGAGTGGCTGGACCCGACGACGCGCGAGCTGGTGCTCGCGGTCCTGGCCGACACCGGGCACTCGGCCTTCGCCGAGCGCGAGGTGCAGGCGGCCTGCGAGAACGACCGCAAGCTGCGCGACAAGCTGACGCTGTGGGGCCGCAGGCTGCTGGGTGAGGCGATCATGCAGGCGCAGCGGGTGGTGGCCGAGCGCGACGCGCTGGCGGAGCTGATCATCAAGGGCTCGGGTGACCTGACCGGCATCGGTGCGCTCTTCCGCCGCCTGCAGAGCAACCACGGCAAGCGCATGGACCGCCTCGGCCTCGGCTGACCTTGAATTCTTCCGAACTCGTTCTGCGTGGCGGTGCGGGTAGCGGAACCTCAGCGCCCGCCTGGACTCCGGGTGCGGTCTGAGCGCGTCGATCGTCGCGGCTGCGGTCACCGGACGGCGGTTGTGGCGTTCGGTGGAATAGCCGCGCTACCGGCTTCGTTGCCCGGAGGTGGTGCGGGCAGTGGGATAGCCTGATCGCACCTATCGGAATCTAGTGCCAACGGAGGTTCGGCGTGGAGGTCAAGATCGGCGTCGTGGACAGCCCGCGCGAGCTGACGGTCGCCAGCGGTCAGTCCCCCGAAGAGGTCGAGTCGCTGGTCGCCGACGCGCTGAAGAACGCTGAGGGCGTGCTGGCGCTGACCGACGAGAAGGGTCGGCGCATCATCGTCCCGTCGACGAAGGTCGCCTACGTCGAGATCGGCCCGGCGGAGCTGCCGCGAGTCGGCTTCGGCGTCGGCTGATCGATCCGCCGTCCGCGGCGGAACATCGGTTCTCACCGGTGAGGGGCACCCGTGACCAGGAGTCGCGGGTGCCCCTCACTGCTTTGCGCGGAGCCTCAGTCGGTCACGTCGGTCGGGATCGGGAACGGCGGTCGCCCGGTGCCGGTGATGCGGTAGCGGCCCCACGGGTCGGGGTCGGAGAGGACGCCCTGCGCTTCTCCCTCCGGGGTGCTCAGCAGCACGGGCGTCTTGCGGTTCGCGGCGAACTCGGCGACCTCGTCGTGCGCGGCCAGCCGGCCGTACCAGTGGAACCGGCCGTCGATCGGCTGGAAGTGGCCGCGCAGCACCACCTCGACCGGGACCTCGCGGTCGTCGGTGCGCACCGTCGCCGGGCCGCGGTAGTCGTCCTCGTCGTGGTCAGCCATGCTCGGCCTCCTGCTCCTCTGCTTCCGCGACCACGCGCAGTCCCTGGTCGCTGATCTCGAGCGGTTCGTCGGGGTCGATCACCAGCCCGGCCGAGCGCAGCACGCCGTCGATCGCGTGCCAGATGATCTGCGCCAGGTAGTCGGTGAGATCGCTGCGGCTCATCGACTGCCGGTCCAGCCACCAGTCGCCGCTGGCCTGCACCATCCCCACCACGCCGTGGCTCCAGACCTCGACGCCGCCAGAGTCCAGGCCCAGCAGCCGCAGGTACTCGCCGAGGATGCGCGACAGCGAGTTGGCGATCACCGTCTTCTCCGCCGAGACCGGATCGCTGTGCACCGGCCGGTCGGCGAAGTTGCGCTGCACGACGAACCGGTACAGCTCCGGGTACTGCTCGATGGTGCCCAGGTAGGCGTCGAGCAGGCGGCGGATCCGCTGGTTGGGGCTGCCGTTCTCGTGGAACAGCGGGCGCAGCCGCTGCATGAGCAGTTCCGCGCCCCACTCGCCGACGGCGACGTACAGGTCGCTCTTGTCGTTGAAGTGCCGGTAGAGCACCGGTTTGCTGACGCCGGCCTCGGCGGCGATGTCGTCCATGCCGACGTCGGCGCCGTGCTTGCCGATCGCGCGCACCGTGGCCTCGACGAACTCGGCGCGCCTGGCCTGGCGGTGTTCCCGCCAGCGCTCCCGGCGCGCATCGCCGCGCTGGACAGCCTTGACAGGTCGAGAGGTGTGGCTCACGCTACCCAAGGTAACTGTTACCTGAAGTAACACGCAACGTGGCGGCGGAGAGGGTGATCACCGGATGAGCAGGGCCTTGCAGGTCAACGACCGGGAGAAGACAGCCGGCAGACTGCTGAACTCGTCCGCCCGGAACAGCTACGACCCCGAAGTGGACGTGGACTGGGACGCGCCGCTGGCCGAGGGCAAGCCGTTCATCCCGTTCCACCGGAGCTCGCTCTACGGCACGCCGCTCTGGGACCGGTTGAGCGACGAGCAGCGCATCGAGCTCACCAAGCACGAGTTCGCCAGCATCGCCTCCAACGGCCTGTGGTTCGAGGTCCTGCTGATGCAGATGCTGCTCAAGGAGTTCTACGACTCCGACCCGCGCACCAACCACGCCCAGTACGCGCTGACCGAGGTGGCCGACGAGTGCCGCCACTCCACGATGTTCGCCAAGGCCGTCGACCGGGTCGGGGCGCCCGCCTACGGGCCGCTGCCGCTGCTCAAGCTCGGCGGCCGGATCCTGCCCGCGACCCTGCGCGGGCCGTCTGCGTACGCGTCCATCCTGGTCGCCGAGGAGATCCTGGACCGCTACCAGCGGGACCAGATGAACGACCCGGAGGTCCAGCCGCTGGTGCGCATGATCAACCGCATCCACGTGCTGGAGGAGGCCCGGCACGTGACCTTCGCGCGCGAGGAGGTGGTGCGCCGGATGGCCGAGTGCAACGCCGCGGAGCGCGCCTACCACCAGTTCTGGACCGCGCTGGTGTCCTACGCGATCTGCTTCAGCCTGATCAACCCGCACGTCTACAAGGCGGTCGGGATCCGGCCGCGCGACGGCCTCGAAGCGGCCTGGCGGAACCCGAACTGGCGGGACACCCTGCACTGGGGCGGCGAGAAGATCATGTCGTTCCTGGACGAGGCCGGGCTGGTCGGCAAACCGGGCATGTACTGGTGGAAGAAGGCTTACCTGATCCGATGACGGGAGCGAACTTGCAGACCACGACCGCCGACGAGTTCACCACCAGCGACGGCGCCCGGCTGCGCGTCGTCGACGAAGGACCGGCCGACGCGCCCGTCACCGTCGTGCTCGTGCACGGCTGGACGCTGACCAAGCACCTCTGGGACCGGGTGGTGGCCGGCCTGCCTGCGGCGTCCGGCGTGGAGGTGCGCACGATCCGGTACGACCTGCGCGGCCACGGCGAGAGCGATCCGGCGCAGCCGGGCAGCGCCAGCATCCGGCGCTGCGCGGACGACCTCGCGGAGCTGATCGCGGAGCGCGTTCCGGTCGGCCCGGTGGTGCTGGCCGGGCACTCGATGGGCGGCATGACGATCATGGCGCTGGCCGAGCGGCACCCGGAGCTGGTCCGGCAGCGCGTCGCCGGAGTGGCCCTGGTGGCGACCTCCAGCGGCGACCTGGCGGCACCCACCCTCGGCCTGCCCGCACCGGTCGCGGCGCTGGCCAACCGGGGCGAGCGGGTGGTGCGCAAGCGGCTCGCGGCGGCTCGCGGGAAGCGGTTGAGCCCGCAGTCGTCCTGGATGCGGCCGGGCATGCGCTGGCTGCTGTTCGGGACCGGGCCGGAGGCCCGCGACGTGGCCGTCACCGCGGACTGGGTGGCGGCGTGCCACCCGGCGAACATGGCCGCCTACCGCGAAGCGCTGATCGATCACGACCGGCTCGACGCGCTGGCCGTGCTGCGGGACATCCCGACCGTGGTGCTCTCGGGGCTCGCCGATCGCCTCACGCCGCACACCCACTCCCGCCGCATCGCCGAGGCGCTCCCGGAGGCGAAGCTGCTGATCTACGCGGGAGCGGGCCACATGCTCCCGCTGGAGCGGACGGCGGAGGTCACCGACCGCATCGCCGAACTGGTCGCCAAAGCCGCCCGCTGACCGGGGCACGCGATTTCAATTGAAATCAGATGTCCAATTTCAATTGAAATCGCGCGAAACCGACGCTCCGTTGGCGTGTCGATGCCCGACACGCCAACGGGGCGCGCAACTTCCATTGAAATCGGACGTTCGACTTCAATTGAAATCGCGGAGGTCTCGCCCGACGGCGACGGACTCCGGTGGGTCAGGGGTTCTGCAGCGGGAAGCCCGCGAGGCCCTTCCAGGCGAGCGTGGACATCAGCCCGACCGCCTCTTCGAGGGCGATCGTCCCGCGCTCGTCCAGCCAGTAGCGCGCGGTCACCTGGCTCAGGCCGACCAGGCCGACGGCCAGCAGGCGGGCGCGCTCGGCGTCCAGCCCGGCATCCGCCGTCACCGCCTCGGTGATCGCGTCGATGCACCCGTCCAGGGCATCTTCCACGGCCTTCTCCACGGCGGGCTCGCCGCGCAGATCGGACTCGAACACCAGCCGGAACGCCTGGCCCTCGCCCGCGACGAACTCGTAGAGCGCACCGATCGCCGCCCGCACCCGCTGCTTGTTGTCCGAAGTGGAGGCGATCGCCTCCCGGACGCGGCGCACCAGCTCGTTGCCGTGCGTCTCCAGCAGCGCCAGGTACAGCTCCAGCTTGCCGGGGAAGTGCTGGTAGAGGACGGGCTTGCTGACCCCCGCGCGCTCCGCGATGTCGTCCATCGCCGCCGCGTGGTAGCCGTTGTGCACGAACACGTGCTGTGCAGCTTCGAGCAGCTGCGCCCGGCGTGCGTCGCGGGGCAACCGGACACCTCGGCTCGGTTGCGCGGTCTCGGTCATCCTCGCCTCCACCCGGTTCCTTCCCAACGCTCACGGCGGTCTCCGCGACCTCCGGTGCGGCCTGACTCTACTCGCCGGTAGTGGTAGGTAGCGAAATCCGGTGGTGGCAGGGCCATCATGCTGTAGCTGTGACCACGACGACGTCTGCCGTTGCGCACCCCGGACGAGACCGGCTGGGCCGGCGGGAGCTGACGCGGGTGCCGCTGGTGGTCGACGGCGTTGCGCCGGTCGACCTCACCGCCAAGCCACCGCCCGGTCGGCACCTCGAAGTCGCCACGGGCCAGGGCCCGGTGCGCCTGCACGTGCGGGAGACGCCCGGGCCGTCGGCGAGCACCGAGACCGCGGTCCACCTGCACGGGCTGGCCGGTTCGTCGACGAACTGGACCGACCTCGCCGCGGTGCTGGCGCCCCGGTTGCGCAGCATCGCCGTCGACCTGCCCGGGTTCGGCCGCACCGAACCGCCGCCCGGCTTCGCCTGCACCCGCCGCGCCAACGCCGAAGTGGTGATCGGTCTGCTGGCGCAGCTGCCCGGACCGGTGCACCTGACCGGCAACTCCTTCGGCGCGGCGGTGGCGATCGAGGTGGCGGTGCAGCGCCCGGACCTGGTCGCCACGCTCACGCTGATCTCCCCGGCGATGCCCGATCTGCGGCTGGACCCGCGACGGCTCTCCGACCCGCGGATCGCGCTGGCGATGCTCCCGGTTCTCGGGACCAGGGCCCGCAGGCAGCTGGCCACCACGACCCCGGCCGAGCGGACCGAGCAGCTGATGCGGTTGTGCTTCGCCGACCCGGGCGTGGTGCCGGAGCACCGCTTCGCCGAGGCGGTCGCGGAGTTCGAGGAGCGCGACGGGCTGCCCTGGGCCGGCCCGGCGCTGGGGCGGACCACGATGGAGCTGGTGCGCTCCTGGCTGGTGCCGCCCGCGCGCTCGCTGTGGCGGCTGCTCCCGGAGATCAGCGCGCCGACGCTCGTCGTGTGGGGCGCGCAGGACCGGGTCGTCTCGGTGCGCAAAGCGCCGCGCACCGCGCTGCTGGTGCCGCGCGGGAAGTTGCTCGTGCTGCCACGAACAGGTCATGTCGCGCAGATGGAACGGCCACGGATAGTCGCGCGGGCGGTGCTCGGCCTGGCCGGATCCGAAGATCTGTGGTGATCGGACTGGGCCCGCCCGGGACGGCGCCACCGGCCCGGCCACCCGCAGTGGCCGGTGTGACCTGGGGTGCCGGATGGGCTGTGGCACGCTAGTGTGCGTGACCCGCCCGCCGCAGCGACCTCGTAACTCCGCGAACGACCGCCGACCGGCAGGTCGTACCACGGCGCGAGTAGGGGCGGAAGAGCACCGCGGGGAGCCGCTGGCGGCGTCCTGGAACCCCACCGCCGAACCCGAGGACCTCGACGAGGCGGAGGACTTCGAGGACGACGAGCCGCGCCCGCGCCGCAAGCGACCGGGCGTGATGTCCCGGTACGGCTGGCGGATCTACGCGGTCCCGCTGCTGGTCGTGATCAGCGCGCTCGCGGTGTTCCAGACCGTCCGGCCCACCGACGGCGGTGCCAGCACCGAACAGCAGGCGGCGGGCGAATCGGAGCTCCCGGAGCAGCCGGTCGTCACCGAAGTCCCCGGGCAGCAGTTCGGCCCGGAGCTGTTCTCCGCGGACCTGCCGCCCGAGGGCGGCGAGATCCCGGAGACCGGCGCGCGCACCTTCCGGGTGCTGCCCGGCACCTCGGAGGTGGTCGGCACCGGGCGGCTGTACCGCTACACCGTCGAGATCGAGGTCGGCGTCGAGATCGCCGACCCGAACGCCGAGTTCGGCAACCTGGTGCAGACGACGCTGTCCGACCCGCGCAGCTGGACCAACCCGCAGGGGGCCACCAGCTCCGGGCCGATCTCGCTGCAGCGGGTGGACGCGGGCGGCGAGAGCCCGGACTTCCGGGTGATCCTGGTCAGCCAGCAGACCGCGCGCGAAGCCTGCGACTACAGCAACGGCGTGCCCTACGACAGCTCGTGCCGCAAGGGCGAGATGGTGTACCTGAACGCGGCCCGCTGGGTGCGCGGCGCGGTGTCGTTCGAGGGCGACATGGGCAGCTACCGGCGCTACGCGATCAACCACGAGGTCGGGCACGTCTTCGGCAACAAGCACGTGGGCTGCCCGACGCAGGGCGGGCTCGCGCCGGTGATGATGCAGCAGACCTTCAGCGTCTCGAACAACGAGCTGCACGAGCTGAACAAGATCGCCGACCAGGGCACCCAGATCCCGGCGGACGGGTTCGTCTGCAAGCCCAACGCGTGGCCCTTCCCGATCCCGTAGTCGGTTCCAGGTGGCGGAACCGCGGAGGAACGAGGGGCCGACGGGTTGTTGCGGTCGGGTTTCGTCCCGGAGTGTGGGAGTAGTTTGGGTTGCGGAAGAGCATCGGGGAGTCTTGCGTTGCAGATTCCGTGAGACCCCGTTCGGGCGCTCTCCGGGGACGCCTGAGGTGCCGCTGACGTGCTCGCGCGCTGGTGGCGCCGACCATTGAGGAGGAGCTGGGAATGTCCGGCGCAACGTCGCTGCCGCCGCTGGTCGAACCGGCGGCTGAGCTGACCAAGGAAGAGGTCGCGCGCTACAGCCGCCACCTGATCATCCCGGACGTCGGGATGGACGGGCAGAAGCGGTTGAAGAACGCCAAGGTGCTGGTGGTCGGCGCCGGCGGCCTGGGCAGCCCGGCGCTGCTGTACCTGGCCGCGGCCGGGGTGGGCACGCTCGGCATCGTGGAGTTCGACGAGGTCGACGAGTCCAACCTGCACCGCCAGGTCATCCACGGGCAGTCCGACCTCGGCCGGCCCAAGGCGGAATCGGCCCGCGATTCGATCGCCGAGGTCAACCCGTACGTCAAGGTGGTCCTGCACCAGACGCACCTGAGCTCGGACAACGCGCTCGACATCTTCCGCGACTACGACCTGATCCTGGACGGCACGGACAACTTCGCCACCCGGTACCTGGTCAACGACGCGGCGGTGCTGCTCGGCAAGCCGTACGTGTGGGGCTCGATCTTCCGCTTCGAGGGCCAGGCCAGCGTGTTCTGGGACCAGCACGGCCCGAACTACCGCGACCTGTACCCGGAGCCGCCGCCGCCCGGCATGGTGCCCTCCTGCGCCGAGGGCGGCGTCCTCGGCGTGCTGTGCGCCTCCATCGGCTCGATCATGGTCAACGAGGCGATCAAGCTGATCACCGGCATCGGCGAGACGCTGCTCGGCCGGCTGATGATCTACGACGCGCTGGAGATGAGCTACCGCACCGTCAAGATCCGCAAGGACCCGAACGCCACGCCGATCACCGAGCTGATCGACTACGAGGCGTTCTGCGGCGTGGTCTCCTCCGACGCCCAGGAAGCGGCGGCGAAGAGCACGATCACCCCCGGCGAGCTCAAGGAGATGTTCGACAGCGGCGAGAAGTTCGAGCTGATCGACGTCCGGGAGCCGCACGAGTACGAGATCGTCAAGATCGAGGGCTCGAAGCTGATCCCGAAGGACCGCATCCTCTCCGGTGAGGCGCTGTCGGAGCTGCCGCAGGACCGCAAGATCGTCCTGCACTGCAAGTCCGGCGCGCGCTCGGCGGAGACCCTCGCGGCCCTGCACAAGGCGGGTTTCGCGGACGCGGTGCACGTCGGTGGCGGAGTCCTCGGCTGGGCGAAGGAAGTCGACCCGAGCCTCCCGACCTACTGATCCGTGCGCAACGGGCCGGTGGGTGCTTCGGCACCCGCCGGCCCGTTGCCGTTCGAAGTGATGTGTTCGCGGGCTTCGGAGTGCCTGCTGCGGATTCGGCGATCATCGATGTAGCGTCTGGCGCGTGAGTCCTACGCCGGAGCCGCCACCGCCGCACGTGCGCGCGGCATTCGGCGCGCGCGTCGAAGATCCTGAGCCGCTGGAGGGCGCGGTCGCCTGGCGGTGCGGGGACATCGTGCTGAAGCCCGCCGCGAACACCGCCGAAGCCGCCTGGGTCGCGCAGACCCTCGACCTGCTCGAACCGGACGAGGTGCGGGTCTCCCGCCCGGTCCGGTCCACCGATGGCCGCTGGGTGGTGTCGGGCTGGTCGGCCAGCCGGAACATCGCCGGCCGGGCCGAGCCGCGGCACGACGACGTGGTGGCCATGTCGCTGCGCCTGCACTCGGCCAGCCGCTTCCTGGCCCGGCCGCGCTTCCTGCAGGCTCGCCAGGACATCTACGCGCTGGCCGACCGGATGGCCTGGGGCGAGGAGGAGTACGCGCTGCCGGAGGAGAAGGGCGGGCGCCTCTACGACGTGCTCACCGGCTCGCGGCGCGAGGTCCAGCTGGGACCGCAGGTGGTGCACGGCGACCTGTTCGGCAACGTGCTGTTCACCGACGACGCGGCGCCCGGCATCATCGACTTCAACCCGTACTGGCGGCCCGCGGAGTGGGCGGCGGCGGTCGTGGTGATCGACGCGCTGGCTTGGGGCGGTGCGGATGCGGCGATCGTGGAGCGCTGGTCGCACCTGTCCGACTGGCCGCAGGCGCTGCTGCGCGCCCTGCTGTTCCGGCTGGCGGTGCACGCCCTGCACCCGCGTTCCTCCACCCAGACCCTCACCGGCCTCGAACGCGCCTCCCAGATGGTCCTCGAAGTTCTCTGAATCCCGATGCCCTTCACCGGGGTCGTCGCGTGGTGTGAGGATGGGGTCGTGGACGAGGAGCAGCCGCTGCGCGGTTTCACGGTGGGTGTGACGGCCGAGCGCAAGGCCGAGGAGATCGGGGCGTTGCTCGCTCGGCGGGGTGCGCGGGTGGTGTTCGGTGCGGCCATGCACACCGTGCCGTTGCCGGAGGACGGTGAGCTCGCCGCGGCCACCGCGGAAGTGCTCGCCGCGCCGGTCGACCACGTCGTGGCCATCACCGGGATCGGATTCCGGGGCTGGTTCGAGGCCGCCGAGCACGCTGGTGCCGGTGAGCGGTTGCGGGAGCACCTGAGCTCGGCCGAGGTGGCGGCTCGGGGTGCGAAGGCGCGTGGCGCGGTGCGGGGCGCTGGGCTCGTGGAGTCCTTCACGTCGCCTTCGGAGGAGTCCGCGGAGGTGCTCGCACACCTGCTGGAGCGGGACCTCGCCGGGAAGCGGGTCGTGCTGCAGGTGCACGGAGACCCGATGCTGGAGTTCCGCCGCGCCTTGCGCGACGCCGGTGCCGAGGTGGTGCCGGTGACGGTGTACCGCTGGACGGATCCGGTCGATCTGGGTGCGCTGGACGGGCTGATCGACGCGGTGCTGCGCGGCGAGGTGGACGCACTGCCGTTCACCAGCGCGCCCGCCGCCACCAACTTCCTCGCGCGCGCGGATCGCACCGGGCGGGGTGAGCGATTGCGGGAAGTGCTGCGGGACAAGGTCTTCATCGCGTGCGTCGGGCCGGTCACCGCCGCGCCGATCGCCGCCGCCGGGCTGCCGTACGCCATGCCGGAGCGTTCTCGCACCGCGGCCCTGGTGCGCTTGGTCGCCGACGAACTGCCGGGACGTCAGCAGTCCGAAGTGGACTGATTTGCGGGAGTGCGATTCCCGGGTGCGGTGGATTCGAAGTTCCCTGAATTGTGGGTAATTCCATCGTGGTACTGAAAATCGTTTGTCCGCGCGGTGGTTCGCTCAATACAGTGGTGGCGCATCATGGAGTAGATCAGTGGTAGATCGCCCGGCTCGGGTCCGGGAGGGCGCGGGTTCGATTCCCGCCTCCATGTCGAAGCGGAACGCCGTTCCGCAACCTGGTGTAGCTCAGCGGCAGAGCACCCGGCTGTAACCGGGAGGGCGTGAGTTCGATCCTCACCGCCAGGTCTCGTCGTTCTTCCACGTCTGGGGTGAGTCATGTCCGAGCAGAACAGCGAGCGCGCCGCACCGGCGTACGCGGTGGCCCAGTGGACGGCCGCCCTGGAAGCCGCGCGGTCCGGTGACCACGCCGCGCTGGAGAAGGTCCGGCGCTGGGAGGACGTGCTGGCCGGAATGGCCGGTGGGCGGCTGCGGATCGGCTCACGCACGCCGGTCGCCGACACGCCTCCGTGGGTGACGCTCGAAGTGGCCCACGGCGGTTTCGCCACCGGGCGGTACCTGGCGGAGGCACCGCTGTCCGACGCCGAGCAGGAGCGCTTGGTCGCGCTGCCGGACGACGTACCGGGCGAGACCGACCGGGAGCGGCTCAACCTCTGGTACCTCGGTGACACCGGCCGGGCGGAACTCCTCGCCGCCGTGCGCAGCGGGACCTGCCGGATCGACGTGCCGGAGGAATCGGCGCTGGCAGTCGCGGCCCTGCTGCTGGATCGGGGCTTCGCAGCGCAAGCGCTGGACCTCGTCGCCGAGCTTCGGCCGCTGATGCACCGGCTGCGCTTCACACCGCGGTTCGAGTCCGTGCCGCAGCCGTCCGGTGCGGCGGTGCGACTGGCTCCGGTGGGCGAGGTGGCGGCCTCGCTGCGCCGGGTCCGGGTGCCGGCGCAGCTGGCCGCGATGCGCGAGACGCTGGAGGTGTGGAACCCGCTCCACGACCGGCTCGTCGAGCTGTGGTGCAGCACGGTCGACGGTGCGCTGCCGCACCTGGACGAAGAGCGGAACGAGGTGCGCGGCGGGTGGCCGTGCCGCCGGTGGCCGGATGACTGGGTGCAGGCGCGGATCCGGTGGCTCGACGACTACACGCGGACCTGCCGCGAGCACGCGCCGTCCGGTCGGCACGCCCACCCGAAGAGCAACTTCGCCAGGCTGCGCGCCGCTCTGCTGGCCTGCCCGGTGGACAGCGCGGAGCTCTCCGGGCGGGAGGTCGGCTGGATTCGCCGCGCGCTCGCCAACACCACGACCAGGCACGGTGCGCCGAACGGGGAGCTTCGCGCTTCGATCCGCGCGGCGCAGGCCGAGTCGATCGCTGCTCCCACGCACGCCTCGATCGCGGAACTGGTGGCCGCGCGGCTGGACCACTACCCGGCCGACGGAGGTGTGCCGTCGCTGGAGCCGATCGCGGCGGCAGTGTCCGAAGAGGACGGTGCGGGCGGCGTTCCGGTCGGCACCGCGATTCCGGAGCACCTGGTCGACAAGGTGGCCCGTGCGCTGGAAGCACCGGTCGACGAGCTGGTGCGCCGCGGCGTGATCACCTCGGGCGAGGTGCTCGCACGCGTGCTGCCGCAGCTCACCGCCCGGTTCGCTTCGGCGGGCTTGGACGACCCGGTGCTGGCCGGGGTGCACGAGCAGACCTACACCGCGTTCCGGCGCCGTCGCAGCCTGCTGCTGCTCAACCTGGAGCAACAGGTGCGGTTCGACGAACTCCCGTGGGTGCGCGCGCTCGCGGTCTGCCGGTCGCCGCGGGTGGAGCGCTCGGTGGCCGCGCATCGCTCGCTGCAGCAGGCCGTGCTGCTCGCGATCACCTCGTTCCCGCAGGCCCTGCTGCCGAACCCGCTGGTCCGCGAGTTCGGTGCCATGTCCGTGCTGGCCGGGATCCGGATGCCGCTGGTGGAGGAAGTGGCGGCGGACATCTTCACGGGCACCTTCGTCATGAAGTGGCGGGATGCCGCGGTGCTGGCCAGCCGGGCGATGGCGGGCACGGTCTACGCGGCTTACTACGACCTGCCACCGGCGTGGCCGGAGGCTCGGCGAATCGGTACCAGGTGGGGACGGCGGACCGCCGACGACTTCACCGCGCTGTGCGCGGCGCGGGCCGAGGAAGCCGGTAGCGGCAGGGGGTTCATATCGCGCAACGGTGCGGTGCTGGAGCAGTCCCAGATCCTCACCACGCACAACCTCGCTGTCCTGGTGCACGAGCTGGGACTGGCGGAGCAGCTGCGCGAGCACGCGCCGGAGCTGGTCCGGCGGACGTTCGACTGGATCGTCGCCCGGCTCCGCCAGCAACCGGCGTCCGACCACCACGCCGCGCTGATCCAGGTGAAGAACGCTGCTTATGCGTGGCGGCAGGCGATCTTCTTACTCGGCTTCTGCGACCCGCGGGAACAGCGGGCCCGGCTGGGCGGGCTGGACGAGGCGGTTCGCGGCGCGGGCCTCACCCGGTTCGCACCGGCAGTCGAGGGACTGGCGCACGTGCTCGGTGGAGGGAGGTTCGACGAGTCCGGCACGACACCGAACGGGGGCAGGCGCTTCCTCGGTTGGGCCAGGGGAAAGCACTGGTACTTCGGTGACTAGACCGCGGAGCCGGGGCGGGACTCTTCCTCGGGGATCCAGCGGTAGCGGCGCATGCTGACGCGGGCGCCGTCGGCGAGGACGCCTTCGGCGCGCAGCAGTTCCAGCTGGCGCTGCCGGAGGTGTTCGGCGACCGTGCCGTTGGAACGCAGAACCCGGTGCCACGGCAGATCGGCGCTGTCCTCGGCGAGGATGCGGCCCACGATGCGTGCCGAACGCAGCCCAGCGATCTCGGCGACGTCGCCGTAGGAGAGCACCGATCCGGGCGGGATCGAGGCCACGACCGCCCGCACCTGCTCCCAGGTCTCCTCGTTCACGCACCCGAAGCTACCGCACCACCGCGCACCGCTGCCGCGAGGCGAACGGTCCGCTCAGCGGCGGCCGTTCTCCTCGCGGCAGCCGGAGAATCAGCCCTGGAAGCCCGCGACGATCTTGGTGAACTCCCACTGCTGCTGGGGGATGCCGCTGCAGGAGTCCCCGCCGCTACCGCCCTCGCACTGGCGGTCGCGGTTCAGCGCCCAGAAGGTGAACCGGCCGAGGTTCTTCTCCTTGGCGTAGTCGGCCATCTTCTGGAAGTCGGCCGGGGTGACGACCTCGCCGACGTCGGTCTTGCCGTTCATCGAGGAGATGCCCGCGTGCGCGTAGGCCTCCGCGTCGCTGTAGCCGAAGGCGGCCTTGAGCCGCTCCTTCAGCGCTTCGGTGGAGGTGATGGTGTCGGCCGCCATGTCGGTGCCGCCGAAGTTGAACGGCATCTGCGTCCAGACGTCGACGTTCGCGCCGATCTCGGCGGCCTTGTCGATCAGCCGCTGGCCGTGCGCGTTCGGGCCGCTGATCAGGGTCGGGAAGGTGACCACGGTCTGCAGGCCGGGGTTGGCCTCCTTGACCGTCTTCAGCGCCTCCAGGACCCGGTCCTGTACCGCGGGCGTCTCGAACTCGGTCGCCTCGATGTCGATGTCGATGGCCTTCAGGTCGTAGGCGTCGATCAGCTTCTGGTAGGCGGCGGCCAGCGACTGCGCGTCCTGGCAGGCCTCGCCGAGCTTGTTGCCCGCCCAGCCGCCGATGGACGGGATGACGTCACCGCCGTTGGCGCGGACGTCCTCGATGACCGCCTTGTCCGGGCCGTCCAGCGGGCGGTTGCCGTCCCAGGTGGGGTTGCAGGTGCCGTCGGAGAGGATGAAGGCCAGCGTGAAGTCCTTGATGCCGGTGGCGCTCATCACCTCGCCGACCGCGGGCGGGTTGCCCCAGCCGTTGTAGAGGTAGGGCGAGGCGGCGACCGGAGCGGCGGCGTCGGCTCGGGCGTCGGTCGCTTCAGCGCTGAGCGCGGGAACAGCGCCGAGGGCCAGTGCTGCCGTGGCCGCAGCACAGGTAAGCAGGCTCTTGCGGACCTTGCTCACGGTTTCCTCCTTCGGGGGATCCATGCGTCTCGGGGGAGTGATTTCGCAGGTCACGGGCGGTCTTCCCGTGGTGATCCGGAACCTTGCCAGAGAAAAAAATTGGTTTGTACCACCAAAAGGCGGTCTTGAATTCACATTGAATCGGCGCTACTCGCGCGTGAAGATTCGGTGGAAATCAGTGGTGAAAGGCTTACCGCCGGTTACACGTGCGATGACCGCCCGGCGGTTCAACCCCGGCCCCGGGACCCCGGAACGGGGGACGCGCGAACCGGCGCGGCAGGGCTCCCACCTGCGAGCGAGATCGAAACGGCGAACCGCGAGCCCTTCGCGACCTTGTCGTTGACGCGTGGTTCCATCGACGGGTGCCTTCCCCGACCGCGCCCGTGCTCGTGCGCCGCGCCGAACCCGCTCGGCAGCGCGTCACGTGGGACGAAGCCGGGCAGCGGGCGCTGGCGCACTCCTTCGGCTTCCTGCGCGTGCTCGGCGGCCCGGGAACCGGCAAGAGCACCCTCATCGCCGAGCTGGCCGCCGACCGGATCCGCAACCGCGAGGTGTCGCCGGAGAACGTCCTGGTCCTGACCGCGAGCCGCCGCGCCGCGGCCTGGATGCGCACCGAGATCACCCGGCTGCTCACCGGCTCGTCGTCCGAGGTGCGCACCGCGCCCGAACCGCTGGTGCGGACCGTCCACTCCTACGCCTTCGCGGTGCTGCGGCTGCAAGCGGTGCGCGAGCAGCTACCGCCGCCGCAGCTGCTCAACGGTCCGGACCAGGACGCGCTGGTGCGCGATCTGCTGGCCGGTGACGTGGAGGTGGGCGCCGGTGACTGGCCGGAGCCGCTGCGCCCGGCGCTGACCGTTCCCGGCTTCGCCGAGGAACTGCGCGACCTGCTCCTGCGGGCCGCTGAGCGTGGCGTCGGCCCGGAGCGGCTGGCAGCGCTCGGCCGCCAGCACGGCCGTCCCGAGTGGATCGCCGCGGGCAAGTTCGCGCGGCAGTACGAGCAGGTCACGCTGCTGCGCGGTGCCGGTGGTTCGCAGGCTCCCGCGCTGGACGCCGCCGAGCTGGTCGGTTCGGCGCTGCTGGCCTTCGACACCGACCCGAAGCTGCTCGCCGCCGAGCAGGACCGGGTGCGCTACGTCTTCGTCGACGACGCGCAGCACCTGGACCCGCAGCAGTACTGGCTGATCAGGCGGCTCGGCGACACCGCGACCGAGTTCGTGCTGGCCGGTGACCCGGACCAGGCGGTGTACTCGTTCCGCGGTGCCGACCCGCGCTGCCTGCTGGACTCCGATCCGGACGGCAACAGCACCGAGGTGCTGACGGTCGACCACCGGATGTCCAAAGCGGTCCGCGAGGCCGTGCAGCGGCTGGCGGAGCGGCTGCCGGGTGCGGGCCCGCAGCGCCAGCTGGTCGAGCCCGAAGACGGCCGCGACGGATCGGTGCAGGTACGACTGCTGGCCACCGAGGCGCAGGAGGCGTCCTGGGTCGCCGACCAGCTGCGCCGCGCGCACCTGCTCGATGAGATCCCCTGGTCGGAGATGGCGGTCGTGGTGCGCTCGACCGGGCTCTCCCTGCCGGTGCTGCGCCGCGCCCTGCTCGCCGCAGGCGTGCCGATCGCGCTGCCCGTCGACGACATCCCGCTGGCGCAGCGCAACGCGGTCCGTCCGCTGTTGACGCTCTTGCGCTGCGCCGCGCGTCCACAGGCGCTCGACCCGGACGCTGCCGCTGAACTACTGGGTTCGCCGCTCGGCGGCGCCGACCCGCTGGCGCTGCGCCGACTGCGCCGAGGTCTCCGCCGCCTGGAGCTCGCCGCGGGCGGCGCTCGTGGCAGCGGTGAGCTGCTGGTGGAGGTGCTGCAGGACGACGACCGCCTCGCCGCGCTGGAGGACTCCGCCGCCGAACCCGCCCGCCGCCTCGCGGGCCTGCTGCGCAAGGCATCCGACTCGGTCGCCGCCGGGCACAGCGTGGAAGAAACGCTGTGGCGGGTCTGGAAGGCCAGCGGTCTGGAGAAGCGCTGGGTGGCGCAGACCGAACGGCACGGCACCGCCGGTGCTCAGGCCGACCGCGACCTCGACGCCATCGTGTCGCTCTTCGACGCGGCCGCCCAGTACGTCGACCGCCTGCCCGGCGCCGATGCCGCCGGTTT